>CAZJBT010000061.1:0-11912 GCA_964544345.1 uncultured Oscillospiraceae bacterium
GGAGCGCCGCAAGGCTGTCATGCGCGCGCACTCGGCGACGCACCTGCTCCAGGCTGCGCTGCGCCAGGTGCTGGGCGACCACATCCAGCAGGCCGGCTCGCTGGTTGAGCCGGATCATCTGCGCTTTGATTTCACACACTTCTCCGCAATAGAGCCGGAGGAGCTGCTGCGTGTCGAGTCGCTCGTGTGCGAGTGGGCGCTCGATGGCCTGCCGGTCGAGACGCGGGTCATGCCGGTGGACGAGGCGAAGAAGCTCGGCGCGACCGCGCTGTTCGGCGAGAAGTACGGCGACACCGTCCGCGTCGTCTCCATGGGAGACAAGTCGATGGAGTTCTGCGGCGGCACGCACCTTGATAATACAGCGAAGGTCGGCCTGTTCCGCATCAAGTCCGAAAGCTCCATCGCATCCGGCGTCCGCCGCATCGAGGCGATCACCGGCAAGGCCGTCCTGCTTGAGGCCGAGAAGATGAACCGCGCGCTGCTCGAATTGGCCGAGACAATGAAGACTGCGCCGGCCGAGCTGCTGCACAAGGCGCAGGGACAGATCAAAGAGATGAAGGAGCTGCGCCAGAACATGGAGAAGCTGCAGTCTCGCCTGATGGCGGGCGAGGTCGAGCGATTCCTGTTCGCGTCCAAGCAGGTCGCGGGTCTCCACATCATCACCGCTACGCTGCAGGATCAGTCGGCCGACGCGCTGCGCAAGATGGGCGATCTGCTCCGCGATAAGGACGAGACGTCGGTCGCTGTGTTTGCCGCCTTCTCCGGGGAGAAGATCACATTCCATGCCTCCTGCGGCAAGCAGGCAGTGGCCAAGGGCATCAAGGCCGGCGATCTGATCCGCCAGGTGACACAGATCACGGGCGGTTCCGGCGGCGGCAAGCCTGAGTCCGCGATGGGCGGCGGCAAGGATGTGCTGAAGATCGACGACGCGCTCGCCACGATCGACGACTTCGTGGCCGAGCATGTGAAAGCCTGAGGAGGTGTGAAAATGGATTGCGTATTCTGTGGTATCATCGACCGTGAGATCCCGTCGAACATCATTTATGAGGACGAACAGTGCTGCGCGTTTTACGACATCGAGCCGCTTGCGCCCCAGCATTTCCTCGTTGTGCCAAAGCAGCATTTTTCCTCGGCGGCTGAGGTCACGGCGGACAATTCCGCCGTCGTCGGCCATATCTTTGAGGTCATCGCGAAGCTCACAAGAGAGCTGGATTTTAAGGGCGGCTTCCGCATCGTCACCAACTGCGGAGAGACCGCTGGACAGACGGTGCAGCACCTGCACTTCCATGTCCTCGGCGGTAAAACGCTCGGCAGCTTCAATTGAATTCTCGCCGCGCCCGGTATGCAGATGCATGCCGGGCGCGCTTTCGCTTGACACGCTGCGGAGAAAATGGTATCGTGGAATTGGGAATGAATTGGACGCTGCGGATAAAAATGGGAGGATACAGCATGAGGACAAAACGGAACAGATTGAGCGCGCTGGTTCTGGCGCTTGCGCTGCTGCTCGGCGTGATGGCTGTCCCGGCGGCTGCGTCGGATCATGTGCTGGTGACGACCGCCCTGACCGGGACGGACGCTGCTGCGGCAGCGAGCGATATCGCTTACACGGACTGGCTGGCCGCCTATTTCGCCGCGAACCCGGATGAGCTGACCCGTCTCCGCGCCGAAGCGGAAGACATCAGCGCAGAGATGGGCTTTGACTCGGCAGATGAGATGCTGGAGGAATTCGGCGTCACCGAGATGGAGTTTTTTGCAGATTGGATCGACGACAGCGCGCTCTGAATGCTGTATTATACGCAGAGAGAGGCGCTACGGGTGGCTGAGCTGCGCGCGCAGCTCGGCGCGCCGGAGAGCACCGTCGGCGTCATGCTCAATGGCAGCTATATTTCGTTCGAGACTGCGCAGCCCGTTAAGATCGGCGGCCGCGTCTATGTGCCGTTTGACGAGCTGATGAAGGCACTTGGTGCGCAGTCGATCAGTGAGCCTGGTAGCGCTGTGCTGACCGCGTCGGTGGGCGATGTGACGCTACGCTGCAGCGTCGGCAGCAGCGTGCTGTCGGTACCTGACCGAGGCGGGAACGCAGACCGTGCAGATGGACTGCACGCCTTATGAGAAGGACGGTGTGACCTTCGTGCCGGTGCGATTCCTGACCGAGGCGCTCGGCTGCGACGTGTTCTGGGACGGCAGGTTTCAGACCGCCGTGGTGCTGCATCGTGATTCTGTCGCGGCTGTGCTCGATGAGGATTTTACGGTGCTCAACCGCGCGCTGGCTCTGGAAATGACGGCCGGGTCAGAGCCTTGGAAGCTGGCGCTTCAGTTTGCCGCGACGCTCACGCAGTTCAGTACGCTCGATGGCGATACGACGAGCACGTTTGGCGGAAGCATGACGCTGGTCAGCGGCGGCCAGGTTCAGCACCTGACCATGCAGCTTGACCTCGGCGCGCTGCTGGAGCTGTATCTGGACGATCCGTACTTATACGGGGATGACACGGCGCGGCTCACGCCGTTTTCCAACCTCACAGACGAGGTCATCTATAACCTCGACGAGGGCGTGATGTACCTGTACTGCCCTGTGCTGATGCGGGAGATGGGCGCGCCGGAACATGCGCGGCTCCAGCTTGCGCTGGATCCGGAGGAGCTGATCGGTCTGATCGGCTGGGACGATCTGCCGGAGGAGTTGGCGGCGCTGTTTGGCGACGGCTGTTTCACGCGGCAGGGCGATACCTGGACGCTGCATATGGATCGAGACGACTATGAGATGGCGGCCTATGGCGAGCTGCCTTCCAGGGATTCCTATTATGACTATCAGGAGCTGGATATCAGGCTCATCGTTTCGGACACCGCCGTATCCGGTTCGTTCCACATGCGTGAGGATGGCTATTACAGCGATATGCTGTATGAGGGACGTTCTCGCTGAGCGGGACTGCGTTTTCGCTGACGCTGCTGATTCATGAGGAGAACGAGGCCAAGCTCGAGCTATCCGTTCGTGCCGACCTGAGCGCGGCTCCACAGCAGATATCCGCCGCGCCGCCTGCCGGCAGCGCGATCCTCACGGAAGAGGATCTGTACGGATTTATGTCGTGAGAAAAAGCCGCTTGTGTTCTGAAGAACACAGGCGGCTTTTTACTTGGATCGATCTTGCGAAACGCTAAAAAGTTTAAGAAAGAGCAGGAAAACAAAACCATATCCAACCGGCGGTTTTCGTGCTATGATAGGAAAAAACACGTAGGCAGGGGAAGCGGATGAAACGACTGGTCATTGGGATTTTGGCGCATGTGGACTCGGGCAAGACGACGCTTTCCGAGGCGCTGCTGTTCCGCGCGGGTGCGATCCGCACGCTCGGGCGCGTAGACCACGGCGATGCGTTTTTGGACACGGATGCGATCGAGCGCGACCGCGGCATCACGATTTTTTCCAAGATGGCGGAATTTTTACATGGGCAGACGGCGTTCACACTGCTTGACACGCCGGGTCATGTCGACTTTTCTGCTGAGACGGAGCGAACGCTGCGGGCGCTCGACTATGCCGTATTGGTCATCAGCGGCACGGACGGTGTGCAGAGCCACACCGAGACCCTCTGGGAGCTTCTCGCCGGGTATGGGATCCCCACCCTTGTGTTCGTCAACAAAATGGATCTGCCCGGCGCGGATCGAGCACGGCTCCTGAACGAGCTGCGGGCGCGCTTTGGCGATGGCTGCGTAGACTTCGGCGTGCCATGGGATGCGGCGTTCTATGAGCAGCTCGCCCTGTGTGACGAGACGATGATGGAGCAGGTGCTGGAGACGGGGCGGCCGAAGCCGGATGCGCTCCGCCATGCTGTCGCGCAGCGGCGCGTGTTCCCATGCTGCTTTGGTTCGGCGCTCCGGCTCGACGGTGTGGACGAGCTGCTGACGCTCCTGGATGAATGGACGGCGGAGCCGCCCCGTCTTGATGATTTCGGTGCGTGCGTGTTCAAAATCGCAGAGGATGCGCAGGGCGCGAGGCTGACTTACCTGAAGCTGACAGGTGGCAGCCTGCCTGTTCGCACAGCGCTGACCGGGACGACCCGTGCGGGCGAGCGCTGGACGGAGAAGGTCAATCAGATCCGTATCTACTCCGGTGAAAAGTATCGGACGGTCGACTGTGCAGAGCCGGGCATGGTCTGCGCCTGCACGGGTCTGAGCCAGACCTACCCCGGGGAGGGTCTCGGCGCGGAGCGCGATGCAGAGCGACCCGTGCTCGAGCCGGTGCTGACCTATTGCGCCGAGCTTCCGGAGGGGCTGGACGCGCATAGGGCGCTTGGCCTGTTCCGCAAGCTCGAGCAGGAGGATCCGCAGCTTCGCGTCGTCTGGAACGAGCAGCTCCAGCAGATCCATGTCCAATTGATGGGCGAGGTGCAGCTCGAGGTGCTGCGCCGCGTTCTCCTTGACCGCTTCGGCGTGTCGGTCGGCTTTGGCCGCGGCGGCATCGTCTATCGCGAGACCATCGCCGAACCGGTCGAGGGGGTCGGCCACTATGAGCCGCTCCGCCACTATGCGGAAGTCCATCTGCTGCTCGAGCCGGGCGAGCGCGGCAGCGGTCTCCAATTTTTCAGCGACTGCCGCGAGGACGATCTAGATCGAAACTGGCAGCGCTTGATTCTGACGCATCTCGCAGAAAAAACGCACCTTGGCGTACTGACCGGTTCGCCGATCACGGATCTTCGCATTACGCTCGTCGCCGGTAGGGCGCACGAAAAGCACACCGAAGGCGGTGATTTCCGCCAAGCCACCTACCGCGCTGTGCGGCAGGGGCTCCGCTCGGCCAAGAGCGTGGTGCTCGAGCCGTGGTATGCCTACCGGCTCGAGGTGCCGGCGGAGCAGGTCGGCCGCGCCATGACCGATCTGCAGCGCTTCGGCGGAGAATATCATCCGCCGGAGACGATCGGCGAGTTCGCCGTGCTCGAGGGCTGCGCGCCTGTGGCGGCGCTACGCGGCTACAGCTCCGAGATGACGGCCTATACGCATGGCCGCGGCCACCTGAGCCTGCGTGTGCAGGGCTACGCGCCGTGCGCCGATCCTGATGCGGTCATCGCCGCCATCGGCTACGACTGTGACGCGGATGTGGAGAACACGGCTGATTCTGTGTTTTGCTCGCATGGCGCGGGCACGATCGTCAAGTGGAACGAGGTGCCGGCGCGCGCCCATGTGGACAGCGGCTTGCGTCTGGATCGCGGAGACAGCGCAGAGGAGCGCGCGCCGCGCCGCGCGGAGGATTACGTTCGCATGCTTGCGACCGATGAGGAGCTGCTCCGCATCTTTGAGCGCACCTATGGCCCCGTGCGACGCCGTTTGACGGCGATGGAGCCGGCGAAAAAGACGGCGGAGAGTGGAAAGCCCTACCGCGCTGCGCCGACCCCGCAGGGACCGGAATATCTGCTTGTCGACGGCTACAACATCATCTTCACCTGGGATGAGCTAGCCGCGCTGGCTCGGCAGGATCTCGAGGCCGCTCGGACGAAGCTGGCCGATATCCTCTGCAATTATCAGGGCTACTGCCAATGCGAGCTGATCCTGGTATTCGACGCGTATAAGGTCAAGGGGAACCACGGTTCGGTCGAGCCGTACCACAACATCACGATCGTCTACACGAAGGAGGCCGAAACAGCCGACCAGTACATCGAGCGCGTGACCCATGAGCTTCGTGGAAAGCGCCGCGTCCGCGTCGCCACGTCGGACGGCATGGAGCAGGTCATTATCCTGGGTCACGGCGCGCTGCGTGTCTCTGCGCGCGCCTTTCACGCGGAGGTGCAGCAGGTCGTCGCTGAGATCGAAAGACTGATCCGATAAAGAAGCCGCCGCGGAGGATGCGTCCGCGGCAGCTTTTACTTTATGCTTAGAGTTCAACGGCCTGCATGCCGCCCTCAAGGGTGACGTTCTTGATCCACTTTTTTGAAAGAAACCGAATGAAGCAGATCGCGAAGCGACCGACCATATCGAGTTTGAGTACGAGATACACGACCCAGATCGGGAGATCGAGCACAAATGCGGCCAGCATGCCGAACGGCACCATTGCATAGGTGGAGATCGTGTCGCCGAGGATCAGGAACTTGGTGTCGCCGCCGCCGCGCAGGATGCCCTTGGACAGCGCTGCGGCGCTCGGCGTGATGACGAGCAAGAACGCCTGGATCGTGAGCATCTGACGTGCATAGCCCACCGTTTCCTCTGTGACCTTGAAGATGTCAAGCACGGGCGTCCGGAAGATCAGCAGGAGCGCCGAGCTGACTGCGCCGAGCAGCGTGCAGAGCACCAGGAAGGTCGTGCTCTCGTCATAGGCTCGCTTGTATTCCCCTGCGCCGACTGCGTTGCCGACGAGCGTGGACGATGAGCTGGCCACGCCGATGAACAGCGCGTGCAGCACCAGACTTACCTGGTTGGCAATGGAGTTCGCGGCTGTGAAGAGCGGGCCGCAGTGGCCGACGATCATGGTGACGAGCTGGTTGCCGATGGTGTAGACGAGATCGGAAACGAGTACTGGCATCCCCGCCTTGACAAAGCGGCGGAAGATGTCGCGGTCGAATAGCGCCAGATGCGGCAGGCGGAAGCCGATCTTCTTGTCGCGCAGCAGGCAGAGAAAGATAATGAGAAACTCAAAAAGACGCGCACAGTTCGTTCCCCAGGCTGCGCCGACGATGCCCATCGCAGGGCAGCCGAGCTTTCCAAAGATAAAGACCCAGTTGCAGAAAATATTGACCACACACGCGCCGAGGCTCGCGAACATTGGCGGCCGCGCGATGCCGACCGAGCGCAGGATCTGCGTCAGCGAAGAAGACAGCCCGAAAAAGAGCACTGTGATAGCCAGCACACGCAGATAGCTCGCGCCGGCGGCGATGACCTCGGGATCGGACGTGTACAGGTGCATGATCGGCGTGGCGAGCACGGCGCTGACCACCGCGAGCGCCGCGCAGATGGCGATCGTGATCTTGATGCAGATGGCGGTCATGGTGCGAACCGCGCCGACCTCCTTCTTGCCCCAGTACTGCGCGGTAATGACGCCCGCGCCGCCGCCGAGCCCCATGCAGACCGTGCTGATGATGAAATAGAAGCTCGACGCGAGCGAGGAGCCGGACAGCACGATCTCGCCGAGCTGGCCGAGCATGATCGTATCGATCAGGTTGACGCAGAAGGAAATCAGGGATTGCAGGGAGATCGGGATCGCGATGGCCAGCATCGTTTTGTAAAACCGCCTGTCGCGGACAAACAATTGCATGGAGGTACCTCCTGTTTCAGATCAGATTTCCGATTCTGGTATAGTATAGACGGGAATTTGTTTGTATGCAAGTAATTTCTTTCCCGCTTCGCCGGTTTACTTGCGGCTCGGACTGTGTTAAAATACCGGAGACAGGCGAAATGCGGCGGAAGGCGCGCCGTGCGGAGGGATCGTATGGACAAGACATCGGGTGGTGTGTGCTGATGCGGTATCTGACGTGGACGGCGTTTTCCTTCGCGGCGGCCTGCGCGCTTTTTGTCTATGTGCTGCCGCCCGCCGCCGCATATGCGCTGTGCGCTGTCTGCGCCGCTGCAGCCGGCGTGCTGCTCGCGCTGCGGCGGAGGAGGCTTCGCTGCGCAGTCGTTGCGCTGCTCGGCCTTGCCGCGGGGTTCGCATGGTGTATGGTGTTCCGCCTGGCGTTTTATCAGCCGGTGCTCGACGCGGCGGCGGAGGTGGAGGTGCTCGACGGCACGGTCTGTGACATGCCAGAGCAGTTGAAGTACGGCAGCTCCGTGATCATCCGCACCAAGCTCGCCGGGCATACCGTAAAGATCCGGCTGTATGTGAGAGGAGATGTGGCGAATCTGCGGCCCGGCGATCGGATCACCGCGCCCGCTCTGCTCACTGCCGTGACCGGCTCGACCGGTCTGGACAGCTTGTACTACAACGCGAGCGGCATATGGCTGACGGCCGAACTGACCGGATCGTTTGAGCTGACGCGTCCGGAGCGCGTTTTGTTGCGCGACCGACCCGCGCTTGTGCGCTTGATGGTGCGGGAGAAGATCGGCGCAGTGTTCGATGCGGATGTTGCGCCATTTATGACGGCGCTCCTGACCGGCGGCAGATCGCAGCTCACAGCGGAACAGGTGAGCGACCTGCAGACCGCAGGCGTGTACCACGTTGTTTCCGTCTCGGGCATGCATGTGTCCATCCTGCTGGGATTTCTGCTCGCAGGGCTGTCCGGGCGGCGGAGGATCGCTGCGTTTGTCGGTATTCCGGCTGCTGCCGCCTTTATTGCCTTTATTGGCGGAACACCGGGCGTGATGCGCGCCGGAATCACCTATATGTTCTCGCTCGCCGCGCCGCTTGTTTGCCGCGAGGCCGATCCGCCGACCTCGCTCGGCACAGCGCTGCTTGTGATGCTGGTGGTCAACCCGTTTGCCATTGCGAACACCGGCTTGCAGCTCTCGTTTGCCGCGACGGCGGGGATCCTGCTGTTTTGTACCCGGCTGCAGGCCGTGGTCACGAAAGCCGATTGGTTTTGCCGCCTGCGCGGCGCGTGCCGGTATTTGGCTGCCGCCGTGCGCTTCCTGACCGGCATTCTTGCGACCACGCTCAGCGCGCTGGTGTTCACCGTACCGCTGATGGCGTACTGGTTCGGCACCGTCTCGCTGGTCGCGCCGCTGGCTAATTTGCTTGTGCTGCCCGCGGTCTCGGGCTGCTTTGTGCTTGGCCTGATCGCAGCGGCACTCGCACTGCTGTTTCCCGCCGCTGCCGCGCCGTTTGCTTTCGCGGCGAAGTGGCTGGCGCGTTATATCCTCGGCGCCGCGCATCTGGCGGCGCAGGCGCCATACGCGCAGCTCAGCACGGCTTCGCCGTTTGTGACGGCGTGGCTGCTGTTTGCCTATGTTGTGATCGCTTTGCTGTGTGCGTTCCGGCCGCTCCGTGCCAGGCCGGTATTGCCGGCGTGCGCACTTGTACTGACACTTGCGGCGAGCCTGCTGCTGGCCGCGTTCTCCGCCCGCTTTGGCGGCGGCAGCGTCACCGCGCTCGATGTCGGACAGGGCGCTTGTACGCTGCTCCAGTTTGGCAGCTTTACAGCGGTGGTCGACTGCGGCGGCGACGGTTCGCCGGGCGATCTCTGTGCGCAGGCGCTGCTCGACGCGGGCGACGCAGCGATCGAAGCGCTGATCCTTACACATTTTGACGAAGATCATATCGGCGGCGTGGAGACGCTGCTGCGCCGCGTCTCAGTCGGCGCGGTCTATCTGCCGCTTCCGGCGGAGGATGATACTGCCGAACAGGCCGTTGCTAACGCGGCGGCCGCCGCCGGCGTGCCGGTATATGTTGTTATGAGCGACACTGTGCTGTCGTTTTCCGCCGGGACGATCACCATTTTCGCGCCCATCGGAGCGGACAGTGACAACAATTCGGGGCTGAGCGCGCTGGCGACGTCAGGCGAGTTCGATGTTCTCATCACCGGCGACATGGACGCTGCGACGGAAAACCATCTGCTCGCGCAGAAGACGATCCCGGATCTTGAGGTTCTCGTTGCGGGGCATCACGGCGCAAGGACGTCCACTGGCGCGCGGCTGCTTGCCGACACTTCGCCGGAGGTGGTGCTGATCTCGGTCGGCGAGAACCGCTACGGTCATCCGGCCGAGGAAACGCTTGCACGCATTGAAGAGACTGGCGCTGCTGTCTTCCGCACGGACGAGTGCGGCAGCATCACCATCAGGAGGTAGGAAGGTGGCACAGAAAAAGCAAACCGGAGACGGGGAGTACACCGCACTCAAGGCGGCGCTCCGCGCCGGCGAACCCGCGCAGCTCTACCTCTTTTATGGCGAGGAGAGCTACCTGCGGGAATATTATTTGGATAAGCTGCGTGCGCTGTTTTCTGATGGCCCCGCGGCGGAGTTCAACAGCCATCGCTTTGACGGGCGCACGTTGGATGTAGACGATCTCGCCGCCGCAGTCGAGGCGCTGCCGATGATGGCCGAGCGCAGCCTGGTCGAGGTCGATGACTATGACCTGTTTGGCGCGTCGGAATCGGAGCGCACGCGCCTGACGGCGCTGCTGGGCGACCTGCCGGAGCATGTCTGCCTCGTGTTCGTGTTCGACACCGTGGCGTACAAGCCGGACGGGAGACTGAAAAAGCTGACGGCCGTATTGAAAGAGCGCGCACATGTGGTGGAGTTTGTTCGCCAGAGCCAGGCGGAGCTGGCTGCGTGGATCGTGCGCCGGTTCCGGCAGGCAGGCAAGCAGATCGACACGAAGCTGGCGGAATATCTGGTGTTTTTGACCGATGGTACGCTCGGCTCCATTGTCTCCGAGGTGGCGAAGGTCGCCTCGTTTGCGACCGGCGACGCGATCCAAAAGACCGACATCGACATGGTGGTCGAGAAGTGTTTGGACGCGCAGGTGTTCGACATCACGGATGCGCTCGCACGACGGGACTTTGACGGCGCGCTCCGCAAGCTCGCCGAAGTGCTCGCCATGCAGACCGAACCGATCCCCGTGCTTGCTGCCATCGGCTCGAATCTGCGGCGCATGAGCGCTGCGCATACGCTTCTGGCCGCAGGAAAAGGCTCCGACGCGCTCGCAAAGCTGTGCGGTGTGAAGCCCTATGCCGCGCAGAGGAGCATGGCGGCGGCACGGCGCTTTTCGCGGCAATGGTGCGACGACGCCGTGCTCGCGTGCATGGAGACGGACTGCCGTCTCAAATCCACGGCGGACGACCCCGAGCTGCTGCTCGAGCTGCTGCTCGTCCGCCTGGCGCAGGAGGCTGGCCGTGCTTAAGATCAGACAGGCCATCGTGGTCGAGGGTCGGTACGATAAAAATACCCTCTCACAGATCGTCGACGCGCCGATCTTCACAACAGACGGCTTCGGCGTGATGAATGATCGGGAACGGCTTGCTTTTTTGCGCGCTGTGGCGGAGAAACGCGGGCTGATCATCCTAACGGATTCCGATGGAGCGGGCTTCGTCATCCGCAGCTACCTCAAGGGTGCGCTGCCGAAAGACTGCGTGCTCCACGCCTACATTCCGGACGTGGCCGGGAAGGAGCGCCGCAAGCGCCGCCCGGGGAAGGAGGGCAAGCTCGGCGTCGAGGGCATGCCGCCCGAGGTGATCGTGGATGCGCTGCTTCGCGCGGGCGCGGCGGTCGAGGGCGAGGCGGAGCGCCCTGCGGGCAAGCCGATCACGAAAGCCGATCTTTATCTCGCGGGTCTTTCCGGCGCGGGCAGCAGCGCGCGCCGCGCCGCGCTGAAACGCCGCCTCGGCCTGCCCGAGCACCTGAGCGCGAACGCCCTGCTCGATGCGCTCAATATTATGCTGACCCGGGAGGAATTCCTGGAGCTGACCAATGGAGATTCGCTATGATAGACATTTCGGTACAAAACCTGAAAAAAGCGTTTGAAAAGGATAAAAATATTCTCGATGGACTGACATTTACGGTCGATTCCGGCGAGGTCGTCGGCATCCTCGGCCGAAACGGCGCGGGCAAGACGACGCTGTTCCGCCTGCTGACCGGCGAGCTGACGGAGGACGAGGGCGATATCATGATCGCGCCCGGCAAGAAGCTCGGCCTGATCTCGCAGATCCCGCGCTACCCGGCTGGATACACGGTCGAGACGGTGCTGCGGACGGCCTTTCGCGAGCTGGACGCCATCCGCGAAAAGATGGAGCGGCTCGAGCAGGAGATGGCTGCGGACAGCACGACCGCCGTGCTCAAGCAGTATGACGCCCTGCTCGCGCGCTACACGTCCGGCGGCGGCTACGAGATGGACATGAACGTCGACAAGGTCTGTAATGGTCTTGGCATTCCGGCGGCGATGCGCGAGCGGGATTTTGCCGCGCTCTCCGGCGGCGAGAAAACGCGCGTCAACCTTGCTCGTCTGCTGCTCGAGCAGACAGACATCCTCTTGCTCGACGAGCCAACCAATCACCTCGACCTGCGCTCGAC
>CAZJBT010000062.1:0-11760 GCA_964544345.1 uncultured Oscillospiraceae bacterium
ATGTAACGTTGTCGACAGCATGCAGCATGCCGCGGGAGGTCTTGAAGTACTTTTTCAGATTTTTGACAGTCAGCAGCGGTTCACTCACGGTCGATCACCGCCTCTCCGATGTTCTGTTCGTTATATAGGTGGCATTCGACGTAGTGATGCGCATTGCGCCAGATCCGCGGCGGCTTTACGGCATGGCACTGCTCCGTGGCAAATCGGCAGCGCGTACTAAACGCACAGCCGGCCGGAAGGTTGCGCGAATCGGCCATCAGACCTGGAATCGGCTTGAGCTTCTGGCTGCGATCCTCAAGATTCGGCAGAGAGTCAAACAGGCCGCGCGTATAGGGGTGCCGCGTGTTCTCGAAGATATCCTCCAATGTGCCAAACTCAATGACATGGCCCGCATAAATGACAGCGACAGTATCACACACCTCGGCGACGATACCGAGATCGTGCGTGATCATCAGCATCGAGGTGCTATACTCCTCGCGCAGCTTAACCATCATATCGAGTACCTGCGCCTGAATGGTAACGTCGAGCGCTGTGGTCGGCTCGTCGGCGATCAAGAGGTTTGGATTGCACGAGAGCGCGATGGCAATGACGACGCGCTGCTTCATGCCGCCGGAAAACTGGTGCGGATATTCACGCCCGCGCGAGCGCGGGATACCGACCATCTCGAGCATTTCATGCGCCTTCTGCAGCGCCTTCTTCTCGCTGATCCTCTCATGGTGCGCAACGACCTCGGCGATCTGATCCTCTACGGTCATAACCGGATTCAGCGCAGTCATCGGATCCTGAAAAATCATCGAGACTTCCTTGCCGCGGATCTTCTCCATTTCCTTCTGGCTCTTTTTCAGGACATCTTCTCCATTGAGCAAGACTTCGCCGCTCACAATGACGCCGGGCGGCATCTGGATCAGCCGCATGACGGCCAGCGCCGTCGTTGTTTTCCCTGCGCCGGTCTCACCCACAAGGCCAAGTGTTCTGCCCTTCTCGATCCCGATCGAAAGATCGTTGATCGCCTGGACAATGCCGTCGTGCGTGTGGAATTCGACCGTCAAGTCCCTGATTTCAAGCGCATATTCTTTTTCAGCCATAACGCACCTCCTCACTTCAGCCGCGGGTCAAACGCGTCGCGCAAGCCGTCGCCGAGCATATTGAACCCAAGCGCAGTCAGAGCGATCGCAAGACCCGGAAAAAGCGTCAGGTAGCTGTACTGGCGGATATAGGTTCTTCCGGCCGACAGCATATTCCCCCACTCCGGCATCGGCGGCTGAATACCGAGGCCGAGGAAGCTCAGCGCCGCAGTCGATGTAATGGTGACGGCCATATACAGCGTAACGTGGACAATGATCGGCCCCATACAGTTCGGAAGAATGTGATTGGCAATGATGGTGCGGGTCTTTGCGCCGATGGCTCTGCATGCCTCCACATATTCATTGTTGCGTGTCGTCAGCACGACGCCGCGAACGGTTCGCGCAGACGTTGGGATGCCGGAGATCGTCAGCGCCAGCATCATGTTCCGCATGTTTGAGCCAAGCGCCGCAACGATGGCGATGGCGAGCAGCATGCTTGGGATCGCCATCAGGACGTCCATGACACGCATGATGATCATATCGAGCCAGCCGCCGTAATAGCCGGCGATCGCGCCGAGGATCAGTCCACAGAGCAGACTCAGGAGATTGACCGTCACCGCGATGAACAGGGAATACTTTGCACCGTAGTAGACGCGGGCGAACACATCGCGCCCGAGATCGTCGGTGCCGAACCAGTGCTCGCCCGACGGCTTTTGCAGACGAATCATGACGTCCTGATTGATGACCTCGGTATCATAGTCAAAAAAGAGATCGCCCGTCAGCGCGCAGAAAATCAGGATCAAAACAATGAGGCCGCCGGCGATCGCCAGTTTGTTTCTCAGGAGGCGTCTTAAAATATCAGAACTGGAACTTCTCATTTCATGACCTCCTTCAATCGAACAGGGTACGCATCCGTGGGTCGACTGCAGCATAAATGAGATCCACAAGCAGATTGACGAGCGCATAGATCAGTGCAAAGAGGATAATGCAGCCCTCCACCATCGGGATGTCGCGGCTCTGGATGGACTGGATCATCAGCCTGCCAATACCCGGCCAGGCAAAGACGGTTTCCACCAGCACCGAGCCGCCCAGCAGATGGCCAAGCTGGATGCCGATGACTGTGACCGTCGGCACAAGGCCATTGCGGACAGCGTGCCTGACGATAACAGTGCGCTCAGGCAGACCCTTGGCGCGCGCTGTACGAATATAGTCCTGCCGCACGACCTCAAGCATGGACGAGCGCGTCGTTCTCGCCACACTCGCCATCGACTGGAACGCGAGAGAAACAGCCGGCAGCACGATCGCGCTGAAGCCATCCGCCCCGGAAACCGGGAACCAGTCGAGCTTCAGTGAAAACAGCAGCATCAGCAGAAGACCCAGCCAGAAGATCGGCATTGACATTCCGAGCATGGAAATCACCATGCAGAAACCATCAAAAAAAGTGTTTTGTTTGATCGCGGCCATGACGCCAAGTGGAAGCGCAATGATAATCGTCAGGAGCAGCGCAGCGACGGCCAGCTTGGCCGTGTTTGGAAAGCGCGCGAGGATCTCCTCACTGCAGGAGCCTCCGCTTTTATACGAGGTTCCGAGATCGCCGCGGCATACGCCCAGCATATAGCGCCCGTACTGCACAAGCAGCGGGTCGTTCAGACCCATTTCTTCCCGCAGCGCATCTACCGTCTCCTGAGGCACCTCCGCACCCAGAAGCGTACGCGCGGGGTCGCCCTGCGCCATGCTCATCAGCAGAAACACGATCAGCGTTGCGCACAGAATAACGGGGATGAGCCAGAGCAGCCGCTTGACTATGTATTTCAGCATCCAGACTTCACATCCTTTCGTAGGAAAGCATTGGACGTTTCTGCGGCGCCTCATCGCCGACAAGGCGCCGCAGATCCAGCCAGTATTACAAAAGGCAGCGTGTGCGCCTCAAACTCAAGCAGCCCAGTAGAACAGATGGTACTGCGTGAAGTAGGCGCCATTGAAATTGACGCCGCGCAGATCGGAGTTATAGGCGCGGAACGCCATGTCGTTATACAGTGGGACGTACATGCAAAGCTCGGCAAGCTCTCCCTCAAGATCATAGGTAGCCTGCGCGCGCTCATCCGGATCCAGGATGGAAGCAATGCGGCTGATCTCGGCGTCAAGCTCATCCGTGTGGTAGCGGGAGACATTCTGCGCGCCAATCTGGTCGGAGTGGTACAGACGGCGGATATAGTCGATGGCAGAGGTGTTCGCAACGCCGATGATATATGCTTCAAAGTTACCTAGGGACGAATCGGAAATGGTGGTCGCCGACTCGTTCAGCTCGATCGTGACATCGATGCCGATCTCGGCAAGGTTGGACTTGATGACCTGAGCAACCAGAGAGCGCTCACCCTCGGTCGTCGTCAGCGTGAAGCTCAGCTCGGACGGATCATAGCCGGAGGATGCGAGCAGCTCCTTTGCCTTGTCGACGTCGCGCACGGTGACGGAATTGGTCAGGTTTTCTCCAGCAAGGCCATTCGGCGCAACGCCATAGGCCGGGTAACCGTAGCCGTTGAGCGCGGCGGTAACGATCGCATCACGGTCGATGGCATAGCTGATGGCCTTGCGGACGTCAGCGTTCTGCCACCATTCAAGCGCCTCATAATTGAACGCGATCTGCATCAGGTTCATAGATGCGACGCCCTGTACGGTGATGCCTTCCTCTGCATCCAGCGTGGAGAGGTCGATCGTCGCAGGGTCAAAGATGAAGTCGATCTCGCCAGCCTCCAGTGCAATGGTGCGCGAGGAGCTTTCCGGGATAAACTTCCAGGTCAGATTCGTGATATACGGCGTTCCCTTAAAATAGTCGTCAAAGCGGACAAAGGTCAGGCTGTCGCCCTTGCTCCACTCGACAAATTTGTACGGGCCGGAGCCGCAGGGATTTGCGTTGAAGTCCCAACCCTCGGCCAGTTTTTCGGACGGAAGGATGGAGGTGCCCGCCTGGCAGAAGTTCATCAGCAGCGAGGTGTCAGGGTATTTTGTGTTGATCGTGAAGTTGTAATCGTCGATGATCTCGATGCTGTCGATGGAAGCGACATAGGTACTGGAATACTCGTTCGTGCGAACCATTTCCAGCGTGTCCTTGACATCCTGCGTTGTCAGGTCGGTTCCGTCGTGGAATTTGACGCCCTCGTAGATTTTGAAATTCCACTGTGTGTCGGAGATGTTCTCATACGATTCGACCAAGTCGCCGACCGCATTGTAGTTGGCGTCCAGCGTGAACAGCGTATTGTAAAGAATGTGCGCCATCTGCGAGACGATCATGGACTGCTGGTTGATCGGGTCGAGCGTGCCCGGCTCTGCGGCGCCGCCGACGATCAGACTGTCACGGGCGGATACGATCTCGTCCGAAATTCCAGCATTGTCCGCTTCGATGCCGCCCTCGTCGCTGATCTGGACATTGCCATTGCCGCCGCCGGATTGAGCACCGCCGTTATTCGATTCGGCGCTGCTGTCAGGCGCGGCGCCGTCGCCGGTCGTCTGATCGCCTGAACCGCCGCAGCCGGCTAGGACGCAGAGCAGCATGGAGAGACAGACAAGGAGGCTGATGATTCTTTTTCTCATTTTTCTTCTTCCTTTCTGAAGTGATCCTATTGACGCTTCGCTGTGCTCCGCCATGAATTAGTGAATATGTTCAAATTCATAAACTTATCATTTCAGCTTGACGCAGCGCCAATAAAGTGGTTATAATATTACCATTGATCCGTTAAAATTCTAGCATTTTTAAAGCTATAAATAATCGTATCTTAATGGAGAGATCAAAATTGAGTTATAATCCTGTCGATTCGACACGAATCATTGACAATCCGGATTCTCCTGAAATGTCGGAAAATTATTTTGCAGATTTTACTTTTGAGCTGTGCAATTCTTGGCGATGTGTGGGCGTCGGCATCCACGCGCATCCGATGATGCAGTATTCCCTGGTGCTGCGCGGCATCTTGGAATATACAGTCGACGCCCAACAATACGCCATTTCGCCGGGAAACGGCTTCTTTGTGAACTATAATCGTTTTCATTTGGCTTCACCGAGCAGCAGCGAGGTTGAATTTCTGTCGTTTCTGGTCAGACCCGATTTTGTCAGCGGCCGTGCGGGCGGTTCGACCGCAATGAAATTTTCTGATCCTTATATTTCATCAAAATCCAGCAACTGCTTGATGCTCCACAGCGCAGACCCGATCGCAAAAAAAGTCCTGGATGCAATGTTGGAAATTTGGGATAGCCTGCGGTATAAGAACTTTGGATACGAGTTGTCGATCAAGTCTCTGGCCGCCCAGGTCTGGCTCAACACAGTTCTTCTGCTCCGCAATAACAACTACAAGAGCGACACGCCGGAGCTGTCCATGGACAAGATACGGATCGATCAGATCATCACTTATATTCATTTGTACTACAGCAAGAAAGTGACGCTGAGGGAGCTGGCCGAGTGCGCCAATATCAGCGAGGGCGAGTGCTGCCGGCTTTTCAAACGGGTGCTTGGCGCCACGCCCATCGAATTCCTCAACCGCTTCCGCATTTCACAGGCTCAGCTCCTACTCTGCAACACGCATTCGTCGATTCTCCAGATCGCGCAGGACAGCGGATTTCCCTCCATCAATCACTTTATCGCCATGTTCAAGCGCTTCTGCGGCTGTACACCGCGGGAATTTCGGAAGAAAATCCAACTGTCTCCGGAAAATGTGCAAAAAGAAATGAACACGGTAATGCAAATCTAAAACAAAAGACTGCGGCTCGCTTGCGCGAACCGCGGTCTTTTACTGTGCTGCGATCGAGGCGCGGATGGACTGCACGGCGTTCTTTTCCAGACGGGAGACCTGCGCCTGGGAAATGCCGATCTCGGACGCAACCTCCATCTGTGTCTTTCCGTCAAAAAAGCGAAGGGACAGAATGTGCCGCTCTCGCTCGCCCAACCGGCTGATTGCTTGCTGCAGGTCGAGATTTTCTACCCAGTGCTCGTCCGTGTTGCGGTTGTCACAGACCTGATCCATCACGGTCAGCGGGTCGCCGCCGTCAGAATAGACCGGCTCATAGAGCGAAACCGGAGACGAGATCGCATCAAGCGCAAAGACGACGTCCTCGACCGGAAGCTCCAGCTTATCTGCGATCTGCTCCATTGTCGGTTCCTTTTGGTTCTCACGGATCATTTCTTCCTTACATTGTAGGACACGGTAGGCTGTGTCTCGGACGCTCCGGCTGACGCGGATGGCACTGTTGTCGCGCAGGTAGCGCCGGATCTCGCCTGCGATCATTGGCACGCCGTAGGTCGAAAAGCGCACCAGCTTCGTCTCGTCAAAATTCTTAATGGCCTTCAGCAGGCCGATACAGCCGACCTGGAACAGATCGTCCGGGTTTTCTCCTCTGCTGATGAATCGCTGGATCACCGAAAGCACCAGGCGCAGGTTCCCTTCGATGAGCTTCTGCCAGGCTTCCTCGTCCCCCTGCTTCATGCGCCGCATCAGCTCAAGCATTTCCTCATTCTTTAGTACCTTCAGCTTAGACGTATTGATCCCGCAGATCTCCACCTTGCACTGCATGCAATAACCTCCGGAAAATAACTTCCTTGAAAGTATTTCCCGGGAAATGGATTTGATACATCGTTGTAAGGCTCCATATATACTCAATTCTTACAACTTTATATATTATTATTCTACTTTACAGAAATTAGTTATTGTATTATATGTATTATAATTATATAAACTATTTGATATCGGAGGGATTTGAGATGAAATATGTAAATGCCAGTGGTACAACACTAAACTTTGAGTCCGGTTTCGCGGTATATGAATAACATGCACCGTAAAACAGGTCTCTCGCTGGTTCTGTTGCTGTCATTGTGCGTGAGCGTTGTCGGCTGTGCATCTTCCGGGGATGGGCCGGGTGATACAGGATACTTTTTCGAGCTGCATGTCGGCGACGAAATGCGCTGCGGCGTCGGCTTTTCTCTCCACGACGAGCCGCTGTATCCGGCGCTGCGAGGGCATACGGTAACAAAGATTGATTCGGAAGCTCCAGTCTATTGCCTGGTCGTCCGATACCAGGATTATTCCTCCTATTACTATCTGAATCCTACGACCGGTTCTTCCGAGGCGTCAAAGCCCTATATGATGATGACAAACCTGCCGCAGCATACGATTGACTGCCTGTTCTTCTATTGTTCCACCGCTCCGTTTGAGCTTGAGGTCGAATATTCCAACCTGACACGGGAAAAGGAATTTGAACGGTATTACGGCTCGACCACATATTCCCACACCTACAGCGGCAGTGTTGCGGTTGATGTGGATGGTGTTACGCTTTATGTGCAATCGCTGGAACAGTATGAATCCTGGTTTCCAGTGGAGACAATGATGGGAGACTATGTCGATCCCGCCCCATACTACAGCGACGACGGTGAGGAGACATTCCTCTACTATGCGTCCCAGGTCGAATGGTAAAACAGCAACGGCAGCTCCATTGGGAGCTGCCGCTGTGCAGTTAATTGCTCTTATACTGCTTGGCCGCGCCGATGAAGTCGCGGAAGAGCGGGTGCGCCTTGTTGGGGCGGCTCTTGAATTCTGGATGGAACTGGACGCCAACAAACCACGGATGGTCGACGAGCTCAACGATCTCGACCAGGCGGTCGTTCGGCGAGGTACCGGCCAGGAGCATCCCCTTCTGCGTGACGGCATCCCGGTACTCGTTGTTGAACTCATAACGATGACGGTGGCGTTCATAAATGACCGGCTCACCATATGCACGGAACGTGTTGGATGCCTCAGTCGTCACCTTGCACGGATAAGCACCCAGGCGCATGGTGCCGCCTTTGGCGGTGATATCACGCTGCTCGGGCATCAGGTCGATGACCTTGTTTCCCTCCTCGGTGAACTCGGCAGAATGTGCGTCTGCAAGCCCCAGTACATGGCGGGCAAACTCCACCACCGACATCTGCATACCAAGGCAGATACCGAAGAACGGAACCCGGTTCTCCCGCGTCCAGCGGATCGCAGAGATCATGCCCTCGATGCCGCGATCACCAAAGCCGCCCGGCACCAGGATACCGTCACAGCCAGCAAGCATTTCATCCGCGTTCTGATCGTTGACCAGCTCGGAATCGACCCAGCGGATCTCGACCTGGACATCATTTTCAATGCCGCCATGCGTCAGTGCCTCAACAACAGAGAGATACGCGTCATGCAGCGTCACATATTTGCCGACCAAGCCGATGGTGACAAGCCCGCGGCCAGGCGCCTTGGCACGGTCGACCATGGCCTCCCACTCGCTCAAATCCGGACGCTGCTCCGTCAGGCCCAGACCCTTGCAGACAACATCGGCAAGCCCTTCATGCTCCAGAAGCAGCGGAACTTCATACAGGATCGGCGCAGTGAGGTTCGGAATTACATTCTCTGGCGGGATATTGCAAAACAGTGAGATTTTGCTGCGGATATCGTCCGGAATGTCGGCGTCAGCACGGCAGACAATGACGTCCGGTTGAATGCCGATGGACAGCAGCTCCTTGACTGAATGCTGCGTCGGCTTGCTCTTCAGCTCATGCGAGCCGGGGATCGAGACGATCAGCGAAACGTGGATATACATGACGTTTTGACGCCCCACCTCCTGGCCGACCTGGCGGATGGCCTCGAGGAACGGCTGCGACTCGATGTCGCCGACTGTGCCGCCGATCTCAGTGATGACCACATCGGGATTATCGATCCTGCCGACGCGGAACACGCGCTCTTTGATCTCGTTTGTGATGTGCGGGATGACTTGGATCGTGCCGCCCAAGAACTCGCCGCTGCGCTCGCGGTTGAGTACAGACCAGTACACCTTTCCGGAGGTGACGCTGGAGTTCACAGTCAGGTTTTCATCGGTGAACCGCTCATAGTGACCCAGATCGAGGTCTGTTTCCGCACCATCGTCGGTGACGAACACCTCGCCGTGCTGATATGGACTCATCGTGCCTGGGTCGACATTCAGATACGGATCAAACTTCTGCAGCGTGACCTTGAGACCACGCTGCTTGAGCAGCCGGCCCAAAGAAGCCGCTGTGATCCCCTTACCCAAGCCGGACACGACGCCGCCGGTGATAAAAATGTACTTGACTGCCATGACGTGCTCTCCTTTTCCATTCCATAGTTCTTTTCTTCTTCACATTCAAGTTATTTTAATTGCTTTCCCGGCTCTCGTCAAGCAAATCCGACAATTCGCAGCCGCAAAAGCGCAGATTCGTCACAATGCCATACGAGCCGTGCTTGTTATGTCACCGCGTTATGTACGCCTGTGCGCGGCTCAGCTTCGGCAGCCTCGCCGAACACGGCAAGCGGAACGTCCAGTGTCAAACGCCAAGCGCTGCGCACGCAGCCGCCGAAGGTACGGGTCTCAACCGCGCGCAGCTCCGCTTTTTTGAACGGAAGTCCCCTGTTCTTCGGCTGATGGGATGCAATCGGATTGGGACGCCACCGATCCTGCCTGTCGATCGCCGGCAGGCGCTGCCGCGGGGCAATGCCGGTAACGCAGCGCGATGCCGGATAGGCTGACCACACAGTCAAGGCAAGGCCGCCGCACCTTCCCCCCACCTGACATCATTGTATCAGCCAGGCAGATAAAGTCAACCGGAGTCAACCTTTTTCGCTCATTTCTTCTCCCATTCGCACGATGTCAACGTAATACTGTGGTTGCCGTCGTTATTCTGCATGTCCATCAAAAATATTCACTTTTCTTCCACCCGGTTTTCGGTCGGTTCCTAACGCGATTTCCGTTTGAAATAAACAGTTTTGAACAGTTTCAACAGGGTTTTCAACACCCTGAATATTTCAGTTCCGTCCCTAACTTCTTGGCTCAAATCGTTAACATAAAACTAACCAACATAATAGGATATCTCCTCGGCAGTGAGCGAATCATGCAGCGCCAGGTTGATCGCGCAGCCGATCAGACGCGAGAGGTCGCGCAGATTGGCATCGATGTCGGTCGGGGTAACGATCAGATCGGAGGCGAATCGTCCCAGATCAGCCTCCGCGCCGCTGCGTTCAAGCAGATCCGCAACCAGCGTTTTTGCCTCGACCACCGTCGGCACGCCGATGGAGATCACAGGGATCCCAAGGCTTTCCCGGTCGAACGCTTCACGGCTGTTGCCAACGCCGGAGCCAGGCACGATCCCGGTGTCGGCGAGCTGTACCGTAGCGCACAGACGCTCCGGATTCCAGGCCGCCAGCGCGTCGATCACGATCACGCGGTCGGGCCGTGCATGGGCGACTGCTCCGCGGACGACCTCCACACTCTCCAGCCCCGTCGTGCCCAGAACGCCGGGCGAGAGCGCGCAGACCGGGCGGAACGAGGCAAAATGTTCCGGCATTCGCGTGACCAGATGACGCGTGACGAGCAGGTGCTCCAGTGTTTTCGGGCCAATGGCGTCCGGTGTGACCGCCGGATTTCCCAGACCGACCACCAGAACGCTTGCGTCCCGCTCAAGCTCAAGCAGCCCTCGAAGCTGATCGGCCAATACTTCCGCCGTCCGATCAAAGGAATCCGGCAGCCGCCGGCGAACCGGGGTGAGATCCAGTGTGATATAATTTCCGGCGGGCTTATGCAGCGCTTCCTCCCCGCGCGCGTCGAGGATCTGCACGAGAGTCAACTCCACGCCGTTTTCCTCTCGCTCGCGCGCAATGACGCCCGGAAGCTCCGTCGTCTCCCCTGCCGATTCACGCCAAAGCTCGCGCGCTTCGATCGCCAAGTCGGTTCTCTTGTTCATTATAACTCCACCTCCCCGATATTTTGACCGCAGCAGGGCGCGCTATACCGGTTTTTCCACGCAAAAAATCAAAAAAGGGATTGATTTTATGAATCTGGAGCGCTATAATGAATTCCTGCGTGAGAACATTTTGATGTTTCAAAATACAGAATCGCGATTGAGGAGGTGTAACCGTGCCCAACATTAAATCTGCCAAGAAGAGAGTCGAGATTTCCAAGATCCAGAATGAGCGCAACCGTATGGCAAAGTCTGCTCTCAAGACCACGATCAAGAAGTTTGATGTCGCAGTGGCCTCCGGCGACCGCGAGCAGGCCGCCGCCGCATACCAGGCCGCTGTCAAGGCGATCGACCAGGGTGTGACCAAAGGCATTCTGCACAAGAATACCGCAGCCCGCAAAAAGAGCAGCGTCACACTGAAGCTGAACGCCATGGCGTAAATCGACACCGGCTCCCTCCGATTTTCGGGGGGAGCTTTTTTCTGCTTGTCCATACGACGTAAATCACATATAATAGCATTAAACACAAATAAACGGGAACTGGAGGAAATTGAGATGAACTATGCGGAGGAATCGCTGAAGCTGCACTATCAGTGGCGCGGCAAACTCGATACGGTGCCGAAGATGGAGGTCAAGGACAAGGATGCCCTCTCCCTTGCCTACACGCCCGGCGTTGCTCAGCCGTGCCTGGAGATCCAAAAGGACATCAGCAAAAGCTATGAGTTGACCGGACGCTGGAACACAGTCGCTGTCGTGACCGACGGCTCGGCCGTGCTCGGTCTCGGCGACATCGGTCCGGAGGCCGGCATGCCGGTCATGGAGGGCAAATGCGTCCTGTTCAAAGCGTTCGGCGGGGTCAACGCCGTGCCGCTCTGCATCCGCTCGAAGGACGTCGACGAAATCGTGAACACCGTCGCGCTGCTGGCCGGCTCGTTTGGCGGCGTCAACCTCGAGGATA
>CAZJBT010000063.1:0-11644 GCA_964544345.1 uncultured Oscillospiraceae bacterium
GGCAGGGATTGTTCTTCTGGCGGCGGTTGAGGATCTGGATGACGCGCTCCGTCTCGACCTCGCGGCCGACGACACGATCCAGCCCGCCGGCGCGCGCCTTGTCGGTCAGGCACTGGCAATACGTCTCGAGGAACTTCTTCTTTTTCGAGCCGCGCTGGCTGGACTGTTTCGACTGCTCGCGTGATTCCTTCGGCTCTTTCGGCGCGGGCGGATTGTCACTGGCGGAAAAGAGCTTGTTGAGGAACGGAAACGTCGCGGTCTGGCTCTCGTTGTCGTCGGACTCATCGTCGTCGCGAACCGTCAGCGCCTCCTCGCCGCCGAGTGCCTCAAGCATCTCGCCGGAGAGAGAATCCAGTTCATCCTCGTTAATGCCCATCTTCTGCATCAGATCCTCCACCGGTTTGATCTTCAGTTCCTTGGCGCACTTGAGGCAGAGACCCTCATTCTTCGATGTGCCGTTTTCGATCCGCGTAATAAAGATCACGGCCACGTTCTTTTTGCATCTGGTACACAACGTTGGCTGCATGGCAAAAACTCCTTAATCACTGCTGCGGGGCTGCCGCTGGTGGTTTTCAGTATAACAAGGTCAGGGTGAAAAAGCAAACTCCATTTTACGGGATAAACAGAGAGGCTGAGCTGCCCGCGATGAGCAGCGCCGTGCCGTCATCCCGCATCAAAACCTCGGTCGCCGCACCGGTATCGGCCGTCTGCGCGTATAGCTCGAGGTCGCTTGTATAAATGTTCAGCCCGTCGACGGTCAGCACCGCCAAATATTTTCCACAGGCTGAAAGGCTGAGGATCTCCACACCGATGTAGCGTTCAGCGCTCTCCATCGATGACGCGTCCACCGTGACGATGGAATAGCGGCTGCCTGCCTGATATGTATTCAGGGACAGCGCAAGAAATCCGTCGCCGCCGAGGGCGTAATCCTTAAGATAGCGATCAGAATAGTCATAGCTGCCGAGCAAGCTGCCGTCGCTGCCAGCCAATACGGCGGCCGTTTCCCCGACCGCACAGATCGTGCCGTCGGGCAGATAGTCGAGGTCGTACACGAGCAGGTTCCCCAGCGGCAGCGCCACAGGATCGTCCTGCGCGGCGGTATCGAAAAGTAAAAGCGTACTCTCATAGATATGCTCCGACTGGCCGATGCTGACCGCAGCGGCCTGCGCGCCCGTCTCCGAGACGGCGCATGGGCTAAGAAAGCTGCTCGACGAGTACCACTTGTAGATCTCCTGCTGGCTCTCATCAAGCACGGTCAGAACAGTTTTCTTTCCGTTTTCCACCGCACAGTAGCAGATCGCGTCGCCAGATGAGATATCCGCGTCGAGCAGCGGGCCGCCGGTCGTCACCTGTGCGGTAACGCCGCGGGTGCTGCTGACGGCAAGCAGCCGCGTGCCTCCGATGTCATAGGCCAGCGTCACCTTGCTCCCTGCGGACGCGGCGGGCGCGGAGAATACGCTGGAGACCGTGTAAAGCTCGTCGCCGGTCTCGTCGTAGACGGTCAGGCCGCCGACCGAGGCGATGGAAAGGCCGCGATCCACGGCGGCGAACGAGTTGGAGCTGTGCTGATCGAAGGAGAACCGGCCATCCGCCTCCGACTGCGAAACGTTGAGATAGCGGACAAAGCGCCGCACTCCGTCGAGGCTCACATGATCCCACAGCAGCACGACGACCACTGCCAGGGACACCAGCACGACCAGTGTGATGAGCGACGCGACGCGCAGCCTCATACCGCGGCGCTTCTTCCCCGGACGATCCGGGTAGATCCGCGTAATGTTATTCTCCGACATGGAACCGCGCCTCCCCATCGTCATACCAGAGCTGCGACATATAAAGCCCGCCGGGCGGCACCGTCGGGCCGGCCGCCGTGCGATCGCCGGAGGCAAGCAGCGCACCGATCCCCTCCGGATCAAGCTTCCCCTCCGCGCAGTAGACCACGGTGCCGGTCATCGCCCGCACCATGTTGTACAGAAAGCCGTTCGCGCATACGCGCAGCTCGATGAACGACCCATGGCGTTCTACATTGAAATAATAGACCGTCCGCACCGTGCTTTTGACCTCTGTGCCGACCGAACGCACGGCGGCAAAGTCATGTGTGCCGACGAACTGCTGCGCCGCGCGCTGCATGATCCCCTCGTCAAGCGAACGCGGATAAAACCACGCCCGGTTGACATAAAACGGGTCGCGAATGCGGGAGTTATAAATCAGGTAGGTATATTCCTTACGCACGCACGAGTCGATGGCGTTGAAGGCGTCGTGCACATCCCAGGCACTGCGGACAACGATGTCCTCCGGCAGGTGCGTGTTCAGCGCATAGGGCACCCGCTCGGCCGGGATGCGTGAATCGGTATGGAAATTGGCGACATAGGTCTTGGCGTGCACGCCCGCATCCGTACGGCCGCAGCCGACGATCTTGACCGGATGGCCGACGACGGCCGCCGCCGCCCGTTCGAGCGTTTCGCAAACCGTGACCTCGGTCTTCTGCACCTGCCAGCCATGGTAGGCTGTTCCCTCATACATCAGTTGCAGTGCAATATTGCGCATAGAGCCTCCTATAAGCCGAACCGGCGCAGTACGATGACAGCGGCGAGCAGCGCAGCGCAGCACACGCCCGCATACGCGTCGCAGGCAGCGTAGCGGAGCTGCTTCAGCCGCGTGCGGCCGGTGCCGCCGTGGTAGCAGCGGCACTCCATCGCCGTCGCCAGCTCATCGGCGCGGCGGAACGCGCTGATAAACAGCGGCACGAGCACCGGGATGAGCGCCTTGGCCCGCCGGATCAGGCTGCCGGAATCAAAATCCGCGCCGCGTGCCTTCTGTGCCGAGATGATCTTGTCGGTTTCTTCAATGAGCGTCGGGATAAAGCGGAGCGCAATGGACATTATCATCGCCAACTCGTGCACTGGAACATGGAGCTTTTTGAGCGGGCCGAGCAAGCTCTCGATGGAGTCGGTCAGCGCGATCGGCGAGGTAGTGTAGGTCAAAAGAAACGTCCCCATGACAAGCATCACGATCCGGATGACCATGAAGAACGCGTTCTCGACACCCTCAAGCGAGATGGTGAACACCCAGAAGTGCGCCAGGACATGCTCGCCACCTGTGTAGAGCACATTGAGCACGGCAGTGATCACGATGATGACGATCAGCGGCTTGAGTCCCTTGAGCATGGTTTTCAGACGGACATGCGAGACGGCGATACACACCGCCAGGAACACCAGCACGAGCGCATATGAGACAAACCATTTTGCCAAAAACAGCGCCACGATATACACGATGAGCGCGAGCAGCTTCGCGCGCGGGTCGAGCCGGTGGAGCAGCGACGTACCCGGGAAATACTGGCCGAGCGTGATATCCTTCAGCATAGGCGGCTCTCCCGGCAGGCGAGGATGGCCTGCTTCGCCTGTTCGATCGTGAACACGGACGGGTCGACGTCAAGCCCCAGCGCACGCAGGCGCAGAAATACCGATGTGACCATCGGCACGTCGAGACCGATCTGCGTCAGCTCACCCGCATGCGCGAACACCTCGCGCGGCGTGCCCTGCATCGCGATCGCGCCGCGGTTCATGACAACGAGCCGGTCGGAGGCCTCAGCGACCTCCTCCATCGAGTGGCTGACCATGATGATCGTCGCGCCGACAGCCTTCTGATAGTCGCGGATATTCTGGAGCACGCTGGCGCTTCCAACCGGATCCAAGCCTGCAGTCGGTTCATCGAGGATCAGTACATCCGGCTCCATGGCAATGACGCCGGCGATGGCGGCGCGGCGCTTCTGCCCGCCGGACAGATCGAACGGCGAGCGGTCGAGCTGCTCATCCGTCAGGCCGACAAAGCCCGCAGCGCGCTCGACGCGGCGCGCGATCTCCTGGTCATCGAGCCCCATGTTGCGCGGGCCGAAGGCGATATCCTTGCGGACTGTCTCTTCAAAGAGCTGATACTCCGGGTATTGAAACACCAGGCCGACCTTGAAGCGGATCGACCGGGTGAATTCCTTCGATTGAAAAATATCCCGGCCGTCGAACAGAACCTGGCCGGACGTGGGCTGCAGCAGGCCGTTGAGATGCTGCATCAGCGTCGACTTGCCGGAGCCGGTGTGGCCGATGATGCCGATAAACTCGCCGCGCTCCGCCGAGAAATCCACGCTGCGCAGCGCGTATTGCTCAAACGGCGTGCCGGCGCTGTAGATATGCGTTAAATTCTTTGTCTCGAGTATGGGTGCCAACGTCTCTTCCTCCAAAGGGATGAATCAGGCTCGCAAAGCCTCAAAGATCGCCTGCGCGCAGCCGTCCACCGACAGCGCGGAGAGCGGCAGATCGAAGCCGCACCGATTCAGCTCGAAAAGCAGCTTCGTCGTATCCGGCACGGCGAGCTGTGCGTGCTCTAAAAGCTCCACCTGTGAAAACACCTCGACCGGCGTGCCGTCAGCGATAAACTTCCCGTCGTCCATCACGATCACGCGGTCGGCCGCAATGGCCTCGCGCATGTGGTGCGTGATAAGCACCACCGTCACGCCCTTCTCGCGGTTGAGCCGGGAGATAGTCGCAATGACCTCCCGTCTGCCCTGCGGGTCGAGCATGGCCGTCGGCTCGTCGAGCACGATGCATTTTGGTTGCATCGCGATCACGCCCGCGATCGCGATACGCTGCTTCTGGCCGCCGGAGAGCAGGTGCGGTGCATGCATTGCATACTCCGACATATCAACGGCCGCGAGCGCGTCGTCCACGCGTTTTCGGATCTCCGCCGGCTGAACGCCGAGGTTCTCCGGCGCAAATGCGACGTCCTCCTCCACGACATTGGCCACGATCTGGTTGTCCGGATTTTGGAACACCATACCGACTGTAGAGCGTACATCGAGGAGCTTTTCCTCGTCGGAGGTGTTGATCCCGTAGACCCACATCGAGCCGCCGGAGGGCAGCAGGACGGCGTTGAAGTGCTTCGCCAGCGTCGACTTGCCCGAGCCGTTGTGCCCGAGGATGACAACGAACGAGCCAGCCTCGACCTCAAGCTCCAAGCCCTCAAAGACCGGAAGCGGAAGCGCGCCCTCCTCCGCGTCGGCGGGATAAGTAAATGTGAGATCCTCTGCTCGGATAACGGTTTCCATGCGTTTCACCTCGTCCATCTGCCGGCGCTGCCGCACGGCAGGACAAGCCCGGAGTCGGTCACCGGCAGGCCAAGCTCATCGCACGCCGACGAGCCGCCGTACTTTTTACCGACGATCGAGTCGAGAATATAGCCCAGCACCGACGGAGCCAGACCCGTGGTGTAGGAATTGATGATGACAAACAGCGGATCGTCCGACAGCACGCCTGCGGCCAGCTCGACGAACGGATAGAGATCCTTTTCAAGCTTCCAGATCTCACCCGATGGGCCGCGGCCATAGGAAGGCGGATCCATAACGATCGCGTCATAGCGCCGCCCGCGGCGGATCTCTCGCTCGACAAACTTGGCGCAGTCGTCCACGATCCAGCGGATAGGGGCGCTTTCCAGGCCGGACGACTTTGCGTTTTCCTTCGCCCAGGCGACCATGCCCTTTGCCGCATCGACATGGCAGACGCTCGCACCGGCCGCGGCGGCCGCAACGGTCGCGCCGCCGGTATAGGCAAACAGATTCAGCACCGACACAGGCCGGCCTGCCGAACGGATCTTCTCATCGATAAAATCCCAATTTGCAGCCTGCTCGGGAAAAATCCCAGTGTGCTTGAAGTTCATCGGTTTGACATTGAAGGTCAGATCGCGGTAACTGATGTTCCATCGGTCTGGCAGCGCGTGCTGCGACCAATGCCCGCCGCCGGACGACGAGCGTGCATAGCGCGCATCGTACCGGCTCCAGAGCCGGTCGGAGCGTTTCGTCTGCCAGATGACCTGCGGATCCGGGCGCACCAGGATATACTTCCCCCACCGCTCAAGCTTTTCGCCGTCAGAGCAGTCGATCACTTCATAGTCCTTCCACTGGTCAGAAATCCACATAGGCAGTCTCCAAATTCTAGATTACCAGCCTTCTAGGCTGGGATCGAGTTCCGGATCCGGATTGGGGTCGGGAGCTGGATCCGGGTCAAGCTCCGGATCCGGCTCGGGGTCTGGGTCTGGTTCGGGGTCGGGATCCGGGTCTGGTTCAGGATCCGGGTCTGGCTCCGGATCCGGCTCGGGCTTCGGGATGCTCGTCTCATTGTGCAGATAGCACTCGAGATTCATCGGGTCGCCCGTCGTGGACACAGCGGGATAGAAGCCAGACGGCGCGTTGTCCGTATCGACATTATATTGCTGATCTCCGACGACGACGTTCGGCACCGGGAAGTAGCGGTCGATGCTGAGCATGCCAACCATATGCGTGGTGTTGCCCGGCACGCCGGCACAGTAGGAATTGGCCAGGTGGCCGGAGGCGTCGCAGATTTCAGCACCGACGTGGACGCTGCACGTTTCAGTCGGCACATCGTAGATGCTGAGCTTGGCCTTGACGACACGGCTGCCGCGCACATCCTGCTCGCACCAGGGCGAGGCAAGCAGGCCGCTATCGGCGCAGTAGCTGCATTCGACCACGTTCGACGGCTGCTGGAAGCTGCGGTCGGCCTTGTCTTCGTGCACGATCTCCATGACCTTGCGCCAGAGCGTGACGGCAGGGTTCTCCGTGGTGTCAGTCAAGACGACCTCCTCCGGCTCGTCGTAGCCGACCCAGACGGCGGCGCAGTAATACGGCGTATAGCCGCAGAACCAGCGGTCAAAGTCGGATGTGGTCGTGCCGGTCTTTCCGGCGACGGCGATGCCGTCAAGCTGGGCGGCTGTTCCCGTTCCATTCTCCACGACGCTCTGCATCATGTCCGTCAGATACCACGCGGTCTTTTCCTTGACGGCAGTGTGCTGTTCCTGCGTGTTGTCGATCACTGTGTTGCCGTTGGTGTCGACTACCTTGGTATAGGTGCGCGCCTCGCGGTAGACACCGTTGTTGGCAAACGTCTCATACGCCGCAGCCATCGCCTTGACCGTGACGCCGTTGGTCAGGCCGCCGAGCGCCATTGAAGCCAGGCCGACGTCGGTGTAGACCTTGTCGCCGACCGTCCGCTCGGATACCAGCGTAGAAAGGCCCAACTGCTCTTTCGCAAACGTGTAGGCATACTCCACGCCCACATCGTCGCAGATCTTGACGGCGACTGTATTGGTCGAGCGCTCGAGCGCCTCTGTGACCGTCATCAGGCCGCGGTAGGTCGAATCGGTATTTTTCGGCCAGGTGGACGTATCGGTGAACGAGTAGGGCGAATCGTCGTAGACGGTGCTGGGCGTGATGATCCCCAGATCAAGCGCCGGCGCATAGACCGACAGCGGCTTGATGCACGAGCCGGGCGAGAGCGTGCTCTGCGTGGCGCGCGAGTAGGTCAGGCTGCCCGTCTTTTCCCCCACGCCGCCGGCCAGGGCGACCACATCGCCGGAGGAATTGTCGATCACCACAATGCCGGACTGGAGCTGCTGATAGCTTGCGGTATCGGGGATATTGGAGAGATCCGTATAGATCTCGTCGACCGCCGCCTGCACATCCGGGTCGATGGTGCAGTAGATGGAATAGCCGCCGGAGAGCACCATCTGGTTCACGATCTTATAATCGTAACCAGTCTGCTCCATCAGGTCGCTAACCACGTCGCGGACGACCTGGTCAACAAAATAGGAATAATACTCGCTGTCACCGTCCGCGTCGGAGTCGCCGGAGGTGTTGGTGAACACCAATTCCTGACCGACCGCCGCGTTATACTCCGACCGGTCGATGTAGCCCTGGTCGAACATCTCGTAGAGGATGATGCGCTGGCGCTCGATGTTCTTCTCCTCGTTGATATACGGATCGTAGATCGACGGATTGTTCGTAATGGCGATCAGGCTGGCACACTCGGCAAGCGTCAGTTCGCTGAGCTGCTTGCCGAAATAGACCTCCGCCGCCGACTTGACGCCATAGCAGCCCTCTCCGAGGTAGATCGTATTGAGATACCATTCCAAGATGTCGTCCTTGGAGTGATCGCTCTCAAACTCCAGCGCGCTCATGATCTCCACCAGCTTGCGCCGAACCGTGACCTCCTCGTGGCCGGTCACGTTTTTGATCAACTGCTGCGTGATCGTCGATCCGCCGGCGCTGCCAGTCCCAAGGAACAGCTTGACGCCGGCCTTGATCGTAGTCAGCCAGTCAACGCCCTTATGATCGAAGAAGCGCTTGTCCTCGATGGCAACGCAGGCAAACACCAGATTCGCCGGGATCTCCTCATAGCTCGCCCAGATGCGGTTCTCGAAGCCGTAGAGCTTCTGCAGCTCCTGATAGGTGCCGGTATCGCGGTCATAGTAGTAGATGACCGAGGTCTGATCCAGCACGAAGCCGTCCATTGAGAAATCGGATTGGCTTGCCAGGTCTTTTTTTACATACACAACGAAAATACACAGAAAAATCAAAAGCGTGAGAAATCCGACCAGAAGCAGTGTGCCGATCACTTTTCCGGCAATGGCAAAGCCGCGCTTCACGCCTTGTCCGCGGCTGGTTCCCTCCGCCATCGTTATCCCGCCTTTCCATACCCCCGATCCGGTATGCCGGACATCCAAGGCAACCGCAATCGTCTGCGTTCCCACAGTCAAAGAAAAACTTAATATTGGTACGATGTATTTTTATTATAGCATACATGTCAACTTTGTACGCGCGAAATTTCGCCGCTGATAATTTCCCCAAACCGCGGCAGACTATATCCGGGTGATGGATCATGAAGCTGCATCGGTTCTCCGCGCAGATCCTGCTTCCTGCGGCGCTGCTCGTCTCGCTCGCCGCCGGGTCGGACTGCTGCTTAAAGGCGGTAAACGGCCGCGTCGCGGCCTTTGACGATACCGGCGCGTGCGTCCGCGTTTACGACACGCCGCTCTCCTCCCTGCGCCGGCAAGACCGGGAACTGCTTGAAAACGGGCTGTATTTCAGCACTTTTCCCGAATTGACCCGGGCGTGTGAGGACTTCTGTTCGTAAAATTCACAAGATTCGCCGTAAAATTCCACTTGATTTTCAGCGCCGCGCGCATTACAATGCAAATAGCCTGAGGAACGAAAGGAGCATTGCGATGAGCGAACTGTTTGGAGATGATTTCATCTCCGTCACAGACGACGACGGCATCGACTACGAGCTCGAAGTCCTCGGACGTGTGGAATACGATGGAGCGGAATACCTTGTCGTCACACCAGCGGATCCCGCCGATGAGGACGAGGAGCTGGAGGTCAGCATCCTAAAAGTCGTCGTGGAAGACGGCGAGGAGGTTCTCTGTACCATCGACGACGATGCAGAGCTGGAGACCGTCTATGCGCTGTTCAGCGAGGAAGACGACGAGCCGGACGACATCGACTGACAAGAAAAAAGATTCCCTGCTTGGTGCGTGACGGGCCTTTTTTTAACCCACATCAAGTTATCGGGGTGCCGGACTTCCGCGAGGGATTGCAGGCCTCCCGGCTCGGCTCAGACCGCGGCTGGAAGTTGGAAGCAATGAACTCCCGGAGAGGCACCCCACCTGCCCGAAACGTGCAGGTTATAACTGGGTTCGCACGGCCGAAGCGGGGAATCTAAAATGGAATCGGCGGAGCTGCTGCAGATCGGATCGCGGCAGCTCCGTGTTTTTGCCGCCGGCGGCAGGATCTGCCCCGTTTCATTTTGCAGCGCGTTCTATTTTGCACACAGCTCGCCCTGCCTGTTATGATACCGCACCTGACGGCCGGGATTCCTGAACATTTTGTGAATTTTCCGCTGCCGGCCGGTTCATTTGGAATCCGGGACTTGCAACCCTCGCCGCAATCCGCTATAATAATCCGGCACCGCGCCCTATGCTGCGGACGTACAATATATGCATATGATGAGAGGATGGAACCTAAGATGAGCGCATCCCGCGAAAAGAAAAAACGCCAGGAACAGTATCAGGCCGGCGAACTGAGCAAGACCCCTGTAACAAAATCCAAATTCCGGCCGATCTATTGCCTTTATATCGTGTTGGCCGTTGTGTTCATTGCCGCCTTTATTTTTGTCATGATGGTCAACAACGGCTTTTTTGCCTCCCGCGCCGCTGCGCTGACCGTCGGCGAGCACAGCGTCTCGGCTTCGATGTACAACTTCTTCTATAAGAGCATCTACGCCAACTACTACAACACCTACGGAGACTACATCGAGAACTACGGCTATCCGTTCAGCGCGAGCACCCCGCTGACCGAGCAGGTTTACAACGCCGACACCGGCGAGACCTGGGCAGATTACTTTGACGAGCTCGCGCGCGACGGTATGATCTGGGCCTACACGCTTGCCGACGCTGCAGAGGCGGCCGGCTATACGCTCTCCGACGACAGCAGCTCTGAGATCGACACGATCATCAGCAGCCTGGACACCACCGCCGCAAACTACGACTACAACTCCGCCGACGGCTACCTCGCAGCCTACTTCGGCTCCGGCTGCGATACCAAGCTGTACCGTGAGTTCCTCGAGCTGCAGTACCTGGCCACCGAGTATCAGACGGAGAAGGAAAACAGCTTCACCTATACCGATGACGAGCTGCTCAGCTATTATGACGAGCACAAGGTCGATTTCGACACAGTGGACTACCGCACTTACTTTGTAAATGGCGAGCCTGAGACGGAGACTGTCACCGACGAGGAAACCGGCGAGGAGACCGAGGTCGAAGCCACCGACGAGGAGATCGCCGCGGCGATGGCCGCCGCACTCGACACCGCGGACGCGATGGCTGCCGCCTGCCAGGGCGACGAGGACGCGTTCGTCGGTTACGCCTACCTGCTCTCCAACGGTCTTGCGCTGGGCGACGGCGAGCAGTACGCCGATTTTGCCGGTGACGATTACGACGATGAGACGACGCTCAAGCAGCGCGCCAGCTACACCACCGCGTCGAGCACGCTCGAGGCCATGGCCGAGTGGCTGTTCAACGCTGAGCGCGCCGCAGGCGACACCATCACGCTGAGCACCGATACCGGCTATTATGTCGTCTACTTCATCGGCCGCAACGACAACGACTACAACACCGTCAATGTCCGCCACATTCTGATCAAGCCGGAGACTGTCGAGGACGTCACCGACGACGAGGGCAATGTCGACGAGGAGGCCACCAGCGCCGCTGAGGAGGCAGCCGATGCGGCCGCCAGAGATAAGGCGCAGTCGATCCTTGACGAGTATCTCGCCGGCGAGCGAACCGAGGATGCCTTCGCTGAGCTGGCCAAGGCCAATTCGGCCGATTCCAACGCCTCTGCCGGCGGTCTGTATGAGAACGTCTACCAGGGGCAGATGGTTGAAACCTTCAACGACTGGTGCTTCGACCCGGCGCGTCAGGTCGGCGACACCGACATCGTCGAGACGAGCTATGGCTACCATGTCATGTACTTTGCCGGCGAGGGCGGGAACTACCGGCTCTCCCTGTTGGAGAGCACGCTCCGCTCCGAGGACTACAACGCCTGGTACGAGACGGCAAGCGCCGATTACACGATCGAAGAGCACAGCTTTGGCATGCGCTTCCTGAGCAAATAACTACGCAGGGCCGCCCGATGGGCGGCCCTGTTCGAGGCTGTCGAAGAACGCCTGCGGCGTTCTTCGACAAAGGACTGCGACAGGCCGAGCGGTGTTTTCTCCGACGCACAGGTCGCCGGAGAAAACGATCCTGA
>CAZJBT010000064.1:0-5173 GCA_964544345.1 uncultured Oscillospiraceae bacterium
TTTTGCGTCTTGGCCATCTTGATGGAAACGGGCTGGAAGTCGGTCAGGAACTCCGCGCAGCAGAACGGGCGGCCGCACATGCCGAGACCGCCGATCATCTTGGCCTTATCGCGCACACCGATCTGGCGCAGCTCGATGCGCGTATGGAACGCGGAGGCGAGCGATTTGACCAGCTCGCGGAAATCGACGCGGCCGTCGGCTGTGAAGAAAAAGAGGATCTTGCTGCCGTCGAATGCCACCTCGGCCGATGCGAGCTGCATTTCCAGCCCGAGCCGCTCGATCTCCTGCTGGCAGACGCGGTAGGCCTCTTTCTCGCGCGCCTTGTTGGCGGCGCGGGTCTTTTCGTCTGCCGCGGTGGCGAGACGCAGCACGGGGCGGAGCTGGCCGGTGATGTCGCGCGCCGGCACCTGGTGCAGGCCGTTGGCTGCGACGCCGTACTCCACGCCGCGCGCGGTTTCGACGATGACATGGTCGCCGGTTTTGACGGCGAGGTCGCCCGGGTCGAAGTAGTAGACCTTGCCGCCGTCGTTGAAACGGATGTCGACGACGGTCGTACGCGGGATATTCCAGCCGTCCTCCGCTGCGATGGCTCCCGTCTCCGGCTCTGCCGGCTGTTCGGCTTCCGCCGCCTCGGGCAGGCCGTCCTCCATGGAGACGGGGGTCGGGTCGCTTTCCGGGGCTTGGGTCAGGTTGTTTTCGTCCATAGTAGCTCCAATCTGTCTTGTGACGGAACGTCTACCGCAGCGACACGCTCAGCGCGCCGCAGATGTGCGCGGTGCCGACGTTCAGGGAAGTATAGTCGATGGCTTTGCGAAGCGCCTCCACGGCGCGGAGAATGTCCTGCCCCGTGCGGCCGCGGGCGATGGCGCGCGCGGCGTCGGACGGCGCGGGAGCGCCGGCGCTGGTCTCGAGCGCGGCGGAGAGCAGCGCGATCCACTCGAGCAAGATGGGCTGTAGCTGGTCGCGCTTGAGCCGCTCCATCGAGCTTGTCAGCTCGAGCAGCGCGAGCGCGTCATGCGCGGCGAACGCGCTCGCAAAGCGCGCGGTCTGCTCGTCGCCTTCTCCGCCGCTGAGCAGCTCCGCAGCCTGGCCGAGCCAGCCGCCGGACGTGCGTGCGGCGGCCGCAATGTCCTCATTTTTCCGGTCAGGAAAGCGGCGGCGCAGCTCACGCGTCAGCTCTGCCTCAGGCAGCGGCGAGAGCGTCAGCACTGTGGCGCGCGAGCGCACTGTGGCGAGCATCCGCTCGGCATTTTCAGCCAGGATGAGGAATGCGCCGTAGGAAGGCGGCTCCTCTGTGATCTTTAAAAGGGCGTTCTGCGCCTCGTGCCGTGTGGGGTCGAATGCCTGTGGGAAAAGGTAGATCTTACGCGCGCCCTCATTCGGGCGGAGGTAGACCTCTGCGCAGGCGGCGCGGATGGTGTCGACGGCGTAGTATTTGCGCGCATCCGTCACGGTGATGACGTCCGGGTGGACGCCGGAGAACACCTTGCGGCAGGCGTGACACACGCCGCACGGGCGTTCGCCCGTACCAGTACACTCCATTGCGGCGGCGAGAATGCGCGCGAGCGTCTTTTTTCCGGAGCCGCGCGGCCCGGCGATCAGGATGAACTGCGGCAACGCGCCGTGCGCCGCGGCGGACGTCAGCCGTTCCTTGATCCGCTCGTTGCCGAGAAAGCCGTCAAACCGCATCGCTTTTCCTCCGCGCATAACGTAATAACATATTATAACACTTTTTCATCTGAAACGCTATCTTTTTTGTAGAGGGCGGCGATGGCTTCTATGTGGCGGCACATCGCGTCGGCCACGGAATCGGGCGAGAGGATCTGCACTGCCGCGCCGAAGCCGGCGAGGTACCCAAAGAACTGCTCGCTCACCGCAGCGCGCACGCGGACGGTGAAGTGGGTCTCGCCGTCAGGCATCAGGCTGACGTCGCTGCCGAAGCGGTCGATGACCGCGCCGGCGAGCCGATTCTCAAAGCGCAGCAGCACCGACTGAGCCTCGCCGGAGAACATGCCGAACAGCGTCCCGGTATACTCGCCCATGTCGAGCGCACGAAAGACCTCCTTGCCGTCGCGGAAGGCGTCGGCCGGGCGGATATTCACCATCTTGTCCACGCGGAAGTGCTTGAGGATCCCGGCGGCGGAGTCATAGCCGATGAGGTAGTAGTTTTCGTTGTCCCAGGTCAGCGCGAACGGGCTGATGCGGTACTGCGCGCCGCCGCGGCGAAATACACGCTGCTTCGGCACGGCGTACTCGAAATACTGGAATGTGATCTGCCGGTCGTGCGCGATGGCATCGTGCAGCTCGTCTACGTTATAGTAGATGGATTCGTTCATCGTTTTGATCCGGTTCGTGACGTAGACCTGCCGCTGGAGCGACTGCGCCTCAAATCGGCTGGCGAGCGATTCGATCTTGCCGATGAGCGAGAGCGATTTATTCAGCGTCAGGAAGCGAGACGACTGCACCGCGTCGACGAGCAGCTTCAGCTCCGGCAGCTCGAACGCCCGGCTGGCGAGGTAGTAGCCGCGCCGGCCGGCGTACTCGATGTCCATGCCAAAGCGCTGCAGCGCTGCGATGTCGTCGTAGATGCTCTTTCGTTCGGCCGAGATGTCCTGCGCGGCGAGACGCGCAATCAACTGCCGTGTGCTCAGCGGATGCTCCTCGTCCGACTCCTCCATCAGATACTGCGCGAGGTAGAGCAGCTTGAGCTTCTGATTCTGCGAGCGCGCCATGCACATCCCTCCCGGAACAGATTGGAACTATTTTAGCACGACCGGTGTAAAAATGCAAAACACTTGACGCGCCGCCGAAGAAGCGCTATAATGACGCTGCAACCAAACAACCGACAGTTCGGAACCATCCTGTCGCTAAACAAAACTACGGGCTTTTCGGATGGGCGCTTTGCGCCCATTTTTTTCTGTGCTGTCCGTAGGGGCGGCACTTTTTTTCTGGGAGGAAGCAGCATATGAAATCCATGAAATGCAACACCCGCACCCTGGCGCTCTGCGGCATCGTCGCCGCGCTCTACGCCGTCATCACGATCATCTGGCCGCTTTCATACGGCACGGTGCAGTTCAGATTGACCGAGGCGCTCTGCGTCCTGCCGGCATTCGTTCCGGTGACGAGCTTCGGCCTTTTTGTCGGCTGCCTGGTGGCCAATCTGTTCTCCACGGTCTCGGCCATTGATATCGTGGTCGGCTCGGCCGCCACGCTGATCGGCTGCCTGCTCACGACGCGGTGCAGGCGGCTCTGGGCTATCCCGCTGCCGACCGTGCTCGTCAACACGGTGCTCGTCGGCGCGGAGCTGGCGTGGGTGTTCACGCCGGACGCGCTCGTGCGCGGGTTCGTCGTCAACGCCGCGGGCGTCGCGTTCGGTGAGGCGGTCGTCATGTACGCGCTGGGGCTGCCGCTGGCCGTGTACCTGCGCCGTTCGAACGTGCTCGAGCGCGCGCGCCTTACCGCCTGACGCGAACGACAATAAGAGCCGCCCTCCCAGCGGAGAGCGGCTGAGACTGTCAAAGAACGCCGTAGGCGTTCTTTGACAAGAGACTGCGGCCTGCCGCAGCGCACGTTTTGTCCGCTGCGCGCACAAAACGCACGTTTACAGGCCGAGCAGTGTTTTCTCCGACGCACAGGTCGCCGGAGAAAACGATCCTGATTTGATTTCGCCGCTGCGGCGGCGAAACTCTACGAGGTTTTTTGACAAGCTGAGCCGCCCTCCCAGCGGAGGGCGGCTCATTTTTACGGCTTGAGCCGGTCGGCGATGTGCGTGCGGATGGCGGCGCACCAGATGACCGAGGCGAGTATGATGCTGACCAGACCCTGCAGGCCGTTGCCGATCACATCGACTGCGGCGGTGCCGATGCCGTAGAGCGCCCACTCGTACAGGAAATATCCGAGCACCATGATGCATTCGGCGGCGACGCTGGCGGCCACCGTGCCGGCATAGCACCGGCGGCGCAGGGCGCGGGCGATCAAAGCAGCGGTCACAGCCATCAGCGCCTTTATGACAAAGGTGGCGGGCGCGTAGTAGGCGTAGCCGGAGAGGACGTCGGCCAGCATCGAGCCAAGTCCCGCGGCGGCCGCGCCCCAGACAGGCCCGAGCACGAAGCCGGAGAGGACGACGAAGCAGTCGCCGAAGTTGGCGTAGCCGCTGCCGGGCAGCGGGATCGGAAACAGCAGCGTTCCGATGCAGCAGAGCGCGGCGAGCAGTGCGGCGAGCACCAGGGATCTGATATAAGACGGTTTCATGGCGGCTCCTCCTGTCGTTTTTTTCATTTTATCATAACGCCCTGAAATTAGGAATAGAAATCTGCCGCCGCGCCGCGAAAATAAGCCCGCCCCGGAGCATACCGGGGCGGGCTCGCGCTCAGGCGGCCTGATTTTGTTCGAGCCACTTTTTTTTGCCGTAGACGTACCAGGTCAGGAATATGGCAAGCGCCATGGTGACGGCGGCGCCTGCATACATGCCGCTGACGCCTGTGATGTCCTTTACTACGCCCCAGAGCAGTGCGCCGAGACCAAGACCGGCATCATAGAGGATGTAGAACGTGGACGAGGCGAGGCTGGTGCGATCCTTCGGCGCGCCCTTGATGGTCGAGGCGTTGAGCACCGGCATGATGAGACCGGAGCCGATGCCGTAAAAGACGGCGGAGACAAAGAAAAGAACCAGCGAATGCGAGAGGGTCAGGATCAGGAAGCCGGCGATGGCCAGCGCCATGCCGGGGATCGCGACACGGATCGGGCCGTACTTATCGCCCAGACTGCTGAAGCCAAACTGCGTGATGACCATGACGATCGATGCGAGTGCAAAGAACGCGCCGGCAGTCGACAGACTGGCGAATTCAAAGCTGTAGCCGCGGTCGTTGGCATAGATGGTCAGGTAGGTCGTGAAGCTGGCGAACGAGATCATGACGAGGAACTGGATCAACGACGGGAGGAGCACCTCGGTGCAGATCATATCGTGTAGCCGGCCGAGACGGAAATGCTGCTTGACGCCGTTTTTCCTGTTTTCTGCCAGCTTTTTGCGCATCATATCGTCATGCCCGGTGTGGATGATCAGCGTGCCGGCAATGGTGATTACGCAGCAGACGGCGACGGCGTAGAACGGAATGCGGTAATTTCCGCCCGCGACGAGCAGCAGCGCGATGGACGGGCCGATGATCATCGACAG
>CAZJBT010000064.1:5183-11632 GCA_964544345.1 uncultured Oscillospiraceae bacterium
CCGGATGAGATTTTTCCCATGCCCTCGGATAGCCGCTCCTGCGGAACGACGTGGATATTGGCGATGGAGATGGTCGTGGAGGTAGCGCCCGCGCCGAGACCCTGGATCGCGCGCAGGATGAGCAGCGCCGCGACAGTCGGGATCCATGCATTGAGCAGGCAGCCGATCCCAAACACAGCCGCGCCGATCACGGCGACGGGTTTGCGGCCGTACATCTCCAGCAGCCGCGCGCCGCACGAACGCGCAATGATGATCGTAATGGTGTACAGCAGGCTGGCGATGCCGGCGACGGTGCCTGTGACCGACGAACCGGGCATGATGCTCTCAACATAGAGCGCCAGCGTCGAGTTGAGCATCTGGAAGCAGAATGAATTGGAAAAGGTGATCAGAATCAGTACGACGAAGCTCACAGACCAGAGCTGCACGCTCCGCCGTTGTTGTTCAGTTGCCAAAGTAAGATCCTCCTGTTGAGCCGTTTGACTGGAGGGCGCTGCGCACGCACGGAGTCAAGCAGATGATAGTTTGTGATTATTTTAGCACGGAACCGAACAGCTCGTCAATGACCGCACCGCCGGCATGCCATGGAATTTTTGCAGGCGCCATGCGCCATTTCTTGGGCCGTCAGTCCGCCCCAGCCTGCAGCTCACGCTCCCGCGCGCGCAGGATCTTCGGCAGGCGGGTGAAAAACAGCGTCCCCGTGGTCAGCGCCGCGCATACGTCTGCGATCGGCTCGGCCAGGAACACCGCGAACACCTTGTCGGTGAAGAAATGCGGCAGGATAAAAATGAGCGGAATGAGCAGGACGAATTTGCGCAGCAGCGCCATGCACAGCGAAATCTTCGCCTGCCCCAGCGCGACGAACGCCTGCTGGCAGGAGTGCTGTACGCCGAGCACGAGCAGACCCGCGGAGTAGATGCGGATGGCCCACACGGCAGTGCTGTAGAGCGTCGGATCATCGTTGAACAGCCCGACGAACACGCCGGGAAACAGCTCGAGCAGCGCGCAGAACACGATGGAAAGCGTGGTACAAGAGGAGAACAGCAGGTAAAACGCCTGCCGCACCCGTTTCGACTGACCCGCGCCGTAGTTAAAGCTCAGGATCGGCTGTGCGCCCTGCGCAAGGCCGAGGAACGTACACGTCAGGATCGTCATGACGCTCGATGCGATGGTGAGCGCGCCGACGGCAGTGTCGCCGCCGTATTTCTGCAGCGAGGAATTGAATGCGACGTTCAGCACGCTCTCTGTCGCCTGCATGACGAACGGGCTGACGCCGATGGCAAGCACCGGGCCGAGAAGCTGCCAGTCCGGCTTCAGGTTTTGCCGCCGGATGTGCAGCTTCGTCTTTTTGCCGGTCAAAAACAGCAGCACCCAGGCGGCGGACGCGATCTGCGCGAGCACGGTCGCGATGGCCGCGCCGCGCACACCGAGATCAAAAACAAAAATGAAAACGGGGTCGAGCACGATGTTCACGGCTGCGCCGATGAGTGTCGTGCGCATGGAGACGGTCGAAAAGCCCTGTGTGGAGATCAGGTTGTTCAGCCCGAGCGAGAGCAGGATCGGCAGCGTGCCGAGCAGATAGACCGAGAGATAGTCCGTCGCATAGCCGATGGTGTTTTCACTGCCGCCAAAGAGCATCAGCATCGGCCGCTTGACGATCTCGAGCACGACGGTCATGACGACGGCGACGGCGACAAGCGCCGTGGCGCAGGAGCCGAGGATGCGCTCTGCGCGGTCGTTTCGTCCCTCGCCCATTGAGATGGCCGCGCGCGCGCCGCCGCCGACGCCGATGAGGGAGGCAAGCGCCGAGACGAGCATCGTCACAGGAAAGCAGATGCCCAGCCCTGTGAGCGCCGCTGCGCCCTCGCCCGGGATGCGGCCTATGTAGATGCGGTCGACGATATTGTAGAGTGCGTTGACGAGCTGCGCAAGCACGGCCGGCAGCGCCAGCCGGAGCATCAGCGGGCCGACGCGGTCGCGCCCGAGGTCGTTTGTTCTTGCCATGGAAGCCTCCTTAATGCGTGGAACGGTTGACGTACTCGGCGCGCAGCTTCGAATAGACGATGTGCTGGCCGGAGTAGAGACTGTAATAGCCGCTGAGCAGATAGCTCACGGCGCACACCAGTGCAAAAATGAGCGGGGAGCCGCCGCCGAACAGCTCGACGGACAGCACCAACGCGGCCAGCGGGCAGTTGACGACGCCGCAGAACAGCGCGGCCAGTCCGAGCGCCGCGGCAAAGCCGGGGTCAAGCCCGAGCAGGCCGCCGAACGCACAGCCGAACGTCGCGCCAATGAAGAACGTCGGCACGATCTCGCCGCCCTTGAAGCCCGCGCCGATGGTCAGCGCGGTAAAGACGATCTTGAGCGCGAAGTCATACCAGTTCGCCTGCCCCTGCTCAACGGCGCGGACGATGGAGTCCATGCCGGCGCCGTTGTAAGCGCGCGTGCCGAGCGCCAGCGTCAGCACGACGATCAGTACGCCGCCGGTCAGCGCGCGCAGATACGGATTTTTCAGCAGCCTTCGATAGAGCTTCTCCGATTGGTGCAGGCAGGCGATGAACACGATGGAGACGAGCGCGCATCCCGCCGCAAGCACCGCTGCGCGCCAGAGCACATTCCAGCCGGCGGCCGGGAGCGCGCCGAGGGAGAAGGCGGTCGGCGCGATGCCGAACGCCCGGGCAATGAGCGCCGCCGTCGCCGCCGCGACGATGCACGGCAGAAATGCCGCGTAGTACACGACGCCGACTGAGATGACTTCCATCGAGAACACTGCCGCCGTGACCGGCGTGCCGAAGAGCGCGGCGAACAGCGCGCTCATGCCGGCCATCGTGATGATATGCAGATCCTTTTCATCGAGCCGGAACACGCGGCCGAGCGCCGTACCGACGCTGCCGCCGATCTGGAGCGCCGCGCCCTCGCGGCCGGCTGAGCCGCCGCACAGATGCGTGAGCACTGTGCCGGCAAAGATGAGCGGCGTCATATTCAGCGGGATATTGTTCTCGTGACGGATGGAGTTGAGCACGAGGTTGGTGCCCTCGTCGCGCTGCACGCCGCACAGACGGTAGAGCAAGACGATGACCACGCCCGCGGCAGGCAGCAGATACAGCAGCCAGCCGTGCGCGCCGCGCAGCTCCGTCACGCCGTCTACGCAGAAGTGGAACGCTGAGCCGACCAGCCCGCACACGCCGCCCGTGACAAGCGCGCAGATGAGCCACTTGCCCAGCGTCCACAGATAGAGCCGCCCGCGGCGCGCCCGGCTGCGGAGCGTCTCGGCGGCCGTCTCGCGCACCTCTGGCTGCGCGCCGGTTTCAGGCGCGCTGTTTTGCGCTTCGTTCATGGACGATCCCTTCCTTTTAGTCGATGACAAAGCCGCCGTTGATACTCAGAACGTGGCCTGTGATGAACGAGCCGTCCGGCGAAGCGAGATAGACGATGGCCTTTGCGATCTCCTCGGGCGTGCCGAGGCGGCCGAGCGGCGTTTCGCGCGCAAGCTCCTGAAGCTCCTCTTCGGAAAACGGAGAGAGCATCTCCGTGCGCACGACGCCCGGCGCGACGCAGTTGCACCGCACGCCGGAGGGAGCCAGCTCCTTGGCCAGCGACTTGGTCAGCGCGATGATCGCGCCCTTGGTCGAGGCGTAGGTCGTCTCACATGACGCGCCGACCAGACCCCACATGCTCGACACGTTCACGATGGCGCCCGCCTGCTTGCGCAGGAAGTGCGGCAGCGAAGCGCGCACAGTGTGGTAGATGCCCTTGACGTTGACGGCGTACAGCCGATCCCACACGTCCGGGCTGATGTCGGAGATCAGCCCATAGTGCGCAATGCCGGCGTTGTTGACGAGCACGTCGACGTCCGGGATCTGCCGGAACGCGGCGTTGACCGCGGCTTCGTCAGCCACGTCGGCACACAGCGCGACCGCACCGGTTTCCGTTTCCATCGCGTGCGCGGCCTCATGTTTTTTTTCATACAGGAACCAGACCGCATCGCCGCGGCTGCGGAACGCTCGTACGGCGGCCGCGCCGATGCCGCGCGAGCCGCCGGTGATGACGACATTCATTCTGCAATCCTCCTTTTTCCTGGCGGACATATGACATATATTATATTATACAGAAAAAAAGCGCGTTCCGCAATGGCCGTGCGGCTGAAAAACAGGAGAGGGACTGGTCTCGCGCCGCCGCCTCTTCCGCACCTGCGATCGCGCCTCCGATCCGCGGCGTGATCTGCGCAGCAAAAAGCGCCTGAGGAAGTCAGTGCTTCTTCAGGCGCCTTGGATCTGATGCGATCTGAGCCGGGGGATCTATTTCCGGCGGCTGCGGGGACGGCGCTCGCTGTACTGCCGGGAGGCGGCCAGCTTGCTGTCGGAATCGGCCATAAAACGCTTGAGCTTGGACTCGAAGTCCTGCGGCTCGGGCGCGGCGGGGCGCGGCGCGCTGGCGCGCGGCGCAGATGGCCGTTGATTGGAATTCACGGGCGGTCGCTGGTTGGGATTCTGACGCGGTGGCCGCGGAGCGGGCGGGATCGCCTTTTTGATCGACAGGCCGATCTTGCCGGCGGGATCGACGCTCAAGACCTTGACCTTGGTCGTCTGCCCCTCCTGCAGAAAGTCGTGGATATCGCTGACGTAGGTGTTAGCGACCTCGGAAATATGCACCATCCCGGTTTTGCCGCCCGGCAGCGCGATGAACGCGCCAAAATTGGTGATCGACTTGACAGTGCCCTCGATCACAGAACCGATTTCAAACTCCATGTGCCGACGGAAATCCTCCTTTGTTAGTTGCCCACGTCATAAAAGACGAGCTCGCCCTCGGTGACGAAGCCGAGCTTACTGCGGGCGATGTTCTGCACGCCTTCGGCGGTGTTGGCCGCTTCGATCGCGTCGCTCAGACGCTGATTTTCCTGCTCGCACGCGGTGATTTCGGCCTGCAGCGAGGCGGCCTCCGCGCGCTTGTCCGAGATCTGCGCCTGCAGCGTCACCAGGGTAACGGTAGCATAGACTGCCAGTGCCAGAATAACCAGCTTCGTGATCAGGGATGACCGGCCGAGCTTCACGTGCGTTCCCTCCAGACGGCAGACGGCGTCTGCCCGCAGATGTGATACTTTTAAATATTGTACCAGACTTTTTGCAAAAAGCAAAGCCTTTTTTTAGAATTCCGGCGAACAATTCCCAAGCGGCTCGAATTGGGGCGAAAAGCAGCCGCAGGCTCCGTCCGAACAGGGAAAATCCGGCGCTGCACAGCTTGAGAAACGGCTCGCTCAGCGTCAGGAACCAAAACACCGCGCCAAGCGCCGTGCCGAAGCCCAGAAACAGGCGAAACCGACCCCGGCCGACGTAGAGCGCCTCGAGCAGCAGCGTGAGCAGGGCGAACACCGCATAGAGCGCGTCGAACAGCAGCGAAAGCAGCGGCATGCGCCGGCGCATGGCGCGAAAAACGTCGTAGGCCGCGCCCAGCCCCAATCCCACGGCGGCCGCGATCGCGAACTGCGCCGCCTGCATCGTAACGGGCTGCTCCATCAGCGAAACAGCCGCGAGAAGAACCCGCCGCCCGGCGCGTCGTCCTCGTAGGTGAGCGAGTCGATGCGGCCGTCCACTGCGACCTGTCCGCCCTCGAGCGAGAGCATCTTCAGATGCAGCCCCGACCCATGCACGATGAGCGTGCCCTGCGCCGTGTAGAGCACGACGGCCTCCTCGTCGAAGCTCTCCACGTCCTGCACGCCCGTCACGTCCAGACGGCTGCGGTTGTCGAGCGTGAGCTTGTGCGGCCCGACGGTCGGCGTCTTGTCCTCAAATGCGTATGCCATGGCGTCACGTCTCCTTTTGCGGTGTATTACCATGTATATGGATCGGCCGCGCCGGTTATGCGCCCGCGATTCCGCCAAACTCCGCGCCCGCCGTGCGCCCGCGATGTCCACGGTGATAGTATATGTAAATAGCTCTGTACATATCGACGCCTGCCCCGCCGGGGGTCTTTTTTCCCTCCTATCGAGACAGATGCGCCGATCTCCCTCGTGCCAGACGAGGCAATGTTTACAAAATAGACTTTATTTAGCGCCTTGTCTGTGTTATAATCCATTGTTATAAGACTAGTGATACAGATGGCAGAAATTTACAGCAAACAGCCTGAAAGGTGATTACCAGAATGGGAATTTTCAGTAAGATGTTCGGCACACGCTCCGAGCGCGAGGTCAAGAAGATCCAGCCGCTCGTGGATCGGATCCTGGCGCTTGAGCCGGAATACCGCGCCCTCTCCGACGCGGAGCTGAAGGCCAAGACCCCGGCGTTCCGTGAGCGCCTCGCTGCGGGCGAGACGCTCGACGACCTGCTGCCCGAGGCGTTCGCTGCCGTGCGCGAGGCGGCCGACCGCGTGCTCGGCATGCGCCCCTACCCTGTGCAGCTCGTCGGCGGCATCATCCTGCACCAGGGCCGCATCGCGGAGATGAAGACCGGCGAGGG
>CAZJBT010000065.1:0-11411 GCA_964544345.1 uncultured Oscillospiraceae bacterium
ACCGTCGACTGGGACAACTGCTATGTTTCTGACGACAACCTGACCTGTTACATCGCGTTCCAGAGTCCGTTTCCGGCGATCGGGAGTATCTTCAAGGTCGGCATCCTCAACAAGAGCTTTATCGATGAGAACGGCGGTTTTGACGCCATCGACTGGTACGATACAGACAGCATTTGCGGCAGCGGCCCATATGAGGTTCTTGAGTACGAGTATGAGATGAAGACGGTTGTTACGCGGCGCGACGGCTGGTGGTACGAGGCGGAAGCGCCCGCCAATATGGCGCAGGTCGAGACGATCGAAGTCGTGTACTATTCGGACAATACGACCATGATGGTCGACTATGAGACCGGCGTGATCGATCTGGCAGTCGATATCACCTCGGCGGACGCCGATCGGATTGGAGCCGACCCATCGCTCGGCCACTATGAACTGATCAACTCGGATTCCGTCTGTACGCTTGTCTTTGGTGTCGAGACCAATCCGATCCTCGAAAACGCGAAACTGCGCGAGGCCATCTGCTATGCGATCGACACCTCAGTTCTCGGGAACATCCGCTATGGCTCGTTTGCCACGGAGTGTCAGGGCATCTTCCCGAATACCGGAAACTACGCCGACTACTATCAGACCGGCTATGTCTATGAGTATGATCCGGAGTACGCCAAGCAATGCCTGGCGGAGAGCGGCCTGACCGACGTGACGCTGAGCATGATCGTCGTCAGCACCGATGCTGATATCGCGGAGTCGCTTCAGTACTATCTTGAGCAGGTCGGCATTACGCTGGAGGTGCAGGCCTATGAGCTGATGACGACGCTGCAGTACTGGTTTGAAGGTCAGACCGATCTGATCCTCATCAACAACAACTCGGCCAACTCAGTTGGCGATCCGAGCATTACCTGGAAAGAGCTGGGCCCCGGCGGAAGCTTCCCGACTGCGGCGCGCAATGCGGATGAGGTTTTCATTGAAGCGATTGCCGCCGGAAAGAGCACGGTCGACCCGGCCGAACGCGTTAAGATCTATCAGGATCTGCAGCAGTATGCTTACGACACGTTCCAGTTTGCCCCGATCTGCGAATGGAGTTCCGGCGTTGCCTGCGGCCCGGCGATCGCAAGCTCCGGCTTGACGAGCACGGCGGAGGCAGATTTCCGATTTATCACGCTCAATTGACGGTTCTGCGATCCTCATCTGGCTCGGTGAGAGCCTGAACACAAGCGAAGCGGGGAACAAGAGGCACAGGCAGGCCGCAGGGAACCTTACGGCCTGCCCGCCTGTTCTTACCGGGGGGGCGGTGCTCTGCCGCTGAACTCGTTTGAACCTGATCAATTGGGATGCCATTCAAGGATGAGGGGGATACCATGCTAAAATACATCATCAAACGTCTGCTCTGGATGATTCCAGTCGTGCTGGGAGTCCTTGTCATCGTTTTCACCATCAGTTACTTTATGCCCGGCGATCCGGTCGTCACCGTCTTGGGAACAGACTACACGCAGGAGCAATATGAGCAGACAGAGCACGAGCTGGGGCTTGATCAGCCCTATCTTGTCCAGCTTGCCAACTATATCTGGGGTGTCGTCACAGAATTTGACTTGGGGACTTCGTATGCCACAAATAACGCAGTCACTTTTATGATCAAAACGCGCATTTGGACGACGGTCAAGATCGGCTTGATGAGCTGCTGTCTGACTATCATTCTAGGCATACCGCTCGGCATCCTGGCAGCGATCAAGCAAAATACTGTTGTGGACTACTCGCTGTCTACCTTTGCAATTGTTCTAGCATCCCTGCCGGGCTTCTGGCTCGCGCTGATGGGGATCCTGCTCTTCTCGCTAAAGCTGCGGTGGCTGCCGGCGAGCGGGCTGGACAGCTTGAAATCCTATATTCTTCCCATTTTGTGCAACGGCCTGGCGCCGCTGGCCTCCACGGTACGCATGACACGCTCGAGCATGCTGGAGGTCATCCGCCAGGAGTACATCAAGACTGCCCGCGCCAAAGGACAGCGGGAGAGCAAGGTCATCATACGCCATGCACTGGGCAACGCGCTGATCCCGGTCATTACCGTTGTCGGCGGCCAGTTCAATATTGTCATCGGCGGCTCGATGATCACAGAGAGCATCTTCTCTGTTCCCGGCATGGGTACACTGCTCGTTTCCGCCATCAGCAACCGTGATTATCCGCTGATTCTCGGCGTAACGCTGCTGATCTCTGTTTTCACCTCCATTCTCAATCTGCTCGTCGATATTGCCTACGCGATCGCGGATCCAAGAGTCCGCGCGGGATTCTCCGGAGGCGCCCGAAAGCGGAAAAAGAAAATGAAAGCGGAAGCGCCCAAAGCGATCGGAGGGGTGACGTCATGAGCATAACAAAGAAAACGCAAGCGCCCGTCACGCTCAATACAGTCAAGAAACGCAGCCAGTGGGGCGACGTCTTAAAGCGCCTATGCCGCAACAAGCTTGCGTTGCTCGGAATGATCATCGTCTGCGTCGTCTGTCTTTCCGCCATTTTTGCGAACTTTATCGCGCCGTACGGGATCAACGACCAGAATCCGGCGGAGAGCCTGCTGCTGCCCAGTCTCAAGCATATCTGCGGCACCGATAAATACGGGCGCGACCTGTTTTCCCGCCTGATCTACGGTGGACGGATTTCGCTGCTGGTCTCTTTGATGGCCATTGCGATCTCGCTCTCCATCGGGGGCTTTATCGGCGCGCTGATCGGCTATTTCGGCGGCAATATCGACACGGTCGTCATGCGCTTCATGGATATTTTGATGGCCATTCCGGGCACGCTGTTGGCCGTGTGTATCTCGGCGATGCTTGGTAGCGGCGTCTGGCAGACAGCCGTTGCGATCTCGATCGGCGGCATCGCGCCGAGCTGCCGCCTGCTGCGCGCGAGCGCACTGACGATCCGCGGAGAGGAGTATATCGAAGCGTCCAAGGCCTGTGGTGCCAGAACGGTTCGCGTCGTGCTAACGCATGTTATCCCGAACTGTCTCGCGCCGGTCATTGTTGAGACGACGCTGCGCATCGGCGGCAATATCATGATGATCTCCGGGCTGAGCTTTATCGGCTTGGGCGTCCAGCCGCCGACGCCGGAATGGGGCTCTCTGCTCAACGCCGGCCGCTCCTATATCCGGGAGTGCTGGAATCTGATCACGTTTCCTGGGATCGCGATTTTTATTACGATGTTTGGGTTTAACATCTTTGGCGACGGACTGCGCGATGCGCTCGATCCCAAGTTGAAGACGTAGGAGGCGCCCGGTTATGAGTTTATTGGAAGTAAAAAATCTGACGGTACACTACGTCACACACGACGGCACGTTCAAGGCGGTCAATGACGTTTCATTTTCCATTGAGAAGGGCGAGACGATGGGGCTAGTGGGAGAAACTGGCGCAGGCAAGACCACCACAGCGCTCAGCATCATGAAGCTGATCCCGGATCCGCCCGGGAAGATCATCAACGGCAGCATTGTATATGAGGGGAAAAATGTCTTTGAGATGACCCAAATGGAGCTGCAGGGCATGCGCGGCGGGCAGGTCTCGATGATCTTTCAGGATCCGATGACCGCACTCAACCCGGTCATCCGTGTCGGCGATCAGATCGCCGAGGTCATTGGCCTGCATCAGGACTGCTCAAAGCTGATGGCAAAGCGCCTCGCGCGGGAGATGCTCGAGACGGTCGGCATCCCCGGCAACCGTGCTGACGACTATCCGCACCAGTTTTCCGGCGGTATGAAGCAGCGCGTCATCATCGCCATTGCGCTTGCATGCAATCCGGAGCTGCTGATCGCCGACGAGCCGACTACGGCGCTCGATGTCACCATACAGGCACAGATCCTCCAGATGATCCAGAGGATGAAGCAGGAGCGCGGCATCTCAATGCTGCTCATCACGCATGATCTCGGCATCGTAGCCGAGACGTGCGACAAGGTCGCGATCATGTATGCGGGCGAGATCGTTGAGTACGGATCGATCTACGATGTATTCGACGATCACCGCCATCCGTATACAGCCGGCCTTTTTGATTCGCTGCCAAGTCTGGATAAGAAGGTGCATCGCCTCAAGCCCATCAGCGGTCTGATGCCCGACCCTGCAAATCTGCCGGAGGGCTGCAAATTCCATCCGCGCTGTCCCATGGCCGTGCAGCTCTGCACGGAGCAGGAGCCTCCGGTCGTCGAGCTGAGCGATGGACACTACTGCAGATGCCATATGCTTTCGGATCAGTGGAATTCCGTCGGCGTATGCAGAGAGGGGGCTGACTGGAATGCCTGATTTCCTGGAGGTGAAAAACCTAAAGAAGTATTTCAAAACCAAAGCGGGAATGCTGCACGCCGTTGACGACATCTCTTTCACCATTCAGAAAGGGGAGACGCTCGGCGTTGTCGGCGAATCCGGCTGCGGAAAATCAACGCTTGGCCGCACCGTGATCGGACTGCTCGAGGCCACAGAGGGACAGGTGCTCTTTGATGGACAGGATATTACAAAGCTGAACGGCGCGCAGCACCGTGACCTGTGCAAGCGGATGCAGATCGTCTTTCAGGATCCGTTCTCATCGCTCGATCCGCGCCGGTCGGTTCATGATCTGATCGCGGAACCGCTGAAAATCTTCAAGCGGTACAAGAAAAAGAGCGACATGGAGCAGGAGGTCGCGCGGCTGATGGGCGTTGTCGGCCTGGATGAGCGGTTCATCTGGTCGTATCCGCATGAGCTTGACGGCGGGCGCCGTCAGCGCATCGGCATCGCGCGCGCGCTTGCGCTGGAGCCGGATTTCATCGTCTGCGACGAACCTGTTTCAGCGCTTGACGTTTCGATCCAGGCGCAGATCCTGAACCTTTTGCAGGATCTGCAGGAGGAGATGGGGCTGACCTACATCTTCATCACCCATGACCTGTCGGTCGTCAAACACATCTCAAATAATATCCTGGTGATGTACCTGGGGCGAGTGACCGAAAAGTGCAGCTCGGATGATTTGTTTGAAACGCCCCTGCATCCGTATACCAAGGGTCTGCTGTCTGCGATCCCGATCCCAAACGTCCATCTTGAGAAGAAGACGATCATCATGGAAGGCGAGCTGATCTCGCCGATCGATCCCGATCCTGGGTGCCGGTTTGCCAAGCGTTGTCCGTACGCAAAGGAGATCTGTTTTCGTATGCAGCCCCCGCTTGAAGAAGTGCTCGAGAACCATTTTGCAGCGTGCCATTTTGTCCGTGAGATCAATGATCTGTAAGAGATCAAAACAGCAGCCCGCATGGGCTGCTGTTTTGTGCCTGTCGGCAATTCGTTGGCTCGGTTGACAAACAGGTGGAGATAGAATAAAATAAGCTGAAACTCTGCAAAATCAATATATGGAAGTGAGGTCAAACAATGAAAGTCAGTGAACTGCCATATCGCCGCGTCGCGATCGAGGAGTTTGAAGCGGAGGCCGGCAAGGTCATCGAAGCAGTCCGTTCCGCCGCCTCGGCGGATGAGGTACTGAGCGCCCGCGAGGCTTATAAGGAGCTGGTCAAGCAGTATTCGACCGCGAATGCGCTGGCCTATATGCGGTATTCCATTCATACAGCAGATCAGTTCTACTGCGGCGAGAAGGATTATTACGACGAGATCGGCCCGCGTGTGCAGAACCTGTCCCTGCAGTATGCCCAGGCGATGCTGACAAGTCCATTCCGCGAGGAGCTGGAACGGCGCCTGACCCCGGTGCTGTTCAAGGCGTGGGAGGTCGAATCCAAGGCGATGTCCCCGGCGATCATCGAGGATCTGGTCGAGGAGAACAAAATCACCACGGAGTACAGCCAGCTTATGGCTGGTATGGAATTCGAGTTCCGCGGCGAGAAAATGCCGCGCGCTATGCTGATGAAGTACGGTAAGGAGGACGACCGTGCCACTCGCAAGGAGTGCTACGAGGTTCTCGGCCGCACGCTGGCGGCTTATGCGCCGCAGCTCGACGATATTTTCGATCGTTTGGTTCATGTCCGCGACCGGATGGCCAAGAAGCTGGGCTACGAAAACTTTATTGAGCTTGGCTACTACCGTATGGGTCGGCTCTGCTATGACCAGAAAATGGTCGAGTCGTTCCGAGAGAACGTCAAAACCGATATCGTCCCCGTCGTCGCGCGCCTGCGCACTGAGAACGCGAAGCGGCTCGACGTAGACAAGTATATGCTCTACGATAACGACGTCATCATCCCGGGCGGCGACCCGAAGCCCTGCGGCAAGGCTGGCATCTTCGCCGCTGCGAAGCAGATGTACCATGAGATGGGAGCCGAGACGGGCGCGTTCATCGATATGATGCTGGAGAACGAGGCATTTGATGTCGACGCCCGAAAGAACAAGTGGGGCGGCGGCTACTGCACCGAGTTTGCCGCCTATAAGCAGCCGTTTATTTTGGCTAACTTCAACGGCACGGCCAGCGATGTAGACGTCGTGACGCATGAGGCCGGGCATGCGTTCAATGCGTATCTCTGCTTCGATAACCCGTATTCGCTTGAACTGGGCTGCGGCGGCATGGAGACGGCGGAGACGCACTCGATGAGCATGGAGTTCTTTGCCTGGCCGCATATGGACAAGTTCTTTGGCGAAAACGCGGACAAGTACCGTTATATGCACGCGCTCGATTCGTTCTCGTTCATTCCGTACGGCACGATCGTCGACGCATTCCAGCACATTGTCTATGCCAATCCGGATATGACGCCGGCCGAGCGCAAGGCGGCCTGGAACGACCTTGAGGCGCAGTTCCGCCCGTGGCTGTCGACCGAGGGCATCCCGTATCTTGAGGAGGGCACACGCTGGCAGTACCAGATGCATATCTACGAGAGTCCGTTCTACTATATCGACTACGTGCTCGCGCAGACCGCGGCGTTCCAGTTCCTGCTCGCCTCTCGCAAGGACTATGACGATGCGTTCAGACGCTATGTCAACCTCTCGCGCCAGGGCGGCTCGAAGGTGTTTACCGATCTGCTGGCCGAAGCCGGCCTGAAGTCCCCGTTTGAGCCGGGCGCGCTTCGCGGCTTTGCGGACGAGATCGAGTCCATGCTGAACGAGATCCGCGTATAAATCAAAAGGCCGCCGCAGAGGAAACACTCTGCGGCGGCTCTTTTTGAAACAGGAGGGGAATATGAAACAACTCTACTTGATCGGCGGCACAATGGGCGTCGGCAAGACAGCGGCGTGCCAACACTTGAAGAAAAGACTGCCGCGCAGCGTGTATCTGGATGGCGACTGGTGCTGGGATAGCAGTCCGTTCCAGGTGACGGAGGAGACGAAACAGATGGTAATGGACAATATCTGTCATCTCCTGAATAATTTCCTGCGTTGCTCTGCCTATGAGAACGTCATTTTTAGCTGGGTGATGCATGAACAGGCGATTCTCGACATGCTTACCGCATCTCTCGATCTGGATGGCGTGCGGCTGCACAAAATTTCACTCGTCTGCAGCGAGGAAGCGCTTCGTGCTCGTCTTGGCGCGGATGTGGCGCGCGGCGTGCGAACCGGGGACGTTATCGAGCGCAGCGTGGCGCGCCTGCCGCTTTTCGATGCGCTGGACACTGTGAAGCTCGACGTCTCCATTCTCACAGCGGAGCAGGCGGCAGAGCGAATTTGTGCCGAACTGTGAACCAAATTTCAAAGCAGGCAGGACGCGTCGACCGCGCGGCTCTGCCTGCTTTTTTACATTATGACAGCTTCTCATTGCTCCCCATGCTGCCAAAGCCAGCAGGCGAGGCACATGAAAGTACGCGCTGATAGGTGCCAAGCCCTGCGATCTTGAAGTAGCGCGTCTTTCCACTGTAGGTACTGATAATATAAGCGAGGTCATGGCCATCCTCGTCCAATCCTGCGTCTGCGACCGTGATGACCGCGCCGTCGGGAAAGGTTAGGATCACAGCGTCCATTCCGCTTACATCCGGCTTGAAAAAGCAGTACTCCAGCGCGCTTGTGCGCGTCAACGCCTGCGCGGCATAGTACAGATTACCTTCGTTCAGCGCGTAGTCGCCCTCGCCGCTTTCTGCCTTGACATAGTAAGGCTCAAGCTGGTACCAAGAGAGCATATGGATGTTGGAAAACTCCTGCACGAACCCCTTGATGCGGGCGACGCGGAGAAGGGAAACGGAAAGAACCGTAACAAAGATCAGCAGAAGTGCGAACACGCCGGCAACATACTTTTTCATGAGGTACACTCCTTCCCAAACCTGCCGCCCAACTGCCAGTCGGGCAGAATTCGGCCGCCGCGTCATTGTGCGGTGCGTTGCAGCCTGTTATCCCGCTGCGTGGAGCCATCCTCCTGATTATACGATCGTCAAAGGGAAAAAGCAAGAAAGAAGAAGCGCCTGCCGCAGCCGGCAGGCGCTCAGGTTAACGAAACCAGACAAAAACGCAGAACAGGATGAAAACCAGAAAGCAGACGGCAAATACAAGTCCAATCAGCAGCACGGCAGCGAGGATGCCGCCCATGGCGGCCCGGCGCTCCTTTTTTGTAAGCTCCAGCGGCTCGCCGGAGTCGGAGACAGTTTCCTGCTTTCGCTTTGCTTCGTCGATATACCACGGCATGCCGTCCACATTCATGTTGGCGATGGTGCGGCCGTCGTCGATAAATGGCTCCTTTTTGCGCGTTTTCCCTTTTCGGCTCACGACTCCGCTTCCTTCTTGGCCATGTCGTCGTACAGGTGGCAGGCGACCAAATGACCCGGCTCGATCTCGCGGTATTCCGGCGTTGTCTGGCTGCAGATCTCCATGCACTCACTGCAGCGGGTGTGGAACTTACAGCCGGACGGCGGATTGGCCGGGGAGGGGATCGAGCCGGTAAGCACGATGCGCTCCATCTTCTCGTCCGGATCCGGAACTGGGATCGCGGAGAAAAGCGCTTTGGTGTACGGATGGAGCGGATTGTCAAAGAGCCGGTCTGTGTCCGCGTACTCGACCATCGAGCCGAGGTACATGACGCCGACGGTGTCGGAGATGTGCTGAACCACGCTCAAATCGTGCGAAATGAACAGATACGTCAGCCCGAATTCCCGCTGGAGCTGCCGAAGCAGGTTGATGATCTGCGCCTGGATCGAGACGTCAAGCGCAGAGACAGGCTCGTCGCAGAGGATAAAGTCTGGATTGAGCGCGAGTGCGCGCGCAATGCAGATGCGCTGGCGCTGACCGCCGGAGAACTCGTGTGGGTAGCGATCCTTGTGGTACTCCTGTAAACCGCAGGCACGCATGATACGGCTGACGTAATCGTCGAGCTCGTTTTCTGGAACGATCTTGTGTTCGCGCACGGCCTCGCCGATGATTTCGCCGACAGGCAGACGGGGCGACAGACTTGAATATGGATCCTGGAAAATGATCTGGAGACGCGGGCGCATTTTGCGCAGCTCCTCGCGGCTGAGCTTGAAGATGTCGATGCCGTCAAAGAGCACCTCGCCTTCGGTTTTTTCCTGTAGGCGGAGCAGCGTGCGGCCGGTGGTGGACTTGCCGCAGCCGGATTCGCCGACCAGACCCATTGTCGTGCCGCGCTTGATCTTAAATGAGATGTCGTCCACGGCCTTGACGTTGCCGATGGTCATCTTGAAAAAGCTCGATTTGATCGGGAAGTACTTTTTCAGATGATTGACCTCGAGGAGGTATTCGCTTTTCCCGGTCTGTGCCTGTTTGGTGATGTTTTCTGCCATCTCAAAGCTCCTCCACGTTCACAGATTTGGGATAGCCCACGATCTCGCCCTGCTCCAGATAGCGGTAGCATGAGACAGAGTGCGTTTCGCTGAGCTTAATCTCGGGCGGATACACGCCGGAGCACTCTCCCACGCACTTGTCGCAGCGGTCGCGGAAGTAACAGTAGTTCGGCATGTTGACCGGGTTCGGAACCGAGCCGGGAATGTTGTAAAGCTCATCGACCTTCTTGTTGACGGCTGGTTTGGAAGCCATCAGGCCAATGGTGTACGGGTGACTCGGATTGTGGAAGATATCGCGGCTCGTACCCTTCTCGATCACACGGCCCGCGTACATGACAACGACGTAGTCGGCCATGTGCGCGACGACGCCGAGGTCGTGTGTGATCAGCATGATGGAGCTGTTGACCTTTTCCTTCAGATCCTTGAGCAGATCAAGGATCTGCGCCTGGATCGTCACGTCGAGCGCGGTGGTCGGTTCGTCAGCGATAATGAGCTCCGGGCCGCAGGCAAGCGCAATGGCGATCATGATACGCTGGCGCATGCCGCCGGACAGCTCGTGCGGATACATTTTATATACGCCTTCCTTGTTCGCGATGCCGACCAGCTCGAGCATTTCAAGTGTACGGGTGCGGACTTTCTCTTTCGACATCTCCGGGTTGTGCAGCTTGATGACCTCATCGACCTGCTTACCGATGCGGAAAACCGGGTTCAGGCTGGTCATCGGTTCCTGAAAGATCATCGAGACCTTGTTTCCGCGGATGTGCTGCATCTCGGCTGTTGGGACGTTGACAATATTGTAGGCCGTACCGTCGCCCTTGTTGAAGCGGATCTCACCGCTGACCGTTTGCCCCTGTGGCCGCTGGAGAAGCTGCATAAGGGAGAGGGAGGTGACGCTCTTGCCGCAGCCAGACTCGCCGACAACGCCGACGGTTGAGCACTTCGGGATATTGAAGCTGATGCCGTCGACCGCTTTGACGGTGCCAATATCGGTGAAGAAGTAGCTGCATACATTGTCAAATTCGACGACGTTGTTTTCGTCATGCATTTTGGTCGTGTAGAGCGCAGGATCCTTTTTAGCGTTGCCGCGCTCTTTTTCCAGCTTGCGGGTCAGGCGGCGGTTGAACCGGGAGATTCGCGCGGACTCCTTGCCAGAAATATAAGAATCGTTCTTTTTCTTCTTGCTCATCGTGTTGCCGCCCCCTTACTGCTTCATTTTCGGATCGAACGCATCGCGCAGACCGTCGCCGACAAAATTGAATGCAATGACAGTCAGACAGATCAAACAACCGACCGGGATCCAGATATGCGCATAGCGGATCAGGTTTTCGTTCGATGATGTGATGGAATTGATCATGGTGCCCCAGGTGGCCAACGGGTGCTTGACGCCGAGACCGAGGAAGCTCAGGGTCGACTCCGTGATGATGACGCTGCCGAGTCCCATTGTGGCATTGACGATCAGTTGGGGCATGACATTCGGGATCAGATGACGGAAGATCCGGCGCGAGGTCGAGATGCCGGTCGCTTCCGCAGCGGTCATAAACTCCTGCTCACGCAGCGAGAGGATCTGGCCGCGTACCAGGCGCGCGACGCCAGCCCAGCCGAGGAAGCCAAGCACCGCCATCATCCAGACCAGACGCATGTACGAGCTGAGCCGAAGCGAGTCGAAGAACGCGCCAAGGATGATCAGGATCGGCATGGACGGAATGCAGTAGAACACATCGACCAGACGCATGATAAGCGTGTCGATCCAGCCGCCAAAGTAGCCGGCGAC
>CAZJBT010000066.1:0-11369 GCA_964544345.1 uncultured Oscillospiraceae bacterium
GTTTGCAATCAGCACGGTGCGCTTCATGATGGAGTCGCCCGTGCGCGGGTCGGTCAGCTCGGGGAACTCGTGGAGCACGTCGGTCATCTCGTTGCCGCGCTCGCCGCAGCCGATGTAGACGACGAGGTCGACGTCCGACCACTTCGCAAGCTGGTGCTGGATAACGGTCTTGCCGGAGCCAAACGGGCCGGGGACGCAGGCCGTGCCTCCCTTGGCGACCGGGAACATCGTGTCGATGACGCGCTGGCCGGACTCGAGCGGTTTCTCAGGGTAGAGCTTCGTCTGATACGGCCGGCCGGAGCGGACGCCCCAGCGCTGCATCATGCTCAGCTCGGTGCCATCCTCGAGCACGCAGACGGTGTCGGTGACGGTGAAGTCGCCGGATTTGATCTCCTTGACCTTGCCCGTGACGCCGACAGGTACCATGATCTTGTGCAGCAGCACGCTCGTCTCAGGGACAGTGCCGATGATATCGCCCGGAATGACTTCGTCGCCGGGTTTGACGGTCGGGGTGAAAGCCCATTTCTTCTCGCGGTCGAGCGAAGGCACGTCGACGCCGCGGGTGATCGTGTGGCCGGTCAGCGCCATGATTTTTTCCAGCGGGCGCTGGATGCCGTCGTAAATCTGCTCGATCATGCCAGGCCCAAGCTCGACAGAGAGCGGCGCGCCGGTCGTTTCGACCGCAGCGCCCGGGCCGAGACCGGAGGTTTCCTCGTAGACCTGGATCGAAGCGCTGTCGCCGCGCATTTCGATGACTTCGCCAACCAGACGCTGGTCACCGACGCGGACAACGTCGTACATACTGGCCTCACTCAGGCCCTCGGCGACGACCAGCGGGCCGGAGACCTTCGTGATTCTGCCTGTTGCCATGTGAATCAGTCCTTTTCTACAGTTTCGGGGGTTAGAGAATGTCCGCGCCGACGGCTCGCTCGATGGAGCTTTGCAGCGCAGAAGCGCCGAGGCCGAGCGAGCCGGACTTGCCGGGAATCAGGATGACTGCGGGCGCGACGCTGTCTTTATAGCGGTCGATGTCCTCCGTCAGCTCTCTGGCCAGTTGTTCTGTGATATAGATAATGGCGTAGTCATTTTTTGCAAGGTGGTGCAGTGTGTGCCGCGCCTCGGCGGCGGATTCCTCGGGGAAGACCTCGAGTCCGAGCGCCTTGAAGCCAAGGATGCTGTCGCGGTCGCCCATGACGGCGATTTTATACATAAGCCTCACGCAGCCTTTCCCGGATCGAATCGGCCGGTACGCCAGCCATTCGACCCGACATGATGATGCGCGCCGCGGTGATCTCGTTTTCTTTTGCGGCAATATATGCAATGAGCACACTGTCGCCGAACGGTGTCAGACGCGCGCAGCGCAGGTATTCGCTCAATGCGTCATCACACGCCTTTTCAAACGCGGTCATCCGGCCGCCGTGGACGGCGGCGTCGCCCAGCTCGGCGGCGGGCTTGAGCACGGAGCCGAGAAAGAGCGGGCTGAATTCCGCGCCCGCCTGGAACGCGCTGATAAATAGCTGCTCGGAGACGGTGCCGCCGGGAACGAGCACGAGCCGCAGAAAGTCCGCGTCCTTGCCCATGCGGGATGTGCGAACCGCGCCGCGCAGGTTGGCGCCGTCGATGCAGCAGCGGACGTAGTTGAGCAGGAATTCGCTCCCGGAGTCCTTTGCTGCTGCGAGCATTTCGGCGAAATACGCGCGGTCGAGCAGAAAATCGCTGCGCTGTGGGTCGCCCGTGGAGGCGAGGACGCTCTGTGCGTCGGCCACGGCGCGGGCGAACGCGTCCAGCAGGCGGGCATAGCTGCCCTCGCTGACGGCGGCGCGCAGGGCATCTGCGCTCACGCGTCCGGCGTCGATGAGCATATGCGTTCCGTCTGTACCGGTCGCGATGGCCTTGAGCAGCGTTTTCGCGTTATGGTAATCGTATTTGATGCGGAAGACATCGACGATCTGGGAGTTCGGGGACAACGCGGCGAGATCCGCGAAGGTGCGCTCGCGCTCGGCGCTCAGCGCGCTGTCAAGCGCGGCGAGCGAGTCAAGCTCAGGGAAGCCGCACTCAACAAGCACCTTCATAGCATCCGCATCCGTGCGCGCCTCCAGCATCCGTTCCATTCGCTCGCGCGTGAGCAGCCGACCTTCCATCGCCCGGATCCGGGCGGAGATAAACAGGTAGTCGGTGTCTTTGATCTTATTTTTCATCAGAGGAGAAGCCCTCCCTTATTCAAACAGAACCTTAGCAGTCTCGCCCGCAAGCTGTTCGCGCAGCAGGCGGATGATAGTCTCAAAGGCACAGTTGTTTTCGATGGCGCCGTTCTTGATGAACAATCCGCCGCGCATCTCGCGGGACTGCTCGGAGAGCGTCAGTGCGGCGGGCTTGCCCGCGCGCTCAAGCGCCTCGTTGGCAGCGACGACGACCTTCTTGCCATAGCGTGCGCGATCTGCCGGGGAAAACACCAGCTCCTCGCAGCCCTTGGAGCAGCCGTCTACGGCCAGCTTTACGAGCAGCGCGCAGTACTCTTCCTCCGGAAGGGCGCACAGCCGGTCGAGCGCTTTGGCGAACGCTTCGTCGAGTAGCTCCTGCTTGGCCTGGAGCAGCGCTTTTTTGTTCTCGAGTACGTCAGCGCTGGCCATGCGGTCGAGACGCGCTGCGGCGTCGGCCTTGCCATTGGAGCGGATCGTAAAATACTCCTGCTGCGCCAGATACTCATAGTTCTTGGCGATGCTCTCTGCCTGCGCCTTGGCCTGGGCGTTGATCGCCTCGATTTCTTGCCCGGCGTCGGATTTGATCCGGGCAGTGATTTTCTCGATACCGTTCATATTGTTTCCGCCTTTCCAATTCGGGCCGTGTGGATCAGATCCACAGCAGCATCAGCATGGAGGCGAGCAGAGACAGAATGGCGTAGAACTCGACGATGCCGCAGAGGATCAGGCCCTTGGACCAGTCGTCAGGCTTCTTGGCGAGGATGTTGATGGAACCGGCGGCTACGCGGCCCTGAGCAATGGCGGAAAGCAGACCGCCGAGCGCCATCGGCAGGCAGGCGCAGAAGTAGCGGAAGCCCTCGTTCAGGGTCAGATTGACGGCGTCGCCGCTCATCATGCCCATCTGGATGAGCGCGAAGAACCAGACGACCAGGCCGTACAGACCCTGCGTGCCGGGGAGAAGCTGGAGAACCATGACCTTACCGGATTTCGAGGGATCCTCACACAGCAGGCCGGTGCCGGCCTCACCGGCGATGCCGGTGCCCTTCGCGGAACCGACGCACGACAGGCCGACGGCTAGGCCGGAGCCGAGCAGAGCAATTGCCAGACCGCCGATATTTTCCAAAAACATTTGAATTTCCTCCTTGAAATTTTATTCTTCGATGATATCCACATATTTTGTGTTGATGGCGAGGGGGCGGAAGGCCTTTCCGCCGTCCTCGTAGAACCGATTGAAGAACTCCAGACACTGCAGGCGCATGTCATGGACAAAGCAGCTCAGCAGGTTCAGTGCAAAGTTCAGCGCATTGCCGACCATTGCAATGATAAAGAACAGAACGACGTTGCCGGTGATGCCGCCGAGGGTGTTGAACACCTGCGCAATGACTGCGCCGGCCAGCATCAGAGCCATTAGCCGGGAATAGGAGAGAATGTCGCTGAAATAGCCCGTGATGTTGTTGTAGAGCGAGCCACCGATCCCCATCAGCTTACCGCCGATCCCCTTCTTGCCGTAGCCCTGTGTCAGAACCAGCAGAACCAAAATGGCGATCAGCGCGGGCTTGAGACGCCCTGTGAGGATGCCGACAGCGAGAAGGATGAACACACAATACCAGGCGCCCTCGTTGCACAGGGCGGCCATCACCTGTCCGCGTTTGATCTGCTTGTACATGCTGATGGCCATTCCGGTAAAGATCTGGATCACGCCGAGCGCCAACGAGCCGATCAGAACCGCAAGCGCATCGCCCGTCGGAGTGAAGAGCGCCGGCATCTCGGTAAAGGTGGTGTCGGGGTTGATCAGCATGGCGAGCTGCGGCAGCAGGTTTCCGAAGAAGCCGCCCGTCAGCGCGCCCATGATAAAGGTGGTGACGCCGCACAAGCCCAGCAGGGGAACCATATGCCGCACGGTGGGGCCTTTCAGCTTCGCCTTTTTCATAATAAAGACCGCCGTCAGGATCATCAGCAGGCCGTACCCCATGTCCGCCATCATGAAGCCGTAGAACAGAATAAAGAACGGCGCCATCAGCGGGTTGGGGTCAAGCCCGTTGTACGCGGGCAGGGAGTACATCTCGGTGACCATGTTGAGCGGCCGAGTGAACCGGTTGTTTTTCAGACTGACCGGCACCTCGGGGATCTCCTCCGGTTCCGGGTCGCGCAGCTCAAGCGCGCAGTCATAGCGTGCAAGCAGCTTCTCGAGCGCGGGAACTTGATCGGCCAGGATCCATCCGCTCAGGAAGAATACACTGTCTGTGACCAGGAATTTCTGGCGTGCGGATTCCTTGGCAAGGTCTTGTGTGAGCCGGTCGCTTGCGCGCTGGAGCGCGCTGCGTTCGCTGCCCATCGCGGCCAGCCGCTGCTTTTCCGCATCCAGCTCAGTGTTCTGCTGGCGGATCTCGTCTGAAAGCCGCGCGCTCTGTTCGCGTGGCGTCCCTGTCATGTCCTTAAAGACGACGCTGGAGAATCCGAAGGGCTTGAGCGCTGTCAGCGTATCGTCGGCCGATGCCCGGTGGGCGATCAGGATCACATAATGAACCTCCCGATCAGCCGAGATCTCGAGCAGCTCCGCGAGCGCCTCACCAGCGTCAAGCGCGGCCGCGGCGTCTGCCAGACTGACCGACGCGGGCAGCGTGCCGAGCCGAAACACCGTTGTCTCGGTGCCGGTACATTCGAGCGGCAGCTCCGCGGACAGCCAGGGCTGCAGAGAGTCCAGCGAGACCTGCAGCTTGGCGATCTTTGCGGTGATGCTGGTGATAATGGCCATGCTCGCGCGAATCTGTGACGCTGTTTTGAGCGCCTTGTAGAGCGCGCTGTCGTCAAACAGCTCCTGCGCCTTGACCGGCTCGCCGCTGTGAAACAGCGGCGTTTTGACCGGCGCATAGGTGTCGAGCACGGTCAGCGCATTGCTTACCAGGTCGGCATCTGCCTTGACGGCGTCGAACTCTGTGCCGCCGGCATGCGCAAATTCCGCCCAGTCGGACGAGTCGCCCGACTGCTCGGAGATCTCCACGCAGCCGAGGCGCTGCAGCCCGGATAGGAGCGCCGAGCGATCGGCCTCCATTGCCGCGAGCTGCAGATGCTTCATTTTTTCAATTGCCATTTCAGCCGCTCACGACCTTTCCGACGATAAATTCGCAGGCTGCATCCATTCGTTCTTCCGCCTTGGCGCGGAGCGCGGCGCATTCGTTCGCGCTGTTTTCGACAGCCTTGCGGGAAGCTTCCGCGCCCTGCGCGTCCGCTTCCTCCAGCATGGCGCGTACTTCGGCCTGCGCTTCGGCACGGCGCTGGTCGACCAGAGCGCGGCCTTCGCGTTCCGCTTCGGCCACGAGCTGCTTTGCCGCCGCAGAAGCGTCGGCGACCGACTGCCGTGTGGCCTGCTCAACGTCAGAGATCTGTTTGAGTGCCTCGAGAGACATCCTGTATCACCGCCCTTTGATTTGTGAAAAAATTAACAAATAGCTTGTTATATACTATTAGTATACCATCCCGTGAAACAGATAGTAAGGTGGATTTTAGATAAAAATTTCCTTTCGATCTAGGGGAATCTGGGCAATTCTGCTTTAGTTATAAAAGAAAACAAAACTGGTTTTCACGGGGAAAACAAATAGGCCCTTTTGTGTTTCCAGTGCGTACAGTAAAAAACGGATCGCCGGCGGCTTGCCGGCGATCCGGAGTATGCTGGAGCGTTATTTGTCTGCTTTCCCGTCCTTGGCGATGATGGCGCGGTTGATGGCGCACAGGATCGCCCGGAGGGAGGCGCGATTGATGTTGTGGCTCTTGCCGACGCCGAAGGCGTCCTTGCCGTCGGGTGTTTTCAGGTGAATGTAGCACACGCCCTGTGCGTCGGAGCCTTTGGAGATCGCGTGCTCTGCGTAGTCGACAAAGTGGAACTCACCGATCGGCAGCTCATGGATGGCGTTGAAGAACGAGTCGATTGGGCCGTTGCCCTCGCCGTGGAGCTGGATCTCCTGCCCTTTGTAGAGCAGCGCGCCGTCGAAAATGACATGGCTGGCCTGGCCGCGCACGGACGCCTCGGTGAAGGAATGGCGCGAAAGCGCATAGGTCTTGTCCACCGAGAGGTATTCCTTGTCGAACAGCGCAAAGACCTGGCTGGGCAGCAGCTCGGTACCGAGCCGGTCGGTCTCGGCCTGCACGATGGCGCCGAATTCAGGGTGCATCGCCTTCGGCAGCTCATAGCCGTAGTTGGTCGACATGACGAACGCGGCGCCGCCCTTGCCGGACTGGCTGTTGATGCGGATGATCGGCTCGTACTCGCGCCCAACGTCGGCGGGGTCGATCGGCAGGTAGGGAACCTCCCAGTACTCCGTGCCGGATTCCTTCATATACTGGACGCCCTTGTTGATCGCGTCCTGGTGCGAGCCGGAGAAGGCGGTGAACACCAGAAGGCCGGCATAGGGGTGACGCTCATGCACCTTCATGTGGGTCGTGCGCTCATAGATCTCCTTGATGTGATTGATGTCGGAAAAGTCCAGCTCTGGGTCGACGCCCTGCGTCCACATGTTGAGCGCGAGCGTGACCATATCGACGTTGCCGGTGCGCTCGCCGTTGCCGAAGAGCGTGGCCTCGACACGATCCGCGCCGGCCATCAGACCCAGCTCGGCAGTCGCGACACCCTCGCCGCGGTCGTTGTGCGGATGCAGGCTGATGACAGCGCTGTCGCGGCCCGGCAGGTTCTTACAGAAATACTCGATGATATCGGCAAAATAGTTCGGAGCCATGTTCTCGACGGTGGAGGGCAGGTTGAGGATGACCTTATTCTCCGGTGTCGCGCCGAGCGTGTCGAGCACAGCCTGGCAGATCTCGATGGCATAGTCCGGCTCGGTGCCCATGAAGCTCTCAGGCGAATACTCATAGCGCAGGTTCATGCCCGCGTCGATGTAGGGCTGGCTCAGCTCGCGGATGAGCTTGGCGGCGTCGACCGCGATCTTGGTGATGCCGGCCTCATCGGAGCGAAAGACGACCTTTCGCTGCAGCGTGGAGGTGGAGTTGTAGAAGTGGAAGATGACGTTTTTGCAGCCGTCAATGGCCTCAAAGGTTTTTTGGATGAGGTGCGGACGCGCCTGCACGAGCACCTGGATCCAAACGTCATCGGGGATGTGGCCGCCCTCGATCAGCTCGCGGAGCAGCTCGTATTCCGTATCGGACGCGGACGGGAAGCCGACCTCGATCTCCTTGACGCCGATGTCGCAGAGAAGGTGGAACATCTCCACCTTCTGCTCGACGCTCATCGGGTTGATGAGCGCCTGATTGCCGTCGCGCATGTCGACCGAGCACCAGACAGGCGCTTTTGTGATCTCCTGGTCGGGCCAGGTGCGCTCCGGGAACTTGATGTGCGGATAGGGGATATACTTTTCGAATTTCGGTTTCATGGAAGTTCCTCCTTTTGGACGTCGTTCCGGGTAAAAGAAAACCCCGGAACGCAGAGCTGTGCGTTCCGGGGCGTTTGGATCAAACGCGGTACCACCCGGTTCAGTCGGAAAAACCGACCCTCAAGCCTCCAACAAGGCCTTGGCCAGTAACGCTGCCGCTGCGTCGCGCCCTACCTATCGGGCACGCGACTCGAAGGCCAGTTGACAGGGCGCGCTTCGCCGGCTTTCACCAACCGCCGGCTCTCTGCGGGAGCGTATGCGCTGCCTTTTCCTCGTCATCGTCTTTGCTATTATTCGGATTACCACCAATCATATCAGTTGGATCCGAGTTTGTCAAATAGATTTTTTGTCTCCGGCCGCGCCGCCGGAGACAGCCTCACCCGATGGAGCGTATCATGGCCAAAAGCTCGTCTGCCGGTACCTCCATCGGCGATATGCCAACATAGATGTCTCCATAGCCGAGGTGAAAGGTGGAACCGCCGATCTCGGAAAGCGTGTGTTCTGTCAGCTCCGCAGGATCGTAAACGGTCCGCTCTGTGTCCGGCTTGAAATCCATGACGAAAACGACCAGTTCGCTGCCAGATTCCCCCGGGTCGGCGGCGGGTTCATCTGCGCCGACCGGTGCGGATGCCGCAGTGTCCGGAGCTTCGTCCGTATAGATCACACGCAACATGTGATATGACGTACCGCCTTTCATCGTCGTTTCATATAGGCTTGCCCGTTGGAAGCGGTAACCGTCAGGCAGCCGCGCAGGCAGATAAGCGCCAAGTGTTTCCATGCTGTAAGCGTCGTCCTCACCGATGCTTCTGATCACAGCGTCTTCCACGTCCTCGAGCGTCTCCGTGGCCGGAAATACGGCGACGGAGGCGACGACAGGATCGATGCCGTCGGGAAGATTGCCGCCCATGTCCGGCTCGGGCAGACCGGAAGCCGGCTCCGCGACGGAATGGAAAAGAGCGAACGCGCCCAAGCCTGCAGCCAGACACAGGCAGGCCGCCGCGGCCGCCCACCGGATCCATCCGCGCTGTTTTGCCGGCTGAAGCAGCCGGGCCTCGACGATATAGGCGTCGCTGACGTCGCCCAAGATCTCGCAGAATTCTTCTTTTCTCATAGCGTGAACCCCTTTCCCTGAAGGTCGCTGTACAGGGTGCGGCGCAGACGGCTCAGCGTGACGGAAATGCTGTTTTCCGACTTGCCGAAGCGAGCCGCGATCTCGGAAACGCGGTCGAAGTACCAGTATCGGCAGAGGAAGATGCTCCGCTTCTCCGGAGAGAGGGAGGCCAGAAATCCATCGATCGCTCTGACCAATTCTCTGCGGTCTGCTTCCTGCTCTGCAGTGTTCGTGTCCGATACCAACTCGGCCAGCTCGCCGAGCACAAGCGCCGTCTCGCCGCCGCCCCGCCGGGCGGCGGCTTCGCGCTTATACCGGTTCAGCGATAGGTTTCGCGTGATCCTGCCGAGAAACGTTGCCAGCACATTCGGACGGTGGGGAGGCATGGCGTTCCATGCATTCAGCCAGGTATCGTTGACGCATTCCTCCGCGTCCTCCGCGCTGCTCAGAATGTTCTTGGCGATCGCTGTGCAGTAGCGTCCAAATTTTTCGGCGGTGGCGGGAATGGCTCGCTCGTCCCTGTCCCAGTAGAGTTGGATGATCTGGGTGTCTTCCATCGGCGTTTTCCTCCTCTCCATGACCCCTTCACTGGTATACACAACTTTTACAGTCGAATCTTACATGCTGTTTGCGCTGATCTTGCAGCGGCGTCCCGGGTCATGAGAAAGGGGAGACCTGCGCAGCAGGTCTCCCCTTGATTTTGTTGTCAGATGTCCAGCGCGGCCAAATGCTTGCCCAGCTCGCGGCCGAGGGTCATGGAGGTGCCGATGTAGTTGCCGCCGCAGGGCGTATAATAGTAGACGCCATAGCGGCCGCCGAGACAGTCGCCTGCGGCGTACAGCCCCGGGATCTCGAGGAAGTCCCGGTCAACGACGTTCATATCGTTGTTGGTGTAAAGCCCCGGGATCGGCTGGCTCGGGTGCGCGGTCTGATTCTCGTAGCGCGGCTTCTCTGAGACGGCGGCGTAGAACGGCGCCTCGTCGATGGGGAGCAGTGTCTTGGGGTCTTTCTGAAAATCGTCGTCCACGCCGGCGCGGCACATCTCATTGTAGCGCGCGATCGAGGCGAGCCATGTCTCCTTGGCCTTGCCGGAGTAGCCGAGGTAGTCGGCCAGCTCGTCCAACGTATTGGCAGCGTACAGACGATCCATCCGGCCGCGGTTGGTGAACGCCAGATCACGCACGCAGAACCCTTCCGCGCCGTGCTTCGGCACCTCCTCCATATCGGCGATAAACTGTTCGGAATACTCCGGTACGCCGAAATCGGGATTGCCGTGCTGCAGCCCGTTAGCGCGAAGCTGCTGCATATATTTGCGGTCGGTCACGGCGGATACGATGCCGGGCGGCTGCATCATGACGCTCTGCCACAGGCCATAGGGGATCGATTCGTTGCAGAAACGCTCGCCGCGGCAGTTGAGCATCAAAAACGACGAATTGCCGAAGCAGTGTGCCGGGGTCATAAACATGGTGGTCACATGGATATCCGGCTCGACCAGTCCGCCGACGTCGCGACCCATTTCTACGCCGTTGCCGGGCAGGCCGGTTGCCAGTACGACTGCACGGCGGGCATGATAGCGCACAATGGTGCCGTCGATGCTCCGCTTGCCATAGACGCCGCAGACGCGGCCGTCTTCTGAGATCAGCCGCTGTGCACGCACGCCGAAGCTCCAGACGGCGCCCAGCTCCTGGCTGCGGCGGACGGCGAACATCTCGAACTCCGGCAGACGCGAGGAGTTATAATACCGCTCGCCCGGCCGGGGCGGAAGCTCCTCGTCCCGGATGCCGCCGCGGAACTGAAGTGTGCCGGCCCAGCTCTTGCAGCCGCCGACCTCGATGGGGTATTGCGGCTTGCCATAGGCTTCGTGCACATTGCATTGGTCATCGTCGAGGATCGTGCAGTCTTCGGGGACAAGGCTGACCATATGATCGAGCATTTCTCCGGAGTTTTTCACATATTTGTTGATCAATGTACGGTTGGCCATGTATGAGCTCTGCCGGCAGATCTCGTCGACGATCTCATTGAGATCGTAAGGGCCAAAACCCTTGTTGATCAGAAACTGCGAGTTGAACGTACCGATCTGTTCGCCGATATAGCTGAATTTTTCGGCCTGCTTGGCTTCGATGACGATCACGGATGCGCCGCCCTCGGCCGCGGCCAGCGCGCACTGGGTGCCGCCGTGCCCGCCGCCGACGATGACAACATCGGCGGTCAGCTCCTCATCAAAATGATCAAATGCCGGCAGCTCCGGCAGCGGCTTTTTGTATTTCTCAAACGGGTTCCCGCGGCTCGGCATGGGAGCCGGCTTGGGCTGTTCCTGGGACATGTTGAAGCTCCTTCCACTCTTGATTCGTATTATTATAGTTCGTATGCACGCAAATGTCCATTGGTTTTTACGGATTGGAAGTTTTTTTGATCAAAAGCGCCGATCTGTGTACTTGCCCGGTTTCTTACAGTTCTTTTCACGCCGGGAAAATACCGGAGAAAGAGGCGGAAATATGCTGGTGATACTGACTAAAAATTGGCCTGCTGCTTCGACGCTTGGTACAAAAGTTCATTTGCCGAATAGACGAATGTTGACGAAATGCACAATGAATCGTATACTGATAGCGGCTCAAACTGTTGCTTTTGCCACAATATGGACGGCGGCTGGCAGGTTGGGCTTTAAAATATGGAGAG
>CAZJBT010000067.1:0-11075 GCA_964544345.1 uncultured Oscillospiraceae bacterium
CAGTGATGACGGCCTCGGTCACGGTGCCGCCGAGGTAGGCCTCGGCATCGGCTTTGAGCTTCTGCAGGATCATTGCGGAGATTTCCTGCGGCGTGTAGGATTTGCCGTCGATCGTGACCTTGTAATTACTGCCCATCTCGCGCTTGATCGAGGAGATGGTGCGGTCGTGGTTGGTGACGGCCTGGCGCTTGGCGACCTGGCCGACCATGCGCTCGCCGGTCTTGGAGAACGCGACGACGGACGGGGTGGTGCGGTTGCCTTCCGCGTTGGCGATAACGACGGGCTCGCCGCCCTCCATAACGGCGACGCAGCTATTGGTGGTGCCGAGATCGATACCGATGATCTTGCTCATGATGATTTCCTCCTAATATGAATCAAACAAATTTTTTACAGAGTTAAGGGGCGCGGGTCAGTTGGCGACCTTGACCATCGTGAACCGGACGATCCTGTCGCCGATGGCAAAGCCGCGCTGGAAGACCTCCACGATGACGTTTTCGCCGAGCGACTCGTCGTCGCAGTGCATGACGGCGTTGTGGCGGGCGGGGTCGAACGTGTCGCCGACGTCGCCGAAGCTCGAGACGCCGAGCTTTTCGAGGATCTCCTTCAGACCCTGCATCGTCATTTCGACGCCCTTCTTGTAGGCCTCGTCGGCCGTCTGCTGGGCGAGCGCGCGCTCGAGGTTGTCATACACCGGAAGGAATTTGCCGACGGCGTCGGCCTTGGCCTCGGTGTAGAGGCTCTCACGCTCTTTTGCGCTGCGCTTGCGGAAGTTGTCGTATTCGGCGGCGAGCCGCAGGTAGTTGTCGTGCTCGTTCGCAAGGTCGGCCTTGGTCTTGTCAAGCTCAGAGAGCTCCTCAATGGAGCTTTCGACGACCTCAGTCTCGACCTGCTCTGTTGCTTCCCCGGTGTCCTCAGCAGGCGAAGCCTGCTTGTTTTCTTTTGCCATGGTTTCTATTCCTCCTTATCGGGGTCGGAACTCGGCGGAAGCTCGGGCTTGGCGAACATCCGGCCGAGGTTTTCAGCAAAGTAGCTCAGCCGCGCGGCGACCTGCGCGTAGTCCATGCGCTGCGGGCCGACCACGCCGATCACGCCCTTCATGCCGTCGCCGATGTCGAAGCTCGTCATGACGACGCTGGTATTTTTCAGTTCCTCGGCCACGTTCTCCGGGCCGACGACGATCTGCATCGGGCTGTCGTTTTTGAGCGCCGGTAAATTTGCGATGGCGTCCTCGTCAAGCGAGCTCAGCACCTGCCGAGCCTTGTCGATATCGCGATACTCGGGCTGTCCGAGCAGCTTGGCCTGGCCGGTGAGATAGACCTCGTTGTGCGCCTGGTCTTCGAGTACCGAGGTGGTAAAGTCGAGGATGACGGGGATCAGGCTCGCGCCGGCGCCGGCGGCATTTGTCACGCGGGCGAGCACATCGGGCGTGAGCTGCGCGGCGGTCAGACCGGTCAGACTCGCGTTGAGCACAGCGGACAGGAGCCGAAGCTCCTGCTCGCCGACGTCGAGCGGCAAGCGGATCAGCTTGTTTTTGACCTCGTTGGCGCTTGTCATGACGACGAGGATGAAGCTGTACGCGTCGGCGGAGATGATTTCAAATTTTTTGACCGTGACGGCGGCGGTGTGGCTGGCCGCAACATAGGCGGGGAGATTCGTCATTTGGCTGACCAGCTTGCCGACCTGGCTCATGACCTGGTCGAACTGTTGTATTTTCAGCTCCATCGCGGCGCTGAGGCTCTTTGTTTCATCGAGGGAAAGACTGTAGTCCTGCATCAGCTCGTCGACGTAGAGCCGGTAGCCTGCGGGCGATGGAATGCGGCCGGCGGATGTGTGGGGCTGCTCGAGCAGCCCGGCCTCGGTCAGTGCGGCCATTTCGTTGCGGATGGTCGCCGAGGAGAAGTGCATATCCGGCATTTCGGAGATGGTCTTGGAGCTGACCGGCTCGGCCGTGTGGACATACTGATCGACGATGACGCGGAGGATCCGCTTTTGGCGTTCGGTCAAATCCATGGAAACACATCCTCCCGACGATTTTAGCGCTCTGCAACTTTTTTGCTAACGCTACTGTAGCACGATGATTTAGCAATGTCAAGCCTAGAGTGCTAAAATAATTTGTAAATTGTTTGTGACGGCTCGATATGCTATATTTATAATGTATCAAAAAGGCGGCCGCGCGAACCGGACGAACATTACAGCATTGTTACAAAACCCGAAAACGCCTTGACGATTTTCTTGGGTTCGGTTATGATACCCCCAGATGATGGCGTTTACTCTGCGGCTTCGCGTGGCAAAGCAAGCGCCGGAAAATAATAAAGGAGGAAATCCCAATGAAAAACCTGAAAAAGGTTCTGGCTCTGGTACTCGTGGTCGCCATGATGGCGTCCTTCGCAGTCGGCGCCAGCGCCGCTTTCACGGATGAGGCGGAGATCAGCTATACCACGGCTGTCGAAGCGCTCACCAATCTGGGCGTCATCAATGGTTACACTGATGGCTCCTTCCGCCCGTCTGATTCTGTCAGCCGCGGCGCTTTCGCGAAGATGGTTTCCTACGTCCTGAACGGCGGCACTAACGCCGCTGCCAGCTACGGCGCCTATGCCGCCGCTGCGTTCTCCGACGTGTCGGCCAGCTACACCTTCGCGAACTCGATCGGCTATGTTGTCTCCAAGGGCATCGTCTCCGGCTACTCCGACGGTACCTATCGTTCCGGCAACAACATCTCCGGCGTTGCCGCTGCGAAGATCCTGCTCGGCGCGCTCGGCTACAGCTCCGATTACGAGGGCTACACCGGCACCGGCTGGAACCTGAACGTCCTCAACGATGCTGCCGACGCCGGCCTGCTTGACGGCCTCGACTCCGTCGACATGTCCGCTGCGCTCACCCGCGAGGAAGCTGCTCAGATGATCTGGAACGCTCTCCGGATTGAAACTGTTGCGTACTCCGGCGGCTCCGGTATCACGATCACCACTCCTGACGGTGTAACGGTTGAAACCGCCAACCCGACGGCCGCCGGAACTAAAGTGACTCTGGCTGAGAAGGCATATAAAGCCCCGGTCGTGAAGGGTACTGCTGCCGGCGGCGCTTTCGGCCGTCCGACCGTCACCTACACGCTCGACAACGAAGAGATTGCCTCTGAGGTAGCCACTCCGGTTCTGACCTACACCAACGCTGTGACCGGCGCGAAGATCTATTCCGATCTGGGCGCGAGCAAGACCCTTACCATCGCCAGCTACACTGACGGTGTGGAGGATACTACCGCAGCCAGCGTCGCGGCCAACGCGAAGGATAATGTCGCGGGCGCGGGCGCTGTGACTGAGGTCTACAAGACCGACACAAACACCTACACCGTCGTTGTCATCAACACCTACTTTGACACGGTCAAGTTGGTCAAGACGAGCGTTCCAGATCCGACGACCGGCGTCTCCACCACGACCCTGACCCTTACTGGTGGTCTGACAACCGAGAAATTCACTGATTTTGCGAAGAAGACGGCTGTCCTGTACACCAAGGACAACGGTGAGATTGCAAGCCTCGAGGCGGCTGACACCATCTCCGGTACGCTGACCAAGGCAGTCAACAACTCCAAGTACACCATCGGCGGCGCTGTTTATGTCGTGAGCAGCAAGTCCACGCTGACCGACGCTGCGATCGTGGCTGACATGGGCAAGACCGTCAGCTACTATGTTGACTCCTATGACAATCTGATCGCGGCTGTCGAAGCCACTGTGGCCGCAACTGCCGGCACCTACATCAAAGTTCTTGCCGCTGAAACACCGAGCCAAGGGAACTACCTGAACCCCGGCAACTACACCGGTAAGGTTTACGGTATCCTGTCCGATGGCGGCTACGGCGAGTGCACTGTGAACTACGGTACTTCGAGCACGAAACTTGACACCGATACCGTCTATGAGTACACCGTCAACACGGCGGGCGAGCTGGTGATCGATGCGGACACTCCGACCACTGTGACGACTACTGATCAGATCAGCGCCGGCGCCACCTCTGTCGACGGCAACATTCTGAACAGCAACACCAAATTCATCTTCTACACGCAGAGCACGACCGACGCTTCCGTTGCCACGCTGACCGTGAAGACTGGCAACACGAACAGCGGCATCGTCCCGGCTGGTGCTGTGCTGGTTGTTGAGAACAGTGTTGTAATCGTCGCCTATGTCGGCGGAACTTACTCGGACGGCTCCTCGGTCGTTGACGCGGCTTATGTCGACGTGAGCACGAAGGGCACAACCACGACCGTCGAAGTTGTCAACGGTGTGAACACTACAGTGACGGAGTATACCTACACGGCCTACACTGCGGATGGCGAGACACTGACTCTGACGATCGGTAAAGAGATCGCGGCTGATGGCGTCTACAAGTACAACGATGACGGCACCATCGGCGACGCGGTCACGACCGTTACCGGCACGCTGACCGTCTTTGGCTCGACGCTGAAGGTTGGCGACAACACCTACAATTATGATGCCAACATGGTTTGCTTCCTGGGCGAAGACAGCGCCCTGGCTGATGGCCAGACGGTTGTCGCGATCGCCAGCAACGGCACGCTGACTCACATCTGGGTCACTACCGATGCTCCCGAGGATGCGGACTGATCCTGTCGAAGCATTTGACAGAGTAAAAACTTAACTTAAGTTCAGAGCCGCCCTTCGGGGCGGCTCTGTTTTTTGTTTTTTATGCAAGCTCTGCGCTGGATCGCGCCGGGCTTGCCGCGACAGGAACAACAAAAAATTTAATGGCGCAGGTTGCACGGTTTTGGACAACTTGGGGCGATTGGGGCGGTATGGGTGAGGAGCGCTCGACGATAGTTTGGGATTTGGCGGCAGCGGAAAGCAAGGCGCTGCCGTCAGGGTGCCGCCTTGCGCGGCGAAAGGAGAGTTATGTCAACCAAAACCGCAAATTTTGACCTGACGCAGTGGACGGAGGACGACTATGTCAACGTCAGCGAGATCAACGAGAATTTCGGCTTGATCGATCAGTTGATGGCGCAGTTTTCCACTGTGAAATCCGGCAGCTATGTCGGTACCGGCGTCTACGGCTCGAGCAATCCAAATATGCTGACATTTGACCATGTTCCGCTGTTTGTGATCATTTTTGACACAGTATACGGCGGACACATGCCCGTCCCCAACCTTGAGAATGGGCCGGACACCGCCTACTTCCGCTACGCCACCAGCAGTTATGGCCGCAACCAGTTTTCATGGAACGGTACGACACTTTCCTGGTACTGTTCAAATTATGGCAACGCGCTCAGCGGTTCCAACGGTTCCACTGCCATCGATCAGTTGAACGATAGCGGTAAAACCTATGTCTATTTCTATTTCTGAGGTGAGAGCATGCAGATCATTGAACTCGAAGCGCTGGAAAACGGCGCGCACCGCAACCAGACCGCGCATCTGACCACCGTCCCCGCCGGCTGGGCGGTCATCCCCGACGGGATGACCGTGCCGGAAACATTCCCGTTTGTCAATCTTACGGCAGCGGAGACCGGCGGCGTTATGACGGTCACTTCTATGACCGCGGGAGCACGCCCCGAGCCGGAGGAAGCAGCAGAAGCGGAAGAAGCGGCAGAAGCAGAAGAAGCGGCAGAAGCAGAAGAAGCGGCAAAAGCAGAAGAAGCGGCAGAAGCAGAAGAAGCAGAAGAAGCGGAAGAAGCAGAAGAAGCAGAAACAGCCGCAGAATCCCCCGCCGCATCGGCAGAATAAAGCGCGCCCCGCCTTCGGCGCGCGAAAATGCATCGCCGCGCATAAGGAAGCACAAAGAACCCGCCCGCGCACCAATTGGTACGCGGGCGGGTTTAGCTAACTCAGCCAGATTAAGTCTTATTATCAGAAATCTGATGAATTAGGTCGCCGAAGTGTAGACAACATAGATCGCGGTAACAGCGCCAGCCTGAGTCGTCAGAGCATAGATCTCGGTGCCGGTCATACCGCCGCCAATGTCAGCAGCACTCAGCGTCTCGGCATAGCCATCAACAGAGTCAATGGTGTAGACCGGGGTGCTGTCCGAAGCAGTGCCGATCAATGTGCTGCCCGAGAATACCAGGCCACCATTGTAGCTGATGGTCGTGTAGCTCGTCAGCGTCTTATCCTCCGAAGCCTTGGTGCCGGAAATGGCGCCGCCAGTCACGTTGATCGTGCTGTACAGGCCTTTCTCCAGCGAACCGGTCTTCGCGGTAATAGTAGAGCCAACACCGTCGATGACGACATCATAGACAGTGCCGTCGACCGTCGTCGTGGAAGTACCGGTAACGTAAGTCAGCGAGGTAACGGACGTGGTCTCGGTGCCTGACGTAACATAAACAACATCAGCGATATTGTCGTTGTTCAGATCAAGCGCAACAGCCGTAACCGTATTATAGGTACCGACGTTAGCAACGCCAGTGACCGTGTTGACCGTACCCGTCAGACCCGTTGTATCGGTGTTGGCGAAAATGAACTTCGTGGAAGCATTGCCATAGAGACCGGATGCAATCGTGGTGCTGCCCTTCGTGATAGAGGTCACGTTTTCAGTCTCGGTGCTCTTCACAACGTAAACGCCATTCGTCGAGTCATACGCATAGGTAATGACGCTTGCAGCCGCATTATCCGCGTATTTCTTATAGGTGTCCACAGCGACATTCAGGGCAACGACTTCGCCGTCCGGCTTCGCGACCGAAAGCGTATAAACATAGTCGAGCTTACCGTTGGTCAGAGAGACGGAGTAGTCGGCCTTGACGATCATGCCATACTCGGCAGTCGGCTCGGTAGAAGCCTTACCGGCAACAATGTAGCCGTACTCATCAACATAGACGGTCTGTGCGTCAGCCTTGACAGTCAGCTCCAAGTCGCCCGCCGCAGCAGCAAGCTCATAAGCGGCGCCGCCAATCGTGTAGACGCCGGCAGAAGTCTTCGCCGTGACAGCGCCAGTAACCGGAGTCAGCGCAGTGACATAGTTCGTGGCAGTAGTCTTATAGAACAGGACGGTGTCGCCCTTTGCAACGGTACCGTTGACAACGCCGGTGTCCTTGTCGTTATCGGCATTAACAACAGAGGAATAGACCTTGATCGTCACATCAGCGCTGTTATCGCCGGTGGTATCAATGCCATACTGGGTATAAGCGCCAGAAGTACGGGTTGCATTGCGGCTGGAGACAGAAAGCACGGTCGCAGCAACCGGAGCAATCTCAACAATCTTCTTCGGGGTGCCATCAGCATTGACGAAAACCTCGGTAACAATGCCGTTGCCGCCAACAGCTGTCTTGTTGTCGCCCTTCGTCAGGGTCGTCGTGCCCTTATCATTGACAGTCCCTGCATTCACTACCGTGGGGATGGCCGTAGCAGTTGCCGAAAGGCTCAGGTCGGAGTACACCTTTCCAGCGGTAACAGTAGACGTGTAGGAGACAGCCGGAGTCTCGATCGCAGTGGCAATCGTCTTGGTTCCGAGCCGATAAGCAATGCCCGGACGGCCATACTCATCGTTGGTGCTTGCGCCAGTCTGCAGATTCGGGAAGTATTTCTCGACCAGTTCCATGGAGCTGTTTGCTTTGAACTGGCTGTCTGCAGTGTTCGCAACCGGCTCCGCAGCGGAGGCGCCGGTGCTAACCTGCGTGCCGTCCGGCGTGGTGATGGAGACGCCGCCGGTCGCATACTTGACCATAGTCGCCTGCATCGCGTTCCAGATCATCTGAGCCGCCTGCTCGCGGGTCAGAGGCTGGGTCAGATCGACCGAGCTCATGCCGGTGAACAGGCCGGCGTCTTCCGCGTCGTTCAGGACGTTGAGAGACCAGTTGGTGCCGGTGTAGCCCTCGATGTCAGAGCTGTAGCCGAGCGCGCCGAGGAGCATCTTGGCAGCCTGGACACCTGTGACCTTGTTGGCAGCACGGAAGGTGCCGTCAGTGTAACCGGAGATGATGCCCTTGCTGGTGCAGAAGCCGATGGAGTTGCCGAACGTGGAATCGGCAGCGACATCGGAGAACGCAGTAGCAGCGGCAGTGCCGTAGCTGGAAGCCGCGTTGGTGCCGCCGTTCATGACGTAGGCCGTCATCTTCGCGAACGCGCCGCGGGTGACGGAGTCAGTCGGGCGGAAGGAGCCATCGCTGTAGCCATTGATGACCCCCAGGCCGGTCAGGACGCTGACAGCCGTATCATAGCTGATCTCCTCCTGATCGGTGAAAGCGGCGCTGGCGCCGACTGCGAAGGTAGCCATCATGGCAACCACGAGTACCAGAGCCAGAACCTTTTTCAGATGGCGCGATTTGCAGAATGATTGAAATTACTGGCGTTTCCGCCTTCCCTTGCTGATTTTTCCACCAATTTTCTCGTATTTTTCCGTCGCTTTTTCCACCGGTTCGACGCGGTTTGACCAGCGGGATCGGAGTGTTTTTGGCCGCTTTATCGAGCAGCGCGATGTTGCTGTGAAGCGTGTCCTTGTTGCGGTGCGTGTAGACGTTTGCAGTGGTGGAGATGCTGCTGTGCCCCATCAGCTCCTTCGCCACATTGATGGGAACGCCCGCGTTCTGCAGGTCGGTGCAGAACGTGTGGCGCAGGCAGTACGGTACCAGGTCTCCTGCCAGCTCCATCCCACGCGACGCAAGGTCTGCTTCCATTGCCGCGCGCAGCTCCGTCCACAGCTTATGGAGCGAATTCGAGGTGTGACGCATCCCATCCGGGCGTGTGAATACATATGCCTCCGGCGCGCCCGAGCGCGGGCGCAGCCGCTCGGCCAACGGCCGGCGCATCGGGATCAGCCGATTGCCCGCAGTAGTTTTGGTGCCCTTGATCTTGTTCTGAGAGCCGCTCTCAAGAGCCTTGCTGACGCTGATCTCGTTTTTCTCAAAATCAATGTCGCCCCACTGCAGTACCGCCAGCTCGCCGGGGCGCATGCCGCTCATCAGCATCGCGTAGTAGATATCGCAGCCGGGTACCGTCGGCTCGACGCGCAGAAAGCACTCGCGCTCGCCCGGCGTCAGAGAGCGGCGTACGTTCCGCGTGAACGCGGGAAGCTGCAGCCCCTCTGCCGGATTGTAGGGGATCAGACGCGACTGGTGCGCACGGAAAAAGAGCTGCTGCATCAGCGAGCGAATCTTAGTCAGATGTGAGTAGCTCATCCCGGCGGCCTGGTTGAGCACATGCTGCAGGTGGGCGTAGTGTACATCGGCCAGGCGACTGCTGCCGATGGACGGCTGGATGTACTTGCGGAATTCCTCGTCATACGACGACAGGCTTTTGGCGGTGATACCGCTGTTTTCTTTGTAGAGCGCGCGCCACTGCCAATACCAATCCGAGACAGTCAACTCCTGACCCGGCTGAGGCTCCTGCTCAAGCTGGAGCTTCAGCCGCGCCAATTTTTCCATCGCCTCGGTCTCCGTTTTTGCCGTGACCTCATAGCGCTTTCCCTGATAGCGGAAGGTTTTTCGGACGTAGTGATACTTTTTTGCTGACATAGGGATCAACCTTTCTGACGGATGTACCGCTGAGTTTAAGTATGAGCGTAGCCAATCCGCTCCGGCTTGTCAAACTGTACCGGTCTGAAGGTTACAAGTGTGTTACAACTTGCGGCAGGCTGTTGACCCGAGACGCTCTTTCCCGTATACTTGTGGTAATCTTAAGAAATTTTAAGGAAAAGAAAGGAGCCGCGTTACAATGAAACGGCTTGGTGTTCTCTTCTTGACGCTGCTGCTGACCGCCGTGCTGGGCGTGACGGCGGCTGCCGCGGCGCCGGACTTTACAGACAGCGATCGTATTTCCAACATCGGTGCGGTCGAGATGCTTTGCGATCTGGGTGTGATCGAGGGATATCCTGACGGTACGTTCCGTCCGCGCAATACCATCACACGGCAGGCGGCGGTCAAGATGCTCGCCTTGCTTATGACCGACGACCCGCAGTCCAGCGGCTGCGACATCGTGTTCACCGATGTTTCGGCGGACAGCGCCTTTGCGCCGTATATTTACTTCTGCGCGTCGCGCGGCATCGTCTCAGGTTCCGACGGCGCATTCCGTCCCGACGAGCCGATCACTGCGCGCGCGCTGGCGAAGATCCTGCTCGGCGTGCTTGGCTATGACACCCTGGATTACGTCGGCGCGGGTTGGGCCGACCGTGTCGATGCCGATGCGTGGGAGGCCGGAATCTATGACGGATTCTATGACTATCTTGACCAACCCGTCACACGCGACAACGCGTGCCTGCTGATTTTCAACGCGCTGCAGAGCTATGCGATCGCCTCGTATGACGCCGCTGGGAATCCGGTCTATCACCTCGATGATTTGATGAACCCACAGACGCTGCTTGAGTATCGTTACGGGGTCGTGCGCTATACGGAGCTGCTCATTGCCAATGAATACGCGGATATGACCACGACCGACGGCCGGCTCGAGGAGGGCTACTCGCAGCTCGAGCACCACCGCGCGCTGCCGGTTTCGACCAGCATGGAAATGCTCGGCCGTAACATCGTCTTATACGCGCGCGATGGCGAGGTCGTCGGTGTCCCGACCTACAGCCCGTATGAGGGCTACTATACCTTCGATAACTTTGAGGATCTGGCGCAGGTCTTGCTGCGCGTCAACATGACGATCGGAGAGAATACGCAGTTCTACTACAATTACAACGTCTCGACGCGCCTCGCGCTGGTGCGCGCCGGCGAGAACGTGCAGATCACGATCGTCGACCACACCGGCGACGGTGTGTTGGATCTGGTGCTGATGGTCGAATATTTGACCGCGACGGTCGTCGCGTCGGAGGACGGCGAGCTGATGGCGCAGCTTGAGACGGGCGAGCCATTCCCTGTCACGACCGGCGCTGTGCAGACTGGGACGCTGGCCGAGGGCGACAGTGTCGAGGTCGCGTTGATCGGCGGCCGCTGGTTGCTCAAGGGCGCGTAATACGAAGAAATGATCAGGCCGCTGCAATATGCAGCGGCCTTTTTGTGCTCTACCCCAAAAACGCGCTGGTGACAGCGCTTCGACGCTGTGGTATAATAGCTGCAAAGCAGCTATTATACCCGCGCATGTCGGCGCAGTGCGCCGACGCGCTGAGAATTAAAAATGCCGGCCATGCGCGCAGAGCGCGCATATGGCCGTTACACC
>CAZJBT010000068.1:0-11016 GCA_964544345.1 uncultured Oscillospiraceae bacterium
GAGCGGCCGCGACGTGGCCATTGCCTGCATGCTCGGTGCCGAGGAATTCGGCTTTGCTACCGCGCCGCTCGTCACGATGGGCTGCGTTATGATGCGCGTGTGCAACAAGGACACCTGCCCTGTCGGCATTACGACGCAGAACCCGAAGCTGCGCAAGCGCTTCAAGGGCAAACCCGAGTATATCGTCAACTTTATGAGATTCATCGCGCAGGAGCTGCGCGAGATCATGGCCAAGCTCGGCGTCCGCACGATCGAGGAGCTGGTCGGCCGCACGGATCTGCTTCGCAAGCGCACGGATCTTTCGCAGGGGCGCGTCGATCTGCTCGATCTGTCCGCTATCCTCGACAACCCGTTCGTCGGCGCGCCGAAGCAGCACTTTGATCCGCATGACGCATATGACTTCCAGCTCCGCGACTCGATCGACGAGAGGGTGCTGCTGAAAGAATTTGCAGACAGCTTGAACACCCAAGAGCCGAAGTCGATCTCGCTGCGCGTTTCGAGCACAGATCGCGCGCTCGGTACGATCTTTGGCTCTGAGATCACGCGCCGCTTTGGCGAGTCGCTGCCCGAGGATACGTTTACTGTCTGCTGCACCGGCGGCGGCGGCCAGAGCTTCGGCGCCTTCATTCCAAAGGGACTGACGCTCAAACTGGAGGGCGACAGCAACGACTATTTCGGCAAGGGCCTCTCCGGCGGCAAGCTGGTGCTCTATCCTCCGAAGGATGCGGTCTTTGCGGCCGATGAGAATATCATTGTCGGCAACGTCGCGCTCTATGGCGCGACCAGCGGCAAGGCGTTCATTGCCGGCGTCGCGGGCGAGCGCTTCTGCGTGCGGAACTCCGGCGCCTACGCGGTCGTCGAGGGCGTGGGCGACCATGGCTGCGAGTATATGACCGGCGGCCGTGCCGTCATTCTCGGCACTACGGGCAAGAACTTCGCGGCCGGCATGTCCGGCGGCATCGTCTACCTGCTCGACGAGCAGTCGACGGCCTACCAGCGCATCAACAAGGGCATGATCAAGATCGAGGACGTCACCAACAAGTATGACGTGCAGGAGCTCAAGGAGCTGATCTCTGAGCACGTCCGCGAGACCGGCTCGGTCAAGGGTCGGCTCATTCTCGAGCACTTTGCCGAGTATCTGCCGAAATTCAAAAAAATCATCCCGATCGACTATGACCGGATGCTCAAGACCGTCATTCAGATGGAGGAAAAGGGTCTGAGCACCGAGCAGGCGCAGTTTGAAGCGTTTTACGCGATCCGCGGGTAAGGAGGGGAGCACAATGGGAAAACCAACTGGATTTCTGGATTATGAACGGGTGGATTGCACCTCGCTTCCCCCGGAAGAACGCATCAAGAACTTCAATGAATTCAAAACGCTCCTCCCCGAGGAGGAACAGCGCATACAGGCTGCGCGCTGTATGGACTGCGGCGTGCCGTTCTGCCAGGCCGGCATGCTGTTCGGCAACGCCGTCTCCGGCTGTCCGCTGCACAATCTGATCCCGGAGTGGAACGATCTCATCTACCATGGCAATTGGAAGCAGGCGTATTACCGCCTGCGCAAGACGAACAACTTCCCGGAGTTCACCGGCCGCGTCTGCCCCTCTCCGTGCGAAAAGGCATGCGTGTGCAACCTGAATGGCCTGCCCGTCTCGTCGCACAACAACGAGCTGTCGATCATTGAGTATGCCTGGGCGCACGGCTTTGTCGAGCCGATCGTGCCCGAGGTGCGAAGCGGCAAGAAGGTCGCCGTGATTGGCTCCGGCCCGTCGGGTCTGGCTTGCGCCGATCAGCTCAACCGCCGCGGCCACAGCGTTACGGTCTTTGAGCGTTTTGACCGTCCGGGCGGCCTGCTCATGTACGGTATCCCGAACATGAAGCTCGACAAATCCGTCGTCGAGCGCCGGCTCGACCTCATGCGGCGCGAAGGGGTGGAGTTCGTAACGAACGCCGACGTCGGCCGCGACGTGCCGGCGGCAGACATCCTGGAGCAGTATGACGCTGTCGTGCTCTGCTGCGGCGCGTCAAACCCGCGCGACCTGGCGCTGCCGGGGCGGGAGGCGAAGGGCATCTACTTCGCAGTGGACTTCCTGCGGGCGAATACCAAGAGCCTGCTTGATTCCGGCCTGACCGACGGCAAAGCGATCTCTGCCAAGGGCAAGCGCGTGCTCGTCATCGGCGGCGGCGACACCGGCAACGACTGCGTCGGCACATGCATCCGCCACGGCTGCAAATCGGTCGTGCAGTTTGAAATGCTCGGCTGCCCGCCACTCGAACGTACAGAGAATAACCCGTGGCCGCAGTGGCCGAATGTCCTCAAGGTCGACTATGGCCAGGAGGAGGCCATCTACCTCCAGGGCGAGGATCCGCGCGTCTACAATACGACCGTCACCGAATTCCACATGGACAAAAAGGGCAATCTGAACGGCGTTACCGCCGCCAATCTGAGTTGGGAGGGCGGCAAGATGACCTATCTCGACACCTATGAGAGGAAGGTCGACATGGTGCTCATCGCCGCAGGCTTCCTTGGCTGTCAGAGCTATGTGGCCGATGCGTTCGGTGTGAAGCAGACGCCGCGTACGGTGGTCGCCACCGAGCCGGGCGGCTACGCCACCAGCGTGCCGAAGGTTTTCACGGCCGGCGATATGCACCGCGGCCAGTCGCTTGTCGTCTGGGGCATCCACGAGGGTCGTGAGGCTGCACGCGCCGTCGACGAGTTCCTGATGGGCTACTCCAATATGGACGGCTGAACCCGTGAAAAAGCGATGCTTTCACGAGAGCACGGGCGGTATATTTGACAGATTTTGCAGGTACCTGAATCGCGGCCTGGAAGCGATGCTTCCGGGCCGCGGCTTTTGCGGGCGCTCGGTTGGCGATGTGCCTGCAATCTTGCTTCGGAGCAGAATGGAAGTACATCGTTCGCTCCTGCATGGGGCGAGACGGGAGCCGGCGGCATCGAACGCGGCCATGGCATGCAAGATCCGCGCCCGACGCGCCATTTCATCCCCGCCGTTAGAAACGCCGCTTGATTCGACTTGCTGTGCTTGATTTTGTCATGTAAAACGGGTGCGGATCAGACGCGCGTTTATTTTTGGTTGTAAAAGACCTGCCATTCGTGCTACAATAACGGCACGGCGAGCTTTGCCGCGCGGCGCGGCAAGGCCTCTTGTGCTGTCTGAGCGGCAGCGCGATCAATACACTCTGAGGTGAACAACATGGAACATGATCTGAATCAGGAGAGCGAACGCTTGCCTGACGAACCGGCGGGAGAGGAAAAACCGCATTATGAGCCGCGTCCCCGCTGGCAGCTCGTCTGGGCGTGGATCCTGATCGCTATCGTGGCAGTCGGTTTTCTTGGCTATTGCTACTGGATCGCAAATTCGTGAGGGTCGCGCGATGAAAGAATGGATGCAGCTTGTTGTCTCGTTTTTTAAGGTCGGCATCTTGACCTTCGGCGGCGGTTACGCGATGCTGCCGATGCTCCAGCGTGAGGTCGTGGAAAAGCGCGGCTGGGTCACGGAGGAAGAGGTTCTCGACTGCTACGCCATTGGCCAGTGTACGCCGGGCGTCATCGCGGTCAATACCGCCACGTTCGTTGGCTTCAAGCGCTGCGGCGTGCTGGGCGCATGCCTGGCCACCGTCGGGCTGGTGCTGCCATCGCTCATTATCATTTCGGTCATCGCGCTCGTGCTGCGCAACTTTGCCGAGATCGAGGCCGTGCAGCATGCGTTCGGCGGCATCCGCGTCGCGGTCTGTGTGCTGGTGATCTTTGCGGTGGCGAAGCTGTTCCGATCCGGCGTGAAGGATGCGCTCGGCCTGGTCGTATGTGCGATCGCCTTCGCGCTGACTGTCGTATTTGGCCTGTCTCCGGTGATTTTGGTCGTCTGCGCCATTGTGCTCGGCATCGCGCTGGGGCTGTGCAGAAAGGCAGGGACGGAGAAATGACGTATCTGCTGCTGTTCTGGGAGTTTTTTAAGACCGGCCTGTTCTCCATCGGCGGCGGCCTTGCGACGCTGCCGTTCCTGTACGATATGGCTGCGCGCTATACCTGGTTCACCGAGGAGGAGCTGGCGAATATGATCGCCGTCTCCGAGTCGACGCCCGGCCCCATCGGCGTCAATATGGCGACCTACGCCGGCATCAATGCGACCGGGCTGCTCGGCGGCGTCGTGGCGACATTTTCGCTTGTGCTGCCGTCGGTCATCGTTATCATTCTGATCGCCAGCCTGCTGACGCGGTTCCGCGAGAACCGCTTTGTGGACAGCTCCATGTCGATCCTCCGGCCGCTCTCGGTGGGACTGGTCGCGGCGGCGTGCTTTTCCGTGGTGAAGGTCGCTCTGCTGAACTGGGAGGCGGTGAAAGCGCTCGACTGGGTGAATATGGTTTCGCTCCGGGCGCTCGCGCTGTTCGCGGTGATCTTTGTCGTGCGGCTGATCTTCAAGAAGGTGCACCCGATCGTTCTCATCGCGCTCGGCGCGGTGGGCGGCATCGTGTTGGGGCTGTAGCGCTATGCGGATCTTGGGAATCGATCCGGGTTATGCGACGACGGGCTTTGGACTGATCGAGTCAGCGCGCGGCGCACAGACCGTGCTGGCCTATGGAGCGATCACCACGCCGGCTGGGGCGCCTTTCCCGCGCCGGCTCAAGCAGCTCTACGACGACATGACGGCGCTGCTGAGGAAGGCAAAGCCCGAGACCATCGCGATTGAGGAGCTGTTTTTCAGCAAGAATATCACGACCGGTATCGGCGTTTCGCATGGACGCGGCGTCATTTTGCTCGCGTGTGAGGAATATGGCGTGCCGATCTGTGAGTACACGCCGATGCAGGTGAAGCAGGCGGTCGTCGGCTACGGCGGCGCGACCAAGCATCAGGTCATGGATATGACCAGGCGGCTTCTGAAGTTGGAGAGCGTGCCGCGTCCGGACGATGCCGCCGACGCGCTGGCAATTGCGCTCTGCCACAGCCGGTCGGCGACCTCACTTCTGACGACGATTGGTGGGTGAAGGAATGTTTTATTATTTAAATGGCACCGTTGCGCTGCTCGACGCCGGCCTTGCGGTCATCGACTGCGGCGGCGTCGGCTACGCGGTGAGCACCTCGACGTATACGCAGTCGCAGATGAAGCAGGGTCAGCCCTGCCGTGTCTACACGCACTGCAACATCCGGGAGGATGCGTTTGATATTTACGGCTTTTCGACACGCGAGGAACTGAACTGCTTCCGGCTCATGCTGGGCGTTTCCGGTGTCGGGCCGAAGGCGGCGCTTGCGATCCTGTCCGCAGTGACGCCGCAGAATTTCACCCTCGCCGTTCTGACTGGGGATGAAAAGGCGTTGGTCGCGGCACAGGGAGTGGGCAAAAAGCTCGCGCAGCGTATCATTCTTGAGCTGAAGGATAAGCTCGGAAGTGCGCAGCTTGACTTCTCCGGCGGCTCGGAGGGCGCACCGATGCAGCCGGCCGCCGGCGGCGCGGCGGCAGAGGCGTCGGCTGCGCTTGCTGTGCTCGGCTACAGCCAGTCGGAGATCGGCGCCGCGCTGCGCGGCGTGGATATGACGCTTCCGGTCGAGGAGATCGTGAAGCGTGCGCTGCGCAATTTGGTCAGCCTATAAGGAGGTGCGCGTGTGAGCATTGAATTTGAAGGCGAGTTTGAAAGTCCGATTGTCACGGCCAGCCTAACGGCTCAGGACGAGGGCGAAGCCTCGCTCCGTCCGAAAACGCTGGCCGACTATACCGGCCAGGAGAAAGCAAAGGAGAATCTCTCCGTCTATATCGAGGCGGCACGCCGGCGCGGCGAGCCGCTCGACCATGTGCTGCTCTACGGCCCGCCGGGTCTCGGAAAGACGACGCTGGCCGGCGTTATTGCGAACGAGATGGGGGTGAGCATGCGTGTGACCTCCGGCCCGGCGATCGAAAAAGCGGGCGATCTGGTCGCGCTGTTGACCAACCTCAATCCGGGCGACGTGCTGTTCATCGATGAGATCCACCGTTTGAACCGTGCCATCGAGGAGATCCTGTACCCCGCCATGGAGGATTATGCCATCGATATCATCATCGGCAAGGGGCCGTCGGCCAATTCCATCCGGCTCGATTTGCCGCGCTTTACGCTCATCGGCGCGACGACGCGCGCGGGGCAGCTTTCCAGCCCACTGCGCGACCGCTTCGGCGTCTCCCTGCGGCTGGAGCTGTACACGACGGAAGAGCTGTCGCGCATCGTCTCGCGCTCGGCCGCGCTGCTGAATATGCCGATCGATCCGGAGGGCGCGCGTGAGGTCGCCTCGCGCAGCCGCGGCACACCGCGCATTGCCAACCGTCTGCTGCGCCGCGTACGTGATTTTGCGCAGGTGCTCGGCGACGGTGTTATTACAGAGCAAACTGCGAACGAGGCGCTCAGCCGCTTGGAGATCGATGCACTTGGCCTTGACGCCATCGACCGGCGCATGCTGACCGCGATCATCCGCCACTATGGCGGCGGGCCGGTCGGGCTGGAGACGCTTGCAGCTACCATCGGCGAGGAGGCTGTGACGCTTGAGGATGTCTACGAGCCATACCTGATGCAGCTCGGTTTCTTGACGCGCACACCGCGCGGCCGCGCCGTCACGAGCCTGGCATACGAGCATCTTGGACTGGAGTTTTCTGGAAATGAGCAGCTCTCGATTTGATTGTAACCCCTCCAACTAAAACTCCCTAACCTTCCCACTCAAAATAACGGCATTTTACAGAGAATTTCGGTCATTCACGCCGGGATTCTCTTTTTCTATGCCTGTGCATCCCCGCCCGCTGCCCTTGGCCATGCGAACCTCCGCCCCACAGCGCCCTAATTCGCGCGCGGAAAGCCGCAAAACGCGTCGCTTTCGGCGCCCGCAGCGATACGAAGGCATCGCAGCGAAAAGCGTCGCAGCGTTCGCAAGGCGGACGCTCGCAATGGGCGGCGGCAATTTGCGATTGGCGGGAGGCAGCGAGGACGCGGCAGATGCTGGCGTGGAGTGCGAATTTTCGCGGGAAGAGAGTAGGCGTTTTGCTGGGTGCAACACAAGCGCTTGGATTCCTCCCTGCTGTGTGCTGGCGCCTTACGAAACGATACCCTGACATGCTTACACAACCGCCCATTTTCACGGCGTACATCCGCGTGAGCGCTTGCTTCGTTTTTTGGAGCATGCATCGCGAATTGCGACGCATGCAGGCCGCCTCTGGCGGCAGGTTGCAGTTCCGGTCACCGGCGTTCGGAAGCCGGCGGGGAAACCGGAAAAATTCCCCTTGACAAGATAGCAGGTACGGCGTATCATAACATTGTTATATATCACTGTTATATGGAGGCCGCCATGGAAGAGAAATCGACTGCTACATTGAAAAAAATCCAGCAGGCCGCCTTGGCAGAATTCCTGGACAAGGGATTCCTGGGAGCCTCTCTGCGGCAGATCGTCAAAAACGCCGGAGTGACCACCGGCGCCTTCTACGGCTACTTCTCCAGCAAAGAGGCGCTGTTCGCCTCTATCGTGGAGCCTCACGCCGCAGCCCTGATGGGTCAGTTCATGGAGGCTCAGATCTCTTTCGCTGAGCTGCCCGAGGACGAGCAGCCCGAGCACATGGGGGTGGAGTCGAGCGCGTGTGTGGACTGGATGGTGGCGTATATCTGCGCCCACCGCGAGCCGGTGAAGCTGCTGCTGTGCAAGGCGGAGGGCACCAGCTATGAGCACTTTGTCCACAACATGGTCGAGCAGGAGGTCGACTATACCCTGCGCTACATGGACGTGCTCCGCCGTCTGGGTCGGAATGTGCCGGCGCTGGATCGCTCCTTGTGCCATATCATCGCCAGTGGGATGTTCAATGGAATTTTTGAAGTGGTGATCCACGACATGCCCTATGAACAGGCCATGCGGGACGTGAGCCAGCTTCGGGCGTTTTACACCGCCGGGTGGCTGAACCTGATAGGGAATTAGCCCTATCTTTTTTGCATGAAAGTTAGTTAACACTAACTTCAAAGGAGGTCTTTTTATGAAGCAAAAGAAACAAAGCGACTTGGCTGTGCTGCTGGGATATGCGGACAGCTACCGGGGGCTGACCTTTTTGGGGCTGCTCCTGTCCGGGATCTCGATGCTGTTAAGCATGGCGCCATATCTGTGCATCTGGCTGGCGGCTCGAGATTTGATCGCCGTGGCGCCCCATTGGACAGAGGCCGAGAGCATTGCCCGGTACGGCTGGCTGGCCTTTGCCGCTGCCATGGCGGGTATCGTCTTATACTTTGCGGGGCTCATGTGTACCCACCTGGCTGCCTTTCGCACGGCAGCCAATATCCGCAAGCGGGGCATCGCCCGCATGATGCACGCGCCGTTGGGCTACTTTGATGCCAATGCCTCCGGCCTGATCCGCGGGCGGCTGGATGCGGCCGCGGCGGATACCGAGACGCTGCTGGCTCACAATCTGGCCGATATTGTGGGCACCATCGTGATGTTTGTGGCCATGGTGGTGCTGATGTTTGTGTTCGACTGGCGGATGGGTGCAGCCTGTCTGCTCGCGGCGGTGATCTCCGTGGCTGCCATGTTCTCCATGATGGGCGGAAAAAACGCGCAGATCATGGCAGAGTATCAGTCTGCCCTGGATCGTATCACCAAGGCGGGCACCGAATATGTCCGGGGCATTCCGGTTGTGAAAATCTTCCAGCAGACAGTGTATTCCTTCAAGGCGTTTCAGCAGGCCATTGAGGACTATAGCACAAAAGCCGAGTATTGGCAGGCGGACGTGTGCCGGGTGCCGCAGTCGGTCAACCTGACCTTCACAGAGGGGGCGTTTGTGTTTCTGGTGCCGGTGACTCTGTTTTTGGCGCCCGGGGCGCTGGCGGGCGGCAACCTTGCCGGGTTTGTCACCGATTTTGCCTTCTATGCGGTCTTTTCCGCCATCATCTCCACCGCGTTGGCTCGAATCATGTTTGCGGCCTCCGGCATGATGCTGGCCAGCACCGCCCTGGGTCGCATCGCCCCGGTGATGGAAGCACCTGTCTTGAACGCCCCGGAGCGGCCGCAGCAGCCCCAGGGGAACCGGGTGGAATTCCGGGATGTGACCTTCACCTACGATGGGGCGGACATTCCGGCTCTGTCCCATGTCTCCTTCACGGCGGAATCAGGGCAGACCGTGGCGTTAGTGGGTCCGTCCGGCGGTGGTAAGACGACCGCTGCCAGCCTGATCCCCCGGTTTTGGGATGTGACAGAGGGCGTGGTGGAGGTCGGAGGCGTGGACGTGCGCCAGATTGACCCCCATGTACTCATGGATCAGATCGCCTTTGTTTTCCAGAACAGCCGCCTGTTCAAGGTGTCGATTCTGGAAAACGTCCGGGCGGCCAGGCCGGAGGCCACTCGGGAGGAGGTGCTTGGCGCCTTGGAGGCCGCTCAGTGCGGCGACATCCTGGCGAAGCTGCCCCAGGGTATGGACACCCAGCTCGGCACCGAGGGCACCTATCTGTCCGGCGGCGAGCAGCAGCGCATTGCCCTGGCTCGCGCCATTCTGAAGAACGCTCCCATCATCGTGCTCGACGAGGCCACTGCCTTTGCTGACCCGGAGAACGAGGTGCTGATCCAGAAGGCCTTTGCTGTATTGACAAAGGGCCGTACCGTTATCATGATTGCGCACCGGCTGTCCACCGTCGTGGGCGCGGACAAGATCATTGTGCTCGACAAGGGGCAGGCAGTGGAACAGGGCACCCACGAAGAGCTGGTGGCCGCCGGTGGCCTGTACGCCCGGATGTGGGCGGACTATAACCAGGCTGTCCAGTGGAAGATCACCAGCGAGCAGTGAAAGAGAGGCGAAATATATGTTCGGAAAGAACTTCCAACGCAAATATGCCCTCACCGACCAGGGCGTGAAGAACACGAAAAAGGGCGCGCTTTGGACGGTGATCGTCAACTTGGTGGTCATGGCGGGTATGGGCGTTCTGTACCTGGTCATGCTGAGCTTTATGGAAACATTGACGGATGGAGCGCCTCTGCCTGACCCGGTTTTGGGCTGCGCCCTGGTTGCGGCGTTTCTGGTGCTGTCCTTCCTCACCCACCTGCAGCAGTACCGTGCCACCTATGGCCTGGTGTACGGCGAGGTCAAGGCCACCCGTCTGAGCTTGGCCGAGCGGCTGCGCAAGCTGCCCCTGGGCTACTTCGGCAAGCGGGATCTGGCCGATTTGACCGAGACCCTGATGGGAGACGTCAACCGGATGGAGCACGTCTGGTCGCATGTGCTGGGCTATCTGTACGGAGCCTACCTTTCCACGGCCATCGTCGCAGTGTGCCTGCTTGTCTATGATTGGCGGCTGGCCATCGCCTGCCTGTGGGGCGTGCCGGTGGCGTTCGGACTGCTGTTCGGCAGCAGAAAGATTGCCGCCCGCAGCTCCGAGGCAACCAAGAAGGCCGCCCTACGGGTGTCCGACGGCATCCAGGAAGCCCTGGAGAACGTCCGGGAGATCCGTGCCACGAACCAGGAGGAGCGCTATCTGGCCGGCCTGAATGCCAGGATCGACCAGCATGAGAAGGTCACCATCCGGGGCGAGCTGACCACCGGCTTGTTCGTCAATGCCGCCAGCGTGATCATGCGCCTGGGCGTGGCGACCACCATCCTGGTGGGAGCCGGGCTGATCCTCTCCGGCAGCATCGACTTTATGCTGCTGTTCGTGTTTCTGCTGGTCATCACCCGGATCTATGCCCCCTTTGATCAGAGCCTGGCGCTGATCGCGGAGATGTTTATTTCCCAGGTGTCCGCCAACCGGATGATGGAGATCTATGACACGCCGATCGCCGAGGGCACGGAGGAATTCCATCCCCGCGGCCACGACATCGAGTTCGCGCATGTGAGCTTTTCCTATGATGAAAAGGAGGTGCTCCACGACGTGTCCTTCACCGCCAAAGAGGGTGAGGTCACCGCTCTGGTGGGGCCTTCCGGCTCGGGCAAGAGCACCTGCGCCCGGCTGGCCGCCCGGCTGTGGGACGTCACCGGGGGTGCGATCCGGGTGGGCGGCGTGGACATCGCCACTGTGGATCCGGAG
>CAZJBT010000069.1:0-10972 GCA_964544345.1 uncultured Oscillospiraceae bacterium
TTTCAAGCGGCAAGGCTATCGCTGAATTGTATCAAACTCTGCACTTTGATTTCAATGAAACTGATATTTACGCTTATTGATATTCGGATTCCAAGCCTTCCGGGATATCCGTCACGCTCTGCTCTTTCATCAGGATTCCCGCGCCGCCGTCCGTCGGGCTCCAGTTTATAAGCCATTCATCCGTAGAATACCCCTTGTATTCGCTGATCCTGTCATCCTTGTCGCCGTCAACATAACCTATTTGTTCCCCTCGGTCACTTGCCGATGAAACACAAAACGGAACGTAAGTCCGATCTCCCCAGACGACTGCCCGCACTTCCGTCACGTCCGTTTTCACGATGCAAGACTGCATATCGACCAAATCGCGCGACTTTCCGCCGCATGCTGACAGCAATAGCATCAACAAGCAAAGGACACAAAAAATATTCTTTTCAGATACATCGTTCCCGCCGCAGATCTCACGCGGATCATACTTGTCATGGTGCCTCCTCGTATGTGGTGATCTAAGTCTAACTGTTTTTCGATTTCAGTATAACAAATAGATCCACGCTGTACAAGCCAGAAATCACTTCGTATTGTCAGCGTGACGCTTCCTGACATTTCCCCTTGACAGGCTCTTTGCAGCTCCGCAGCGCGGCTGCTTCCATCCGGGAGCGGCCTCGTTTTTCTCAAGCGAGCGCCTCGCCGGTCAGACAATAGCGCGGCGTGCGCTCGCGGAAGAAGAACACGCCAACGCCGCCGAGACCGATGTGGACGCTCAGCACGCCGCCGATCTGGCAGATCGTGGTGCGGCATGCGGGAAGAAGCGATTTGAGCTGCATCTGAACGCTCGCCGCTGCGTCTGGGTCATCTGCGTGCGTGATGGCGATGAGCTGATCCGGAAACGCTGCAGCGCGCCGCGCGACCTCCTGCGCGACGGTCTCCACTGCTTTTTTCGTGCCGCGCACAATGCCCTTGACCACCATGCGTCCGCCCTCGACGTCGAGCCAAGGCCGCAGGCTCAGCCGGCTGCCGACAAAGCCGAGCGGCTTGGCGATGCGACCGCCCTTGACCATCCAGTTCAGATCGGCGACCGAGAAAATGTGCTCCACACAGCCGGTCATCGCTGTGATCTCGGCCAAGATATCGTCATAGGGTGCGCCGGCGGCCGCCATTTTCAGCGCCTGCAGCGCGATCAGGCCGGTCGCGCTGCTGCCGCCGCGCGTATCAAACGCGGTCATGCGTACGGCGGGGTAGAGCGGCTGCAGCTCGTCTATGATGACGCGGGCGAGCGAGCAGCAGCCCGACATTTCCGAGGAAAAGGCAAGGTAGATAAAGTCGATCCCGTCTGCGCAGCAGCGCGCAAAACAGCTCCGCATCGTGTCGTAGGCGATCTGCGCTGTCCCGGGGAAGATACCCCGGCGCATCAGCTTGTGTAGCTCGGCGACAGAGAGGTCGACGCCGTCGGCGTAGTCGCGCCCGTCCACGGAGATGGTCAGCGGAAGAACGCAGAGCGAATAGGGTCGCAGCAGCGTCTCCGCAAGGTCACAGGTGCTGTCGGCAATGATTTGAGTCATGTGATCTCCCCGCTTTCTGCGCTCATTGGCCGCTCGCGGCGACGACGGCCTCGGCCGCCGCGGCGCGGAAGCCGGAACGCTCAAGTGCGTGTACGCCGCGGATGGTGTAGCCGCCGGGCGAGCAGACCTCGTCCTTGAGCTGACCTGGGTGCTTGCCGCTGCGCAATACCATGGCGGCCGAGCCGAGCACGGCCTGCGCGGCATAGCGCTGCGCCTTCTCCCGCGGCAGGCCGATCTGCACGCCCCCATCGGCCATGGCCTCGATGAACATATAGACAAAGGCGGGCGAGCAGCTGAAGACCGACATGCCAAGGTCGATCTCATGCTCCGTGGCTCGATCGATCAGACCGCAGCCCGCCAGAAGCGCCGTCAGGCTGCGAAACGTCTCGTCCTCGACCCTCGCGTTCGGGCAAAGCAGGACAAGCCCCTGACCGACGGCGACCGGCGTGTTCGGCATCGCCCGGACGACGGGGAGCGACAGCCCGGATTCGGCGAGCAGCCCCTCGATGCGCGCGAGCGAAACGCCGGCGGCGATGGAGACGAGCACCTTCTCCTCGCCCGCGGCGGAGCAGGCGGCAAGGTAGGGGAGCAGGCCGCGTACGACCTCGTCGAAGATCTGCGGCTTGAAGCCGAGCACGAGATATCGGCCGGCGCGGACGGCCTCCTCCGGGCTGCGAACCGCGCGGCAGCCTGTCCGGGCGGCGAGCGCCTCCGATTTGGTAAATGTTGGATTATAGACCGTCACCCGCGCCGGATCCACTGTGCGGCAGACGGCCTCCGCGATCGCGCCGCCCATACTGCCTGCGCCGATAAATGAAATACTGTCAGTCATTTCAGACACTTCCTTCCTCAAAAGCTGCTCTTATCATACCGCAGAATCGTTCTGAAAAAAAGCCGTTTGCCAAAAAAAGTGAACGCTTTACAATTCATTTAAAATTCTCTATACTGTTGCACAGAGCCTTGAGCAACTTTTTCGTAGAAGGGAATCGGCATGATCCAACAGAAATACAACTGGAGACTGAGCTTGTGCCGCGCCGTGCTGTGCCTGTTCCTGGCGCAGCTGCTTGCGGCCGGCGCATTCGCGTATGACGCGGACGAGGTGATCGGTCGAGCCGGTACGCGCTATACCGGCGTCATCGACCCGGATTCGCGCAGCGCGGAAACGGGATTGGGCAACGCTGTGGCCGACGCGGTTTGCATGGCGGCCGGCACGGAGCTGAGCATCATCCCGGGCGGCCTGATCTGCAACAATCTGATCGCCGGCGACGTCACCTGGAGCCGGCTGGAGCTGATTTTTTCCGCCGATGAGCCGCTGGCCGTGGCGGAATTGACGCCGAAGCAGCTCTGCGCGCTGCTCGAGCAGTGCATGTCCCATCTCACGGTCGACGAGCAGCAGTACATCGATTATGAAGCGTCCGCCTATGACGGCTACCCGCAGATATCAGGCTTCTCCTTCCGCTGCGACGTTTCCGCGCCGGTCGGGGAGCGGATCTCCAGGCTTACGGATTCGGACGGAAACGAGTTGGATCCGCGCGACGATCAGACTGTGCTTCGAGTGGCCTCTGTAGCCGGCTTTTTCGCCGGCGATTACGGCCCCGGGCCGGTGGCGTATGAAACGCCGGGCGGCACGGTGCTCGACGCGATGGCATCGTTTATCCAAGCCGGCTGCCTGACGGGGGAGGAGGACGGCCGGGTCAAGATCGTCGGTTCCTCCGACAACACGCTGCTCGGCGATTTCCCGGTCGTACTGGCCGCGCTGACGCTGATCCTGCTGGTCGTGGCGTTCCGCATCTTTTATCATCCCCAGCCGTCGTTTGCCAACGGGTTCAAAATGCCGCCGAAGTCAGAGCGCTTTGACGATCTTACGCCGCAGGATGGGGAAGAGGAAACCGGCTGAGCGGACGGTAACGCACACAGTTCTGTCCGGGAGAAAAATTTGTGTAGGGGTTCTAAGATTTTGCTGTTTCCCTTCGCGGCGCGTTCGCGCTAAAGTTGATATAGTCGGAACGGCGGCGGTGGATGCCTCGGACGTCCGCCGTACTATCGAAATGATCCGCGAAAATGGAGCCGAATGGTCGAACGGATTGGATAATGTGCATAAAAACGATTTGCAATCTGCATAGAATCGATGGCTTTTTTACGAAAAGCGGCCTTTCAAAAAATCACGAATGCGGTTATAATGGAGTTGCTTTTATAGTGGATTTCTGTGGTTATTTCGGCGGAGGAGAACCGCCGGGTAATACCCCCGGCTGCCGCGGGCAGCCAGCGCACATCCCTGTTTCAAAACATTATTAGAAAAGGAGAATGAAACATGAAAAAACGCATCCTTGCCCTTCTGCTTGCGCTTTCGCTCGTGTTCGCTCTCGTCGCCTGCGGCGGCGCGGATGAGGACACGCCTTCTTCGGATAGCGGAAACGTAGAAACCCCGAACGACACTGCCAATCCGTCTGAGAATGGCGGCAATTCGGATACGGCTCCTGAATCCGGCGCGGTGGAAGGTGCCGCGGGTTTAGGCGGTCAGGGCGAAAAGGTCGACAAGGCCGAGCATGTCTATACTGAGTTAACCATCGGCAGCTTGTCTTCAAAGTTTATCGGTCACTTCGACGCCACTTCCGGCTTCAGCACAGATGTCGGTGGCTCGTGCATGACCCTGCTCTTTGACAGACTGTTCTTCATTAACCCGGACAACGGCGAATGGACAAGCGAGGTTCTGTCCGACTACAGTATAGACGAGGACAACGTCGCGCATGTAACCATCAAGGAGGGCGTCGTCTTCAACAGAACCGGCGATCAGCTCCTTGCGGAGGATCTCCTGTATTCATTTGAGCGCAACGCCCTGTCCCCGCTGAACGCGGCCAACTGGGCGAAATACACAGATCTCGAAAGCGCCACAATCTCTGATGACGGCTTGACGCTCAATATCCCGTTCAACATGCCGTTTGGCGCGTGGCAGTATCAGCTCTCCGCCGGCGGTATCCTTGAAAAAAGCTGGATCGAGGAGAACGGCGGCGAGGAGAACTTCGATTGGTTCGATCCGGAACTGGCCAATGGAACCGGCCCGTACATCGCGACTGAGTATGAGATCGGTGTTTCCACCGTCTATGAGAAGGTCGACGATTGGTGGGGTGACGATGAATACTGCACCACCGCTTACGCGTATTCGGACAAGATCACTTGCCTGCAGTATACCGACGAAACCACAATGATGGTCGACTACGAAAACGGTGTGCTCGATCTCGCCCTGGCGCTGAGTACCACCAGTATGGAGCGCGTCATTAACGATTCCTCCCTGGGCACCGCGCAGTCCGTCAGTTCCAACTGTGTTGCGTTGCTCGTGATGGACTTCGATGTGAGCGGCAACCCTATTTTTGAGAACGAAAACCTCCGGAAAGCCATCTGCTACGGCGCCGACTGGAACGCTCTGGCTGAGCTGGGCTATGGCGTCCTTTACTCGCCGGCAGAGTCCGTCCTCCCACAATCTTCACAGTACTGCGTCACGGGACATGCCTACACCTATGATCCGGAATATGCAAAGCAATGCATGGAGGAAAGCGGCCTGACCGACGTCACGCTGACTTGGGTCGTCAACAGCGGTACCGTAGCAGCAACGATCGCGGAAGGGTTTGCCGCCTATATGTCCGAGATCGGTATTACGGTCAACCTCGAGGTCTATGATACCTTGACCTGCATCAGTATGTGGGAAACCGATCGTTCGACTGACTTCATCATGGTCTGCAACAACAATGCAAATGCATCCGGCGATCCGTACACACTGCTGCAGTACTTGGGGAACGCGCAGAGTTTCTACTGCGCAGCTCGCATGGGCGAAGAGATCAACACCCTGATCGACAACGGTATCTATACCTTTGACCCGGCCGTGCGTGCTGAAGCGTACTCTGAGCTGCAGGACTATCTCTACAATGACTACTCCGTCGTTCCGGTCTGCGAGTGGAACGTTGGTCTTGCTTACCACGGAGCGGTAAAGTCGACCCGCATCAACGATGTCTATCAGGTAAACCTTCGCTACATCGAAGTAGGTTGATCGAAGCGTAGGTCGGCGATTTTGCCGAACACCTGACGTGTAGAACATGGGGGGCGGTGCCTCCGCCCCCATGTTTTCTATTCAGGGGAGGGAACATTATGTTAAAATACACGATCAAACGCCTTCTGATGTTGATCCCGGTGCTCTTAGGCGTTCTCATTATCGTTTTTACATTGAATTTTGTCATGCCGGGCGACCCGGTCGCGAACCAGCTTCCGGTTGGTTACACGGAAGAGGACTACGCGATCCAGGAGGTCAAGATGGGGCTGGATAAGCCGTATCTGGAACAGCTTGGCATCTACATCTGGGATGTCGTCACCAAAATGGATCTTGGCACCAGCTATTACAGCAATCGGCCGGTTTCCGATGAGATCGGCGACCGCGTCCTGGTCACGCTAAAGATCGGTATTCTTAGTTGCCTGTTCACTGTTATCTTGTCCTTGCCGTTAGGCATTTTCTCCGCAGTCAAGCAATATTCGGCGTTGGACTATACCGTCACTACGCTGACGGTTATTCTTGCGGCAATTCCCGGCTTCGTCTTAGCCTTGGGCGGTATCCTTCTATTCTCGCTAAAACTGAAATGGCTGCCGGCCAGCGGCTTGACAAGCTGGAAGCATTATATTTTACCTGTGGTCTGCAACGGCCTGATGCCGGTTGCGGCCGTCGCCCGTATGACGCGTTCGTCCATGCTGGAGGTCATCCGTCAGGATTACATCCGCACCGCGCGCAGCAAGGGCCTGAAAGAGAAAAATATCATCTTTAAGCATGCGCTGAAGAATGCGCTGATCCCTGTCATTACCGTGATTGGCCAGCAGTTCAGCATGATCTTGGGCGGCTCGATCATCATTGAGTCGATCTTCTCGATCCCGGGCATGGGCATGCTGATGGTGAATGCGATCAATACCCGCGATTACCCTGAGGTCATGGGTATCACCTTCGTACTCTCTGCGTTCATGAGCATCCTGATGGTGCTTGTGGATTTGATGTACGCGGCTGTCGACCCGCGCGTCAAGGCGCAGTTCGCCAGCTCGAAGAAGAAAAAAATTGAGAAGAAATCGGCGGAAGGGGAGGTGAAAGCCGCATGAGCGCAAAGACGGAAACCGTGACCGCGCCCGGAACGGAGGAAGTGAAAAAGCGCAGCCAATGGGCGGACGTCTGGAGACGCCTGCGCCGAAATAAGCTTGCGATGCTTGGCATGATCATTGTCCTGATTCTTATCCTGATAGCGGTCTTTGCAAATTTCTTGGCGCCGTACAAATATGACGCGATCGATCTGACCAACAGGTTCCAGATGCCGAACGCCAAACATCTGCTCGGTACGGATAACTATGGCCGCGATATCCTCAGCCGGCTGATCTACGGCGGCCGAATTTCGCTGCTTGTTTCGATCCTAGCGGTTATCATTTCGGTCGGTCTTGGCAGCATCATCGGCGCGTTGTCCGGTTACTTTGGCGGCAAGACCGATACCGTCATCATGCGTCTGATCGACGTTCTGCAGGCGATCCCCGGTACGCTGCTCGCTGTCTGCGTCTCGGCGCTGCTCGGCGGCGGTGTCTGGCAAACTGCGATCGCGATTGCGATCAGCGGCATCGCACCGAGCTGCCGTATGATGCGTGCAACGGCGCTCTCCATCCGGGACCAGGAGTATATTGAGGCCGCACAGGCCTGCGGCGCCGGTACGATGCGCACGATCCTGACACATGTCCTGCCGAACTGCCTGGCGCCGATCATCGTCGATACCTCGCTGCGTCTCGGCGGCAACATCATGATGATCTCGAGCCTGAGCTTCATCGGCCTTGGCGTTCAGCCGCCCACCCCGGAGTGGGGCGCGATTCTCAACGCTGGCCGTGAGTTCATCCGTGAGTTCTGGCCGATGATCACGTTCCCCGCGATTTTCATTGCACTTACCATGCTCGGCTTCAACATCTTCGGCGATGGTCTGCGCGACGCGCTTGACCCGAAGCTGAAACAGTAAGGGGAGGGGCATTGGAATGAAACAGCTTGAAATCAAGGATCTGACGATCCATTACATCACCTCTGACGGCGTTGTCAAAGCGGTCAACAATGTCAGTCTCTCGGTTGAGAAAGGCGAAACGCTCGGCTTGGTCGGAGAGACCGGCGCTGGCAAAACGACCATCGCGCTCGGTATTCTTCGCCTTGTTTCGGATCCTCCCGGGAAGATCCTCGGCGGCGAGATCTTTTACGAGGGCGAGGATATCCTGAAAATGTCGGACGAGCAGCTCCGCGAGCTACGCGGCGGCAAGATCTCGATGATCTTCCAGGATCCGATGACCGCGCTGAACCCTGTCCTGACGGTCGGCGACCAGATCGCTGAGATGATCCATCTGCATAACGACTGCACGCGGCAGGAGAGCTTGGTTCGCGCCGGCGAGATGCTCGAGACGGTCGGTATCCCGGCTGAGCGCGCAGACGAGTATCCGCATCAGTTCTCCGGTGGTATGAAGCAACGCGTGGTCATTGCCATCGCGCTGGCCTGCAACCCGATGCTGCTCATTGCGGACGAGCCGACGACTGCGCTTGACGTGACCATCCAGGCGCAGGTTCTGAACATGATCAAAGCGCTGAAGGATGAGCGCGGCACGTCGATGATCCTGATCACGCACGACCTTGGCGTCGTGGCGGAAACCTGTGACCGTGTTGCCATCATGTATGCCGGCGAGATCGTGGAATTCGGTACGCTGCAGCATATTTTCAATGAGACGCAGCACCCCTATACTAAGGGTCTGTTCGGCTCGCTGCCGAGCTTGGATAAGGACGTCGACCGCTTGACGCCGATCGAAGGCCTGATGCCGGATCCGACCGATCTGCCGGAGGGCTGTAAGTTCAATCCGCGCTGCCCGAACGCGACAGAGGCCTGTAAGCAGACGGCGCCGGAGCTGCTCGAAGTTGCGCCCGGTCACCTTGTGCGTTGCATTTACTGCCAAGGAAAGGAGGCCGCTGAAGCATGAGCGAGCTGCTGGAAGTCAAAAACCTGAAAAAGTATTTTAAAACAAAAAACGGTTTGCTGCATGCGTGTGACGACATCAGCTTCACGCTGGGAGCCGGCAAGACGCTCGGCGTAGTCGGCGAGTCTGGCTGCGGCAAGTCCACGCTGGGTCGTGCTATCATCGGCCTGAATGAGGCCACCGACGGACACGTCTTCTTTGAGGGAAAGGATATCACGCATGCAAAGAAGCATGAGCGCAAGGAGCTGCGCCGGAAGATGCAAATCATCTTCCAGGATCCGTTTTCCTCGCTCGATCCTCGTAAGTCTGTCTGGGCGCAGATTGCCGACCCGCTGCAGATCAACCACGTCTACAAGGCGAAAGCGGATCTGAACAAGCGTGTTGCCGAACTGATGGATACGGTTGGCTTGGCGCGCCGGTTGACCTATTCCTATCCGCATGAGCTTGACGGCGGCCGCCGTCAGCGTATTGGCGTCGCCCGTGCACTGGCGCTCAATCCGAAGTTCATTGTTTGTGACGAGCCTGTTTCGGCGCTTGACGTCTCCATTCAGGCACAGATCTTGAACCTTTTGCAGGATCTGCAGGAGGAGAAGGGTCTGACCTACATGTTCATCACGCATGACCTGTCGGTCGTCCGCCACATTTCGGATGACATCATGGTGCTCTATGTCGGCACGATGGTCGAAAAATGCCCCTCCAAGAAGCTTTTTGAGAACCCGCTGCACCCCTATACGAAGGGTCTGCTCTCTGCGATCCCTGTTCCGAATATCAATATCAAGCAGGAGCGCATCATTATGCAGGGCGAGCTGACCAGCCCGATCAATCCGAAGCCCGGCTGCCGGTTTGTCAACCGATGCCCGTATGCCAAGGATATCTGCCGGGAGAAGCAGCCGGAATACGAAGAGGTTCTGCCGGAGCACTTCACTGCCTGCCACTTCATCCGAGAGATCAATAATCTGTAAAAAAATCTGTAAAAAGAAAGAACGCCCGGCCGACTTGATGTCGGGCGGGCGCTTTTTTGCGTTTATGGCTCTATTGCGCCGTTTTTTTCGCTGGCTTTCGGCTGCAAAGGAAGCAACGCGAACGCAGAAGCTAGCTTGTGAGAAATCACAGATTTTAGATCATATCCACACATTGCACAGGGCGCGGCGAAGGCTGTGCAAGGAGCTTCCAGACTGTACAAATTATGTATCAGAATTTCGTCGTCTCGCGTAGCTGCGGCAGTTTCGCATTCGCCGCATCTGCCGCAGCCAAAAGGCCGGCCAGCGCCGAACTGTCGACCAGATAGAGCTGTGGCGTGCCCTCGATCAGCAGTGCATCGGCCAGCGACGGCTGCTCGGCGGCTGCGGAAAAGATAATACCGGCTTCGCTCAAGCTGCTTTCTCCGTCTGTGGCCAGCATGCAGAGCGCCTTGGTCTTTAGAATCCGGTCAAGCAGCTCGTTGGCTTCTGCCTCATTCCCGTCCGCGACCAGCCCGATGGTATGGCCTGCGGCATAGAGCTGTAAGATCAGGTCGGTATGCGATTCGATCTCGTCTGCGCTAAAGAAGAATGCGGCATGCAGGCTCCTGCGCTCAAGCGCTTCCAATGTGCCTGCCATGCCGTCTGCGTTGGTGATGGCGAGATAGAGTACGGCAGGCTGTGTTTCCACGGGCGGATCCGGTTCCGTCTCATTCTGCGGCGGGTCTGTCGTCGCCGGTTGATTTGGCTGTTCGTCGACAGTTCCTGTTCCGTTTTCATTCTCGTTTTCGCTGCCGCCCTGTGGGGTGAGAGAGTCGAGATACTGGCTTGCACGGTATTCGATCAAATTGTTGGCCTTCTCAATGAACAGTTCGTCGTCGTAGACCTGGCTGCCAGTCGTGAAGCGGACGACGGAGTAGCCGCCCAGGCTGGTCAGGAACGAGATGCTCAGACCAAAATGATATGCGCAGTAAAGCGCGGGTACGAATAGCGTGCCGCCGCGCGCAATGACCTGCACGGTGAAGATGGTGCCGTTTTCGTTGGTCATGGTGCTCTCATCGAGATCGAAGGTCAGTGAGCGGACGTCGTTGTAGAGCGTCAGCACCCGCGCGGCGCTGTCATAGAACGGGACGATGCCGAGCGCTGCAATATTGAACACGCTGATGGGGATGTAGAGCAGGCTGTTGGCGTAAAACGGCATCGTATCCGCCGCCAGCGTCATCGGGATGCTGTCGTTGACCGCGAGGAAAGTGATATCGGATGCGCTGGCGACCGGGCTGAGACAGAGCACCAGGGCGATGCAAAGCAGAATACTGACAGCGCGCTTCATACAGCCGCCTCCTTTCAGGATGCTTATATGCTTATATCATTATACCAGCCTGAATGGTACGCGGCAAGGCGATTTCGGCCGGAAAAATGGCAAAAATGGAGGGAAATTATACGTTTTTG
>CAZJBT010000070.1:0-10957 GCA_964544345.1 uncultured Oscillospiraceae bacterium
CGGCGTCAACGGCCTGCATCCCGAGCTTGTCAAGCTGCTCGGCCGCCAGAAGTACCGTACGAGCTATGGCCAAAATGTGCTCAACCACTCGATCGAGGTGGCGCATCTGTCCGGCCTGATGGCCGCAGAGCTTGGCGTCGACGTCGCCACTGCAAAGCGAGCGGGTCTTCTGCACGATCTCGGCAAATCCGTCGACCACGAGATGGAGGGCAGCCACGTCCAGCTCGGCGTCGAGCTGGCCCGCAAGTACAAGGAAAACCCCGCCGTCATCCACGCCATCGAGGCGCATCACGGCGATGTGGAGGCAAAAACCGTTATTGCCTGTCTCGTCCAGGCGGCCGACGCCATCTCGGCCGCGCGTCCCGGCGCCCGGCGTGAGAACGTCGAGAACTATATCAAACGGCTTGAAAAGCTTGAGGAGATCACAGGCACCTACCCCGGCGTCGAGAAATCCTACGCCATTCAGGCGGGTCGCGAGGTTCGCGTCATGGTCAAGCCCGAGGAGGTCACCGAGGACAACATGATCCTGCTCGCCCGCGACCTGGCTCGCAAAATCGAGTCCGAGCTGGAGTACCCCGGCCAGATCAAGGTCAATGTCATCCGCGAGGTCAAGGCCGTCGAGTACGCAAAATAAATGTAACATGAAACAAGCGCCGCTGTTCCTATGGGGACAGCGGCGCTGATTTCTTCACCGGGCAGATTCCCCGCATTTCATCAAGCGGACAGTTGAGAATGCGGCACAGCGCATTCAGCAGTTGGCGGCGATACGCATGCACCTTCTCCTTCGCGCCGCAGAAATTCCAAGTCGCGGTTGTTATTGTCATTTTTCCCTGAAGCGGATATAATAGATACAATCAATCAGACAGGAGAGCACCTATGGAATTTCGTGTACTAGCCGTCGGCGACGTGGTCGCCGCTTCCGGGCTTTCTTATTTGCAGCAGCGGCTCCGCACGGCGAAGCGCTACTGCGGCGTGGACTTCTGCATCGTCAACGGCGAAAACGCCTCGAATATCGGCATCACGCCAAAGCAGGCCGACGCGATTTTTGCCGCCGGCGCGGACGTCATTACCCTTGGCAACCACACCTGGGGCAAGCGGGAGATCGTGGACTATCTCGACGACAATCCGTATATTCTGCGGCCCTACAACTTTGCGCCGCAGCTTCCCGGGCGCGGCATGGGCGTATTCGATTCCAAGGCCGGGCCGGTCGCGGTGATCGACTTCATCGGACGCTGCGGTATGGACTTCGCGCCGGATAACCCGTTTTTGATGGTCGACCGGCTCCTGCGCGAGCTGGACACGAAGCTGATCTTTGTCGAGATGCACGCCGAGGCGACCAGCGAGAAGCTGGCGATGGGCTATCTGCTCGACGGGCGTGTGAGCGCTGTCTGGGGCACGCATACCCATGTACCGACCGCAGATGCACAGATCCTGCCGCGCGGCACGGGCTTTGTCACCGACCTCGGCATGACAGGGCCGATGCACTCCGTCATTGGGCTGAAGCCGGAGCTTTCCATCGCCAAGTTTCGCGGCGATCTCATTGGCCGCTATGAGCCTGCTCCAGGGCCGTGCTGCCTAAATGCCGCGGTGTTCACCATCGACACACAGACCGGGCTCTGCACCGGGGCAGAAAGGTTGGATCTGCATGATTAAGCTGCTGCACGCGGCGGATCTGCACCTCGATTCGCCGTTCGCCTCGCTTGCGCCGAAGCGCTCCGCCGAGCGCCGCGCCGCACAGCGCGCACAGCTCACAGAGATCGTCGAACTGTGCAACCAGGAAAACTGCGATCTGCTGCTGCTCGCGGGCGACCTCTTTGACACCGGCAATGCGTTTTATGACACGATCGACGCGCTTGTGCGCGCGCTGCGCGCCTGCCGTGCACAAGTGTTCATTGCGCCCGGAAACCACGATTTCTTCACGCCCGGTTCGCCGTACAGCAGCGTGCAGTGGCCGGAATGCGTACATATTTTTCAGAATCAAAAAATAGAATCCGTCGTTCTCCCCGAGCTGGGCTGCGAGGTTTATGGCGCTGCGTTCACCGCGGCCAGCGCCCCCTCCCTGCTGGACGGATTTCATGTTCGGGACGAAGGTCTGACCAACCTGATGGTGCTCCACGGCGACATGCGCTCGCCGGACAGCTCCTATAACGCCGTCACCCGCACGCAGATCGAAGCATCCGGGCTGGACTATCTCGCGCTCGGGCACATCCACACCGTGCAGCTCCCGGAGCGGGCAGGCAGTACGTTCTTTGCCTGGCCGGGCTGCCCGATGGGGCGCGGTTTCGACGAGACGGGCGAAAAGGGCGTGCTGCTCGGCTCGGTCGGAGGCGGCCGGTGTGAGATGACGTTCCACCCCCTGCCCGGCCCGCGCTACGAGATCCTGCGGGTCAGGGCGGGCGACGATCCGATCCGATCCGCTCTTGCCGCGCTGCCGGAGCGCACAGACGACTGGATCTGCCGCATCATTTTTACCGGCGAAGCGGACGAGCTGGACACGAGGGCGCTCTATGACGCGCTGTCCCCTCGCTTTTACGCGCTGACCGTTCGCGATGAGACGACGCCGAAGCGCGATCTCTGGGCCGACGCATCCGGCGACACGCTGCGCGCGCTGTTCCTGCGTGAGCTGAAACACGCGATGGACAGCGCTCCGGAGACGGAGAAGGCGCGTTACGCGCTTGCCGCGCGGCTCGGCCTTGACGTGATGGACGGACGGGAGGTGCCGGAGCCTTGATCTTCCGTAAACTGACCGCGACTTTCGGCAAGCTCGACCATGAGTCGCTCGAGCTGCACGAGGGGCTGAACATCATCACTGCGCCGAACGAGGCCGGCAAATCGACCTGGGGCGCATTTCTGCTCGCAATGCTTTACGGCATCGACACGGGCGAGCGCAGCAAAAACGGCAGCATGCCCGCCAAAACGAAATACAAGCCATGGTCAGGCTCGGCGATGGCCGGCTCGGCTGAGCTGGAATGGGATGGCCGCACGATATACATCGAGCGCGGCCCATCCGGACGCACGCCGATGGGCGCGTTCGCCGCCTATGAGTCAGGCCGGCTCATCCCGGAGCTGACAGGTGAGAACTGCGGGCAGACGCTTGTGGGCGCAGAGCGAAACGTCTTCGAGCGGAGCGCCTTTATTCGGCAAGCGGGGCTGGCCATTTCGCCGGATGCGGCGCTCGAGCGGCGGCTGCTCTCGCTCGTCACTACCGGCGACGAGGAGGCAAGCTATTCCCAGACCGAAAAGGCGCTGCGCGCACTGCTCAACCGCAGGAAGCACAATAAGACCGGTCTGATCCCGCAATGCGAATCCACTCTCGCCAGGATCGAGGAGCGGCTTGCCGCCATCCGCGCATGCAATCAGGAAAACGCGGAGCTGCTCGCACGCAGGCAGGCGCTCTGCGCACAACAGGAGCTTCTCTCCGCGCAGCTCGCCGCCGTCCGCGCGCAGGAGGCTGCGGAAAAGCTACGCAGGCTTCGCGCAGCGGAGGAAGCCGCGGAGGCGGCCAGCGCGCAGGCGCACCGTACAGCCGAGCAGATCGCAGGGCTGCCGGAGGAAGCGGCGCTCCGCACGCTGCTCTCCGAGATCACAAAGCTCGAGACAGGACGTCCCTCCTTCACGCCGGCGACGGAGCCAGCGCCGCCGGAAGCGCCCGCCGCGTTTGCAGGTCTGAGCCGCGACGCGGCGCAGGAGAAAGCCGAGGCCGTCTGTGAACAGTACAACGCGCTCACCGCGCAGGCAGGCGCAGAGAAGCCGCTTCTCCCCATGTTGGTTCTCCCGACCCTGTTGGCGCTCGGATCCATCGCCGTCTTTGCGCTTGCCGGCGTTTGGGGTCTGCTCCCGCTGCTCTGCGCCGCGGGGCTGACTGCGGCGGCGCTGGTTTGGCGGCGCAGCGCGCAGCGCCGCGCGGCGGCAGCAAAGCAGCAGGCGGACGCGCTGCTGCGCCTGTTCGGTGCGGCGTCATGCGGCGAGCTGCGGCGCATGGCGGCGGACTACCGCGACGCATGTCTGATCCACGAACAGCGTCTGGCGCAGTTTCAGGCGCAGCAGGAACAGGCCGCCCGCGAGCAGGACGCATACCTGCGCGCGGTGGACGCGGCGCTTTCGCAAACCAGAGCCTTTGCGCAGGCCAACACCCTGGCGGACTGCCACACTGCCGCAGAACAGGCGCTCGCCCGGCATGAAGCGGCAAAGGCTGCTGCGCAGCGCGCCTTAGCGCTGGCGGAGCAGCTTCAGGCTGTACGCGACGCCATCGGCGTGATCCCAGATGGAATTCCCGAAAATGTGCCGGACGAATCGCTGCCGTCGGCCGCTGCCGTCGCAGCGCAGCTCAGCGAAGTCGACCGCGAGCTGGAAGCGATCCGTTCACAGCTCGACCTCAGCCGCGGCCGCGTCAGCTCGCTCGGTGACCCTGCAGAGTTGGAAGCCGAGCGCGAACAGTTCCTCGCCCGTCTTGACACGCTCCGCGCACAGTACGACGCGCTGGAGACCGCCCTTGGCGCGCTCTCGCATGCCAACCAGGAGCTGCAGACGCGTTTCTCCCCGCAGATCAACCGCGAAGCCGCGCGCATCATGGCACTGCTGACTGGCGGCCGCTACGAATCAGTGCTGCTCAGCTCCAGCTTCAGCGTCTCGGCCAAGACGGCAGATGATGTACTGACCCGCCCATTGGCCGCGCTGAGCGCAGGCACCGCCGACCAGCTTTACTTTGCACTCCGGCTCGCCATCGCGCATCTTGCACTGCCGCCCGATGCGCCGCTGATCCTGGACGACGCGCTCGTCCAGTTTGATGACGACCGGCTCGCCGCTGCGATGGAGCTGCTGCGCGAGGAAGCGCAGACGCGCCAGATCCTGCTCTTTACCTGTCAGGGACGCGAGCAGGACTGGCTGGACGTCAACCCATTCCCCGGGGAATAACAACACAAAGCCGTCTCCTCGCCGGAGGGAGACGGCTTTTTCATATTGGAAAAAACTTTTTTGTGCAAAGCTCTTGACAAATATGTATTTCTGTATTAGTGTATTACTTACTTAAGACAATAATACGAAAGGAAGTGAGCCAATGGATTGGGTCTTGGCGGATGACCGGCCGATTTTCCAGCAACTGTATGAGCAGCTCGCCCGGCGAATCGTCTCCGGGTATTATCCGCCCGGCAGCCGGCTCCCCTCGGTACGGGATCTGGCGGCTGAATCCGGCGTCAACCCGAACACCATGCAGCGGGCGCTGGCACAGCTCGAGCAAAGCGGTCTCGCGGAGACGAACCGCACCGCGGGACGCACCGTGACGACCGACACGCAGAAAATCCAGGTCATGCGCCGACAGATCGTCGACCAAGCAGCACTGGAATATTTGAACGCAGCGGAAGCGCTTGGCTACTCCCGCAGGGAGGCCGCTGCGCTGCTTCTGGAGAAGGAGGAATCCCCAAATGGATGACATGCTCATTCAATGCACTAACCTGTGCAAAAATTACGGCTCGGGTGTGGTCTTGAACAATCTGGAGCTATCACTCGGCCGGGGTCGCATCGTCGGCCTGCTCGGCCCGAACGGCACAGGAAAAACCACACTGATCAAGCTGCTGTGCGGCTTGCTTCAGCCCACCGCCGGCTCGGTTCTGGTCAACGGCACCGCGCCCAGCCCGGAAACAAAGGCTCTCGTCAGCTACCTGCCCGATCGAATGTACTTCGCCGACTGGATGAGAGCGCGCGATCTGCTCGACCTGTTCGCCGACTTTTACGCCGACTTCGACCGCGACCGCGCGCAGCACATGTGCGCCTCGCTCGGCATCTCGCCGCTCGCGCGAATGAAAACGATGTCCAAGGGCACCAAGGAAAAAATGCAGCTCATCCTGGTCATGAGCCGCAAGGCAAAGCTCTATTTGCTCGATGAACCGATCGCGGGCGTCGATCCTGCGGCACGCGACTTCATCATGAACACGATCCTGACCAACTACTCCCCCGACGGTACGGTGCTGATCTCCACCCACCTGATCGGCGATATCGAGCGCGTGCTCGACGAGGCCGTGTTCCTGCGGGACGGGCAGGTCGTCCTGCACGACACCGTCGACAACATCCGTCAAAACCGCGGCAAATCCGTGGACGCGCTGTTCCGCGAGATGTTCCGCATGGCTCCGATGGAAGGAGGCAAGGCAGAATGCTGAGAAAGCTGCTCAAATACGATCTGCGCTCCATGCTCAAGAGCTTCCTGCTGATTTGGTGCGGGATGATGGTGCTCGCGCTGATCAATCACTTCACCCTGAATAACGGCGGCCGGCTTACTGGCACGCTCGCCACGATCTCCACCGTTCTCCCTATGCTGCTCTATGTCGGCATCTTCATCGCAATGGTCGTCCTGGCCGTTCTGTTCATCATCCAACGATTCTATAACGGCCTTCTCAAGGACGAGGGCTATCTGATGTTCACGCTGCCGGTGAAGCCGTGGCAGCTCATTACGTCGAAGGGTCTCTCCGCCGTCGTTGTGCTTTTCCTCAGCACGCTCGTCGGCGCGGCATCGATCCTGCTGATGCTGCCGTGGTCGGAAAGCGCCGCCTTTTTCCGGGCGCTCGCCCATTCCCTCAGCGGCAACCAGGATTTTGCCTCCTGGCAGATGATCCTGATGCTCATTGAGGTGGTCATTCTGGTACTGCTCAGCATCGCAAAGAGCATCTATCAGGTCTACGCCTCCATCGCCCTCGGCCACCTGTTCCGCTCGCACCGCGTTGGCATGGCCTTCGTCATGTACATTGTGATCAGCGCAGCGATCTCCGGCATTTTCTCTGCGGCCGGCAGTCTTATTTACCGGAACCCGGACAGCGTGCAATCGCTGCTCCAATCCATCTATCGAGCCTGTGGTGCAAACGGTTCCATTCAGGTCGGTATCCTGACGCTGTTCCTGCTCACCGCCGTCCAGCTCGTGTTGTTCCATGTCATCACGGAGCGGATCCTCTCCAAGCGGCTCAACCTTGAATGATCGCGCCTGCGCACCGGCGTCCGTTCGAAAAAGGCCGGTTCCGGCTCAGGATGCGATGATCGAGCGGGAAAGGGAATCCTGACGGTTCCCTTTCCCGCTTTCTTTCCTTCAAGCCCGCGCCTTTGGATGTTTTTTTGCAGGCCGTATGTGTCTTTTCCCCCGCCATCCGGACGATTTTCCAGGTTTTTTTTGTGAAAGCCCTTGACTTTGTTCGGTTTGTGTAGTATCTTGCGCGGGAGCGAACAAGAAGTTTGGATTGGAGGGACAGTTCCATGGGGAAGCAGCAGCGCATCGCGCTCGATCTCATCTGGCTCGGCAAGGCCATGCGGCAGTACGTCGGACGCGACAGCGAGAAAAGCGGCCTTGAGCCGATCACCGGCACACAGGCGTTTATCATCGACTACCTCTACACGGCCGAGCGGCACGGCGTCGACATTTTTCAGCGGGACATCGAGCGGCGATTCGGCATCGGCCGCTCCGCCACCTCCGGTATGCTCCAATTGATGGAGAAAAACGGAATGATCGTGCGCAGCTCTGTCCCGCACGATGCACGCCTGAAGAAAATCACGCTGACGGAGAAATTCCGCCAGATCCAGGCGATCGTTACCAAACAGATGGATGAGAAGGAACGCCGCCTCAACGAGGCGCTCACGCCGGAGGAGCTTGAAGCCTTCTGGCGGATCTTCGACAAGCTCTGCGACGCCATCGCAGACCCAAATCAGGTGCCCGGCCGGGGCAAGGTCGAATTTTGACCGTTTCCAAACCTAGTACAAAAGAGAAAGGAAGTCATCGCTTTGGAGCAGTTGAAGCCACTGTTTCCGTTTTCCTTCAGCGGAAAGGAAGTCAAGGATCTTGTTACCGCCATCATCATCTATCTTGTCATCGGCATCGTAGCCGGCCTAGTGTGCTGGCTCATCGGTATCATTCCGCTGATCGGCTGGCTGGTCTCTTGGATCCTGCGGGTTCTCTCAGGCCTCTATGTCCTGATCGGCATTGTGCTCTCCGTACTGAACTATCTTGGAATTTCGGTATGACAACAAAAAACGGATGCGGCGCTATATGCGCCGCATCCGTTTTTCAGGTTTTTTTGATGAACCGCTCGCCGCACTGCGGGCAGCGAATGCTGATTTTGCCCTTACCGCGTGGTACGCGCACGCGCTGGTGGCACTTCGGGCATGCATAATAACGGTGCTCTCTGTCCCGCATCCGCTTGAACACGCCGGTGAACGCCGCGTTCTCCTGCCGGCGTTTTTCCACATTGCGGGAAAACATCCGGTAGATCGTGAAGACAAACGGAACATATGCGAGTAGGCAGAGAATCGTCAGCCCCGTCAGTGAGCCGATCAGATTCAGCGCCAGGCCAAACAGCAGCAACGCCCAGCTCAGTTGATCCGCGCCCGCCCGGCCGCTCATAAAGTTTTGCAAAGTATAACCGATCTTGCGAAACATAATTTGAATCACCTGAAAGTAATTATACAATCTCCGTCGTTTTTTACAACCTCAGGCAATCAAAATTCATAAATTGTTTACGCTTTTCGGCGGCAGGCCGAGCGCGATCACGCCGCGCACCAGAGCAATGTCGGCGGCTGGTCTCCAGACGATCCAGCTTGCGTGTGCCTGTCAAGCTCCTCTTGACCGTGTTCTACTGTCCGCATTCCGACGATGTGGGATCAGATTTCCCTGACCCCAACGAGAGTGCCGCCCTGGTCGTAGACAGCCTCCAGATCCACGGCGTCCTCGCCCAAACCGCCATCCCCTAGACTGTTGGCGACAAAAAGGCTCCGTCTCGCGTCAAAGAAGCTGTGTACAGGCTTGCCCTCCCATGTCATGGTCAGTCTGCCGGTATCAAAATCCATCTGGCAATCCAGCCCAAAGGCAAGATAAGGAGCCAGTTGCTCTTTCGTCCGTTCAAATTCGGCAGCATATCCATTCCGAACATATTGACGAGCCTGCTCATCTGCGGCAATGGCCTCGGGCAGCATTTCTTCCACCCCGCTCAGCTTGCCATTGCTGTCATAGACAGTCTGGAGCGTGATGCCGCCCTCTTTTGTGGAGCTGACGGTCATATACCTGCCGTCCGGCGAGTGGTCAATCAGGATATCCACCAGCTCGCCGTTCCAGTAGAGATTGCCGAAGCTGCCCGACTTCACAAAAGTGACGCCGAAGGGCGCGTACTTGGCCATCTCTGCCATAAACTCCGTGCCGGTATCGCCGCTTTCTGCGGCGGCGTAGTCGCCTGCTGCAACCGACACCGACTGTCCGCTCTGATCCGCGCTCTCCAAAGCCGTATCGCCCTGCGCAACGCTTTCCAGCAAAGCGGAGAACAGGCCGCCGTTTGTATCCAGTTCGCCGGCTTTGTACTCTTCAATGCCGGTCAGCCTGCCGAAGGGATCATAGCTGCCATCGGCATTTTTGGTCGCCTGACGGACGGTGTGGATATCCACTGTGCCTTCCCCGTTCCAGTACTGATAAGCGGTGGAACTGTTCCCATCGATGTCAACGCTGTCGGTAAAATACCGCACCAGTCTGCCGTTCCAATACAGGGTTCCCGCAGACTTGTCACAGGACAAGCCAAAAGGCTCATACTCTGCCAGACGTTCCGGGCTGAGCTCTTGATCGGCATTGTCCGCACTGCTGTATGATTCCCCGGTTTCAGTGGCTGTTTCGATCCCTCCTGGGTCATAGCTGTACTGGAGCATGGTATCTCCGTCCTGGGTAGGTTTGGAAACCATTTTGCCGTCCTTGATTTCCTCCAGGAGCTGTTCCATGCCTGCGACGGCCTCATCGACCCGCGCCTGATCCCAGGTATACCAGCCCTCCGTGGGATTCCAGCTCCTCTCTCCAATGATGGACTGATACGCCTGTTTCTGTTCCTCCATCCACTGCTCATACTCCTCGGCAGTCCACCATTCGGTTTCCTCCAGGTCATATCCGAGCGCTTCAAGGGCGTCGCCCTCCAGCCATGTCGATCCGCCGTCAGTGGAATAATAGGTTTTTCCGTCGTAGCGATCCACATAAGAGATTATGGTCGTCAGTTCTGTTGTGGTTTCCTCCAGATCGTCCAGTTGGGAACCGTTGGGCGCAACAGCACGATCGGCATTCTCCGTTCCATTTGCCGCCGCAGTCTGCCCGGTGGTGGCAAAGGCGGTCGTAACACCCGCTACCAGTGCGAGAGCAGCCAGCATCGCCATCCACGATGTCTTTTTTATCTTCATGATCGCAACGATCCTTTCTTCGATCGCGTGTTTGCTGAAATTGTTGCAGAGGGGCGTCAAGCCGCTCCGGGTCTCCTCCATGCGGATCAGCGTCAACGCGTATGCGGATTTCGCGTGCTCCCCGAACAGGCGTACCACCGCCTCATCGCAGGAAAGCTCAATGTCGCGGTTGGCAAGGGCGTATAGGATCCAGACCGCCGGATTGAACCAGTGGACGCAGACGGTGATCGTCAGCACCAGCTTTGTCACCGTGTCAAAGCGGCGGATATGCACATACTCGTGAGCCAACACATACGCCAGCGCCGTCTCATCCTCCCAGTCGATGCGCTTCGGCAGGAGGATCACCGGGCGGAGCACACCATAGGTCAGCGGAGCCGAGAGCCTGTCTGTTTGCCGGATCTCGATTGTGCGGCGAAGCCGGCACGAGCCAATCCAGCTTTTTACAAAACCGTTTTTAACGGGAAGGGATTCCCGGAACTCCCGGCGGCATCTCCAATAGGCCACGGCAAAGAATGCGGCGCAGGCCGCCATACCGACCAGCCATACAACCATCCACAGATCCACGGATTTTGTTGGCACGCTTGACGCAGCGGGGAGAGACGGCGTTACCGCCACTCCCATCGCGGGAGCTGCGGGCATAGCTTGAGCCGCAGGAAGAGCCGCCGGAGCCTCTGCCCTCGGACTCAACCGCCCTACCAGCGAATACACGCTGAACACGGAGGGCAGCGAGTACGGAACGAGCAGCCGCACCAGCGCGACGCCCCACAGCGCCAAAAAGGTT
>CAZJBT010000071.1:0-243 GCA_964544345.1 uncultured Oscillospiraceae bacterium
CCGCCGTACGGGATCCCTTTACCGGTCAGAACGCCGGTGAACTCATTGCGGATGCGCTTATACTGGCCAAACAGATAGCCGATCTCGCGGCCGCCGACGCCGATATCGCCGGCCGGGACGTCGCAGTCCGGGCCGACATGGCGATACAGCTCTGTCATAAAGCTCTGGCAGAAACGCATGACCTCGCCGTCCGACTTGCCGTGCGGGTCGAAGTCGGAACCGCCCTTGCTGCCGCCCATCGGC
>CAZJBT010000071.1:253-10924 GCA_964544345.1 uncultured Oscillospiraceae bacterium
AGATCTGCTCAAAGCCCAGGAACTTGATGATGGACAGGTTGACGCTCGGATGGAAGCGCAAACCGCCCTTGTACGGGCCGATGGCCGAGTTGAACTGGACGCGGTAGCCGCGGTTGACCCGAACCTTGCCCGCATCGTCGACCCACGGGACGCGGAACATCACGACACGCTCCGGCTCGACCAGGCGCTCGATCAGGCCGTTCTTCTCAAGCTCGGGACGAGCGTTGACGACCGGCTCCAGACTTTCGAGCACCTCGTCAACCGCCTGAAGGAACTCTTTCTGCTCGGCATTGCGGGCGGCGAGGCCGGCATAGACCTCCGCCAGATAGGGATTCTGAATTGCCACAGGGACTCTCTCCTTTTGTATTCAAATTTTGTATTCAAAATTCGATTTCCATGCTATCATTTTTTTAGCCGTTTTGCAAGTTCTTTGAAGGAATTTTGCAAAAAATGCATCGGATTTTTTATTTTCTGATTATTGGCCAATTTCGCAGGTCATACTGCAAAATATTTTTTAATACTGTCATTTTGCATCTCTTGCAGCTTCATTTTTCGGCCAGCCCGCAAAGAGACAGGCAGGCGCGCCGCAACGCGGCGCGCCCAGCATGGTCAGAGGATGATGCAGATCAGGCCGCCCGAGCCTTCATTGATGATGCGTGTGAGCGCGTCCTTGAATTTGCAGCGCGACTCGGAAGGAACGCGTGTGAGTTTGGACGTCAGGCCGTCGCTGATCAAATCATAGACAGATTTGCCGAAAATATTACTCTGCCAGAGCTTTTCCGTATCGTCCTGGTACTCGCCGAGCAGAAAGTCGACCAGCTCCTGCGACTGCCGCTCATCGCCGACCATCGGGCTGATCTCGGTCTGAATGTCGGCGCGCATCATATGGATGGACGGTGCGCTTGCGCGCAGCTTGATGCCATAGCTCGAGCCGCGGCGGACGATTTCCGGTGTTTCGAGCTTCATCTCCTCCTGGCGCGGCATGACGATGCCGTAGCCGGTAGCGCGCACCTCGTCGAGCGCGTCGGAGATCTTGTCATAGTCCCGCTTGACAGCAGCAAGCTGCGTGAGCAGCGCAAGCAGGTCGCCGTCTGAGGTGATGGTAAAGCCAGACTGCTCTCCGAGCACGCTGTAGAACAGCTCCTCGGGGAAGCTCAGCGACGCCGTCACGGTGCCGGTGCCAAGATCGACCGAATAGTCTGTGCAGGCGCTGATCGCGTCGAGTTCAGTCAGGCCGCGCACTTCCCGCTCCGCGTCCGCGATCCGCGTGGCTGCGCCGGCCCGCGCGAGCATGGCGGCGTACAATTCCCTCTTGAGCGCATGCTCCGGCGGCAGCGCGTCAAACCAGCCGGGCAGAAAAAAGCGCAGCTCGCGCAGCGGGAATTCACTGAGGATCCCGCGCAATATCCCACAGATCTCCGTCTCACCCATGGTAAGGCAGTTGACGATCTCAGGGCATACACAATATGTCTCGGCGAGCCTTTTCTGCAATGCATGCGCCGCAGCGCCGTCCGGATCGGCAGAATTGATGAGCACGGTGAAGGGCTTTCCGGTCGCCTGCATATCGCGGATGGAGCGCGCTTCGGCCTCCTCGTAGTCCGCGCGCGGAATGTCGGTGATCGTACCATCCGTTGTAATGACAAGACCAAGCGTGGCATGATCCTCCATCACCTTCTTCGTTCCCAGCTCCGCTGCCTCGGTCATGGGAAGCTCGTAGTCGAACCACGGCGTTGTGACCATACGCGGCTCGCCGTCCTCGGTCGCACCGATCGCGCCGTCGACCATATAGCCCACGGTGTCGACAAGCCGGACGGAGAGCTTGGTCACGCCGTCCGGACTGATCTCGACCGCCTCTTCCGGTATGAATTTCGGCTCTGCGGTCATGATGGTTTTCCCCGCGCCGCTCTGCGGCAGCTCGTCGCGGGCGCGCTCGCGTCGGTAGACATTGTCGATGTTCGGGATGACAAGTTCCTCCATAAAGCGCTTGATAAAGGTGGATTTCCCCGTTCGAACCGGCCCCACCACACTCAAATAAATGCTGCCGTCGGTTCTCTGCGCGATCTGTTCATAAATGGTGCGCTCGGCCATACAGATTCCTCCTTGCATTGGTTTCGTCTCTGTCCTATTCCTATGTGGTCAGGCTCTGGCGTATGCTTCGGATTTGTCCCGCCGGTCAGTTCATAAATCGTTTACAAACTATTTACAGTTTTGCCTTATCTCCCAGCGCGCCGGGCACTATAATTCCAAAAGTCCAAATTTAAACCATTAGGAGGTGTGGCATATGCCGCCGATGGAGCTTTTGTCGTTTGGCCGAAAGGCACACTGTATCTTCTCGCGCTGGTGCGAGCCGGTCTGCCGGCAATACGAGCTGAACCAGACAGAGTTGGACGTTTTGCTTTTCCTGGCCAACAACCCGGATCGGAACACCGCACGTGACGCCTGCCGCCTGTACGGGATCAAGAAGGGGCTGGTCTCCATCACCGTCGAAGCGCTGTTGCAGCGCGGGCTTCTGCGCCGGGAGAACGATCCGGACGACCGCCGTCTCCACCGCCTGACGCCAACGAAAGCCGCCGATCCCATCATATGCGACGGCTGCGCCGCGGCCGCGAAATTCAGCCAGGCCGTCACGGCGTGCCTGACCGCAGAGGAGCACGAGACTTATATCTCGCTTACGCACAAGCTGATGGAACAGATCAATCAACTCGACGCCGGAGGGAAAAATCTTGGTTAAGCTGCTGAAAAAAATGAAAGCGAAAGAATGGGGCATGGCCATCGCCTGCGCCATGCTGGTGCTCGGACAGATCTACTTTGATCTGACGCTGCCCGACTACATGAGCGATCTGACCGTTCTCATCAAAACAGAAGGAAGCACTGTTTCCGACGTGCTGCGTGTCGGCCTGCCGATGCTCGGCTGCACGCTGGCCTCTGCCCTGCTCGCCGTCATCTGCGGCTTCCTCGCCTCAAAGGTCGCAGCCGGTCTGAGCTACACCGTGCGCGAGGATGTGTTCAACCAGGTCGCAGACTTCGGCCAGGAGGAAATGCTCCGCTTTTCAGTCCCCAGTCTCATCAACCGCACCACAAACGACATCACGCAGATCCAGATGCTCGTCGCCATGGGGCTTCAGATCATCATCAAGTCCCCGATCATGGCCGTCTGGGCCATCATTAAGATCATCGGCAAGAGCTGGACGCTCTCAGCCATTACGGCGGGATTTGTCGTCGCCATCATGTCCGTGATGCTGCTTGTGATCGTCCTTGTTCTGCCGCGCGTCAAGCGGGTACAGAAGCTGACGGACAACATCAACCGCATCGCGCGCGAGAACCTGAACGGCTTAAGCGTCGTCCGCGCGTTCAACGCCGAGGACTACCAGAACCAAAAATTTGAGCAGGCCAACGACGTGCTCACGCGGACGCAGCTATTCAATCAGCGCTCGTTCGCTGTGCTGATGCCGACCATCTCGTTCGGCATGAACGCGCTCGCGCTTATCATCTACTGGGTCGGCGCGGCGCTGGTGAACAACATCGCCGCCGGCGACGCTGCGGCACGGCTGACGATGTTCGGCAATGTCGTCGTATTCGGTACCTATGCGACCTACGTCATTATGTCGATGATGATGATGGTCATGATCTTCATGTTCCTGCCGGCGGCGCAGGTTTCGGCGGAGCGCATCAACGAGATCCTGGACACCAGGATCCGTCTGCGCGAGGGCAAGAGCAAAGGCGGCGCGCAGACCGGCACAGTCGAGTTCCGGAACGTCAGCTTCCGCTATCCGTCCGCGAGCGGCGATGCGCTCAAAAACATCAGCTTCACAGTAGCTCAGGGCGAGACCATCGCGTTCATCGGCGCGACCGGCTCCGGCAAGACCACGCTCGTCAGCCTGGCGGCGCGCTTCTATGACGCGACTAAAGGCGAGATCCTCATCGACGGCGAGGATATCCGCAGCTATTCCTTTGACGCGCTCTACGATAAGATCGGCTTTGTCACACAGAGAGCCGTGCTGTTCTCCGGCGACATCGAGCAGAACGTCCTGTTCGGCGAACGGGCGAAGCAGGCAGATGCGGAAACAGTGCAGCGCGCGCTCAAGCTTGCGCAGGCGACTGAGTTCGTGGAAAAGCTGCCTGAGGGCGTCCACGCGCCGATCGCACAGGGCGGATCCAACGTCTCCGGCGGCCAGAAGCAGCGCATTTCCATCGCCCGCGCGCTGGCGCGCGAACCGGAGATCCTGATCTTTGACGACTCGTTCTCCGCGCTCGATTACAAGACCGACGCAGCGCTGCGCCGTAGCCTGGCAACCGAATTGAAGGGCACGACCTGTATGATCGTCGCTCAGCGCATCGGCACCATCCGTAACGCGGACAAAATCGTCGTGCTCGACGACGGCGCGGTCGCCGGTATCGGCACACACGACGAGCTGATGCGCTCGTGCGAGGTCTATCGCGAAATTGCAATGAGCCAGCTCTCCAGTGAAGAGCTGGGCGCATAAAGGAGGGATCCCATGAATCGTCCCAATCCCGGCGGCTCCGGCCATGTGACAGAAAAAGGAAATGTCAGTGAACTGATGCACAGCTTGCTGAGCTATTCCAGCTCGCTGAAAGCACTGACCTGCATCGCGCTCGTTCTGGCCGCGGCCGGCGCCATCCTCACGATCATCGGCCCAAACCAGCTCAGCCGCATTACCGACCTGATCTCCGACTCCCTCTTCGGGGAGATCGATCTGGCTGCCATCGCCCGCATCGGCGTGTTTCTGCTCTCGATCTACTTGGCCAGCGCGCTGCTGACCTATCTGGAGCACTTTATCATGGCAACCGTCACACTGCGGCTGTCGCGGCAAATGCGCGGAGACCTGTCGCGAAAAATCAACCGAGTTCCGCTCAAATTCTACAATACGACCTCCCACGGCGATATTTTGAGCCGCATGACCAATGATGTGAGCACGCTGCAGCAGACGCTTTCGAACAGCCTGCCGTCTATCATCAGCTCCGCCGCGCAGTTCATCGGCTGTCTGATTATGATGTTCGTCACAGAATGGCGTCTGGCGCTGTGTGCCATTGCAGTCACTGCGCTCGGCTTCCTGATCATGGCGTTCGTCATGAAGCACTCACAAAAATACTTTGTCGCGCGGCAGATCAGCCTGGGGCGGCTCAACGGCTACATTGAGGAGATGTATTCCGGACACGACGTAGTGCGCGTCTCGCGCGCGGCGGATGGCATGAAGCAGACCTTTGGCGAGATGAACCGCGCCGTCTACGATGCAAACTGGAAATCACAATTTCTCTCCGGCATCATGCAGCCGCTGATGAGCGTCATCGGCAATCTGGGCTATGTTGTGGTCTGCGTCGTCGGAGCAGCGCTCGCCATCAGCGGCCAGATCTCTTTTGGCGTCATTGTGGCGTTCATCCTCTATGTACGCCTGTTCACCTCTCCGCTGACTACGATCGCGCAGGGCATGACCAACCTCCAATCCGCAGCGGCCGCAGGCAGCCGCGTGTTTGGCTTTCTCGCCGAGGAGGAGATGCCAGACGAATCGGAAAAGCTGGAAGCGCCCGGCTCCGTGCGCGGCGAGGTCGAATTCGACCACGTTCGCTTCAGCTATCCGAGCGCCCCGGATAAGATCATCATCAGAGATTTCTCCGCACACATCCAGCCCGGCCAAAAGGTCGCCATCGTAGGCCCGACTGGCGCGGGGAAGACTACCATCGTCAATCTGCTGATGCGCTTTTTCGAGATCAACAGCGGATGTATCCGCATCGATGGCATTCCCACAAGTGAAATGCGTCGCGAAGCCGTCCACGGTCTGTTCGGTATGGTGCTTCAGGACACCTGGCTGTTTGAAGGCACAGTGCGCGAGAATCTCGTCTACAACAAAGAGGGCGTCAGCGACGCGTCGCTTGAGCGCGCCTGCCGTGCCTGCGGTATCTACCATTTCATCGAATCGCTTCCGCAGGGCTTTGACACAGTGCTCAGTGAGAACACCGCCATCTCCGCCGGTCAGAAACAGCTCATCACCATCGCCCGCGCAATGATCCAGAACAGCCCGATGCTGATCCTCGATGAGGCGACCAGCTCGGTCGATACGCGCACCGAACTGATCACGCAGAAGGCCATGGACGCGCTGACCGAGCAGCGCACGAGCTTTGTCATTGCGCACCGGCTCTCTACGATCCGGAACGCCGACCTGATTCTGGTACTCAAAGACGGTGATATCATCGAGCAGGGCACACACGACGAGCTGCTCGCGCGCGGTGGCTTCTACGCTGACCTCTACCGCTCGCAGTTTGAGACCGCGTAGCTCAAATCGACCGCGATGCGCTTGACCAGAGGCTCACTCGGTGCTGATTGGCTCCTGCTGCCGCGCCGTATCGTCTCTCTTTATTCGTGTCGACAATCACGCAGGATCGATCACTCTACGGTCTTGCGCAGAAAAAGCGCCTGAAGAAGTCTACAGACTTCTTCAGGCGCTTTTGTGCGCTTACCTGGGGCAAATGCTTTTCATGCCCGCGGGATGAGCAGAAGCATGCCGGCGGTCGGCTCGTCGTCGAGGGCATTCGCGGCGCTGACCGCGTCCACGCAGGTGCGGCACGCCTTGGCGATCGACCAGAGCGTCTCCCCTTCCTCCACCGCGCGGAGGATCACGGACGGGCGAACCGGTTCGTGATCTGATTCCGTCAGCTCGGCGCCTGTCACCATGGCACAGCGCTCAGGTGCGGAGCTGGTCACCACGCACTCGACTGTGAAGCGCGCTTCCGCACCGTCGCCGGAGGGAGAGGCAAACACGTCGCCGGTCAACTGCGCCCAGCTCGATGCGTCGCATCCCGGGGCGAGCACCGTCTCGCAGACGGCTTCCATCCGCTCGGTTCTCGCCTGCAAATGGTTTTCTGTGTCCAGGCTGAGCACGGTCACAGCCGCGGGAACACGCACGCGCACGGCATCCCCCTCATGCTCCGTACTCGGCCAATCGAGGAGCACGGAGGTATCGATCACCTCATTGCATTCGCCCGACACTGTGCCGCGGACGCTCTGCCGCAAGCGCTGCACATCAAGCACGCCGACGCCGGAAAACGGCTCGCTGCGCACTGTGACCGCACCGCGCGTCGCATACAGATCGTCGATCAGCTCCAGCTCCGTCCGATCCTGCGTGACACACTGCGCCAGGACATTCAGCGTCAGCAGAAAGCGGCGCGCCGGATCCTGGCCATCCGGCTCAAGCTCCGCGCCGGTACACATGAGTACCACGCGCAGATCCTCCTCGCCGCCCTCCCGATCCAGCTCGGCAAACTGGGAAAACGGAACTGCGAATTCATAACGGCAGAGCGAGCCGTCCTCCGTGCGATAGAGCAGCCGCACCGCGGCCGTCCCCTTGAACACGGCACGCGCGCCGATCAGCTTTTCCTCGCCAAGTGAGACGGTGCAATCCCATTTCAGCACCGCAGCGCACGCCGGCTGGCTGGCCGGCAGCTCCAGCTCCTCCCCGACCACAAAGGATTTCTCCGCCGTCTGTGATGTCAGCGTGACCGGAAGCGTCACGCGATGCGCCTGGATCTCCGGCGGGCAGTCGAGCAGCGACCACGTGGTGACCTCTGCCGGCTCAAACGCCTCCACATGACCAGACAGGTCTGCGCGAATGAGCACCTTGCGCGAATTGAGCAGCCGTGCGTCGAGCGAGCGCAGCCGCGCCTCATAGACGACGCGGCTCCCGCTCGTCACCTCCGGCGCGTCGACACGCTGCGTAAAGGGCAGATACAATTCGATCGCACGCGGGTACGTCTCATCCTCCGGCACGACCAGCACATGCGCGCGGATCCCGCCGGAGAGCACGACCGAGCCGTCCCGGCACTCCTTGCCGCGCAGCACGACCGTACCAAAGCAGCCCGCAGTGCGCACAATGTCCGGACAACTGTCTGGCACGATAGCCTCTCCCGTCTCCTCCTGACTGACCACCCGGCTTACGACCGGGCGCAGATAAGTCTCTGTTTTCGGCTCAAAGCTCAGCTCCATTATCCTCAACTCCTTGTAAGTTCTGGAAAATACTTACGCGGAACGGGACAAGAATATGCCTACCTGCTCTTACTGATGATACAGCCAAGGCCGATCAGCAGCACGCCCAACAGTACCGCGAGGACGCCGGAGCCAATTACGGCAGAGATCAGAAATCCAACGCCCAGCGCCGCCAAAACCGCACCCAATGCCTGTTTCCGGCAAAGCATAAGACCGCCTCCCGTAGTTATCCTACGCGGGAGACGGCCATTTGGTGCAGAATATAAAAAAGAACGCTGCGGACAGGATCGGGCGTATCTGCGAGCTATCTCAGCTCCCAGAGCTTGATCTCCTTCATTTTCTCGTATAACCGGACATAGCTGTCATAGCGCGTCGGCTCCAGATCGCCGTGTGCAAGCGCCTCTCGCACCGCGCAGCCCGGCTCCGCCACATGGGCGCAGTCAGGATATCGGCAGCGGCCAAGATACGGCGAAAAATCCGAAAACGCGTACTGGAGGTTCTCCTTGAGAACCAGCTCCATCCGATCCGTCTCAAATGAGGAAAAGCCAGGCGTGTCTGCGATCAGCGTCCCGCCGGGCAGCTCGTAAAGCTCGACATGGCGCGTCGTATGGCGGCCGCGGCCAAGTCTTTCTGAGACCTCACCGGTTTTGATCGAAAAATCCGGATTCAGACAGTTGAGCACGCTGCTCTTGCCGACGCCGGAATTGCCGGTAAAGGCGCAGAGCTTCCCTGCTACGGCGCCGCGCAACTCATCCATCCCTTCGCCCGTCGCGGCGCTCGTGCGCATCACATGGAAGCCCGCGTGGGTGTAGATCTCATATAACCGATCCGCAGAGTCAAGATCACACTTGTTCAGGCACAGTAGCAGCTCAACGTTCTGGTCGCCGGCAATGGCGGCCACGCGGTCGATCAAAAACGGGTCGGTCACTGGATTGACATTGGCCGCGAGCATCACGAGCAGATCGACATTGCTGACCGCAGGGCGTACAAAGCTGTTTTTTCGCGGCAAAACCGCCGTGACCGTGCCGGTGCCGCGCTCCATCTCAAATTCGACCAGATCGCCGACAAGCGGTTTTTCTCCGTCCAAGCGGAATTTCCCCCGGGCGCGGCACTCGACCAGCTCTTCGCCCGCGCGCACATAGTAAAAGCCGCTGAGGGCTTTGACGATCCTTCCCTCCATACTCACGAGAAGGTGATGGTGCGCGTTTCGGTCAGCACACCGTTGATATACACATCGAGCTGCTGGGTGCCGGATCCTTCGATCAGGAACTGACGCTCAGTCTGCTCGGGTGAAAGCTCCACGACGTATTCGCTGCCAGTCGCCGCACCGTCGAGCTTCAGCGTCACAGTGACGCTGCCCTCGCCGCCCGGCAGGGTGACGCTGACCGTCTTTGTCGCCGTCACCGGCTCGATCGGGCCTTCTTCCCCGCCTGTGTCGCCGTCGCCGTCTGTCGGCGGGAGGTCTTCCTCCGGCGGAAGCTCCGGCGGTTCCTCTCCGCTGCTTGGCTCATCGTCCTCCGGCGTCGTTTCCTCCGGATCGGAGTCACCGCCGGGCGGTTCGTCTGTATCCTCGGGCTGCTGATCTTCCTCCGGATCGTTCGTCTCTGGCTCGTCCGGCACGCCCACAGCGGCTGTACCGAGCCAGATCTCCACTTCGTCACCGTACATCAGCGTGGCGCCCTGTTCAGGTGAATAGCGCACGACACGGCCGACCAGAGCAGCGTCAGACGTGGCTTCCTCATGGACATGAATCTTCAGATTCAGACCAAGGTTGAGCGCCGTCTCGACCTCGCTCTGTGTCGAGCGATAGAGATCCGGCATCACGCCGGTCAGCGGGCCGCTTGAGACGATAACTGTGATCTCGGTGCCCGGCTTCGCATTGCGGTTCGCGCGCGGACTCTGGTCGATAATATAGCCGGCTGGATAGTCATCGCTCGTCTGCGTGCCGCCGTATACGATCGTAAAGTCAGCGTACTCATCCAGATCCAGGTTCTCATAGACCAGGCCGACCAGGCTCGGAACCGGGATATCGTCCGCCGTGGTGAACAAATCGCGCAGGAAATACGCGTACAGGAAATACAGGATCCCCAGCACGGCGAGCACGATGCAGACCACAGCTAAAATCGTAGAGGCAGAATGTTTCCGCCGCTCCTGCATCTCCTGCTGATCGGGTCTGCGCGGCGTGGGAGGGCGCGTGACCGGCTTCTGCTGCACCGGCAGCGTGACATGCGACGCCGCACCGTCAAACGTGAACGTGACCGCCGGGTCTTTGCGGAACTCCTCCATATCATGGATCATCTCGGTCGCAGAAGCATAGCGGTTATCGAGATTGGACGTCATCGCGTGCAGCACGATCTGCTCGAGACCAGGCGGCACCTCGGAATTGAGCAGCGACGGCGGCACCGGCGCGGAATTGATATGCTGGATGGCGACGGAAACAGGCGTCTCGCCGTCATACGGCGGGCGGCCGGTGAGCATTTCATACATGACGACGCCGAGCGAATACAGATCCGAGCGGTTGTCTACTCGGCCGCCCTTGGCCTGCTCAGGCGAGATATAATGCACCGAGCCGAGCGCTTCACGCGTCAGGGTGTTCTGCGACGAGCTGACGCGCGCGATACCGAAATCGGCCACCTTGACGCTGCCGTCCTTAAGCACCATGATATTATGCGGCT
>CAZJBT010000072.1:0-10858 GCA_964544345.1 uncultured Oscillospiraceae bacterium
GCCTTGGCGTGAAGCGTGCCGACGGTCAGTTCGTCCTGGCCGGCAACATTCTGGTTCGGCAGAGAGGCACGCACATCCACCCCGGCACGAACGTCGGCATCGGCAGCGACGACACGCTGTTTGCCACCGTCGACGGCACGGTTCGCTTCGAGCGCTTGGGTAAAGACCGCAAGAAGGTCTCTGTCTACGAGATCGAGCAGTAATCAATCAAAAAGACCCCGAACATACCTGCTATGTTCGGGGTCTTTTCGTAAGAAAGCAGGGAAAGTATGTCCAATTTTGTCGATAAGGTACGCATCTCGGTTCGCGCTGGCAGCGGCGGCAACGGCGCAGTGGCGTTCCACCGCGAAAAGTACGTCGCCGCCGGAGGCCCTGACGGTGGTGACGGCGGCCGCGGCGGCGATATCGTGCTGCGCGTGGACGACCATATGTCAACGCTGCTCGACTTTCGCTACAAACGCAAATACACCGCGCCGAACGGCGCGGACGGCCGCGGCGGCCGCTGCAAGGGCAAGGCGGGAGAGCCGCTTGTCATCCGCGTGCCGCGCGGCACGGTCGTGCGCGACGCCGAGAGCAATCAGATCATCGCGGATATGTCTGAGAGCGAGGACTTTATCCTCTGCCGGGGCGGCCGCGGCGGCTGGGGAAACCAGCATTTTGCCACGCCGACGCGGCAGGTGCCGCGCTTTGCCAAGTCCGGTCTGCCCGGGGAGGCGCACGATGTCGTGCTTGAGCTGAAGCTGCTCGCGGACGTCGGCCTCGTCGGCTTCCCGAACGTGGGAAAGTCCACGCTGCTGTCGGTCACGTCCAACGCGCATCCCAAAATTGCAAATTATCACTTCACCACGCTGTTTCCGAATCTCGGCGTGATCTACGTCGACGAGGGCGTCTCATTTGTCATGGCCGATATCCCCGGTATCATCGAAGGCGCGGCGGAAGGCGCGGGTCTCGGCCACGACTTCCTGCGCCACATCGACCGCTGCCGCCTGCTCGTGCATGTGGTCGACGTCTCCGGGAGCGAGGGGCGCGACCCGGTCGCCGATTTTGATGCGATCAACGACGAGCTGCGCCGGTACAGCCCTGAGCTGGCCGAGCGGCCGATGCTTGTCGCGGCGAACAAGCTCGATCTGCTCGCGCCGGACAGCGACAATTTGGAACGGCTGCGCGCGGCTGTGACGGCGCAGGGCTATGAATTTTTCGAGATCTCCGCCGCGACCACACAGGGCACGCGCGAGCTGGTTCGCCACATTGCGGGGAGGCTCTCTGCGCTGCCGCCGATCCTCACCTTCGAGCCGGACTATGTCAAGCCGCTGGCCGAGGCCGGCGACGCGGACGACCTCCAGATCGAGCGCTTTGACGACGTCTGGTCAATTTCCGGCCAGTGGCTGCAGCAGCTCGTGAACGACGTCAATTTTGACGATGCGGAATCGCGTATGTACTTTGACCGCCAGCTCCGCCGCTCCGGCCTGTTTGACAAGCTCGAGGAAATGGGGATCCGCGACGGCGATACGGTCAGCTTGTATGATCTGGAGTTTGAATATGAACGATAAGCTCTGCGGCAAGAGGAGGAGTCAACCATGAAAACGATCACAACGGATGTCGCGGTGCTCGGCGCCGGCCCCGCTGGCCTTGCCGCTGCGCTGCGCGCGGCGCAGCTCGGCTTGACGGTAGATCTGTTTGAAAAGACGGAAAAGCACGGCGGCGTCCACTCGGGCGGCATCGGCCCGTTTGCAGCCGGCTCGCACATCCAGAAAAAGTATGGCATGACGGAGGGTACCGTCGAAAACGCGTACCGCTATCTGATCGATTTCACCCATGCGACCATCGACGCCCGACTGGCGTCGGCGTACATAAGAAAGACGGCGTTCACCATCGAGTGGCTCGAGCAGCTCGGTGTGATCTTTTCCGACCCTGCGACTTGCCCGTTCAGCCCGCCGGGCGATAAGGCGCACTATTGCCATACCTACGACCCCAGCCCGGAGTTTCCGGGTGTGGAGCGCTATCTGCCGGATCTGCTGATGAAGCGCATCAGCGAGCAGAAAAGCGTGACGGTGCATTTCAACGCCGCGGGCAAGCGCCTGCTGACGGAGGGCGGCATCGTGACCGGCCTGATCGTGCGGACGACGGATGGGGAGGAGATCACCGTGACGGCGAAGGCCGTAGTCATTGGTACTGGCGGCTTTATGGGAAATCCGGAGCTGCTCAAACGCTACACGACCTATGAAAACGAAAAGACTGTGTTCTTCTCCTGCCAGCGGCCGAACATCTGCGGCGATGGCATGCAGATGGCCTGGGAGATCGGTGCGGGGCGCAGCGAGATGATGCTTGACGTCTACAAGGGCATGCCAATTTATTGCGGCCCGATGGGTACGAAGCCGGAGTGGTCGCTCCTCGCCGATCCGAACCTGATGGTGAATCGTCGCGGCGAGCGCTTCATCGACGAGACGTGCGTGCGCTATGACCTGGCCAACGCCATACACCGCCAGCCGGGCGGTTATGCCTACCTGATCACCGCGAGCAGCGTGACGGATGAATTCAAGACCGGCGGCGTCAGCTTCCTGATGCCGGCGGACGCCGCGCCGCCGCTGACCGATGTAGAGGATATCATTGCCGAGGCGCGCTCGCTCGACTATCCCTACATTTTCGCGGCGGACTCCGTGGAGGAGCTGGCCGTGCAGCTCGGCATCGAGCCGGAGATCCTGGCGCAGACTGTGCGCGAGTATAACCAGGCCTGCGAGACAGGCTGCGACGAGATCTTCTTCAAGAAGGAAAATCTCAAGAAGCTCTCCGGCCCTCGCTGGTACGCCGCACAGTTCTATGTGGACAGCTTCGGCGCGCTCGGCGGCCTGAAGATCAACGACAAGACGGAGGTCATCCGCGACGATCTGACGCCGATCCCCGGCCTCTACGGCGCGGGCTCTGAGGCCAACAGCCTCTATGCCGGCACCTATCCCGGCGAGCTGTCCGGCAACACGTCGGGTTTCGCCTATACGACCGGCATCATGGCGGCGGAGAGCGCCGCGCAGTACATCCATGCAATGTAAGCCAAGAGCCGCTGCGGCCGCAGCGGCTCTTGGCTTTATTTCGGCTGGTCGGTCAGACCGAGGGGGTAGTCGACGTCGGTGATCTCACATTTGACGCGTTTGCCGCCGTAGTAGAGCTTGAGCCTCGGCACGTCGTCTCCTGTGTAGGTGATGAGCAGGAGCGTGTTGCCGGTATTCCCGTTTTCATCTGGAAAGCTCAGCTTTACCGTGTGGCCAAACAGGTTGGAAGAATTCGCGATGGAAACCTGCGGCTCATCGGTGAGTCGGGGCAGGTAGACCAGATAGCGTACGCGGATCGGCTCGCCATCCGTGCTCTCATGCCGCAGAACATAGGCTGTGTCATAGCGTTCGCCGCAGCCATCCAGCCACGCGGCGATCTGCGGGTTATCCACCTCGTTCAAATAATCGCCGATCGCCAGCGAGGTGACGCCTGCGCCGCCGGACGAGCCGGCCGCGGCGAAAAGTGCTATCAGGACGATCAGTGCGATCGGGATCAGAATGACCGCACCGAGGATCCAGCCCAAGCCGCGGTCGGAACGCTTCGGCGGCTCCTCCTGCTCCGGCAGCGGGCAGGCGCAGCGCGGGCAGACCATCCAGTCCGCTTTGACCGGCGCGCCGCAGCCAGGGCAGTTGCGTGCCGCGCTGTTCCCGCGCATGAGCAGATAGATGACAAAGCCGAGCAGCGCCGGCGCGAGCACGGCGATCAGTGTCCAGAGCACTGCATTCATATCCCTTTGCTTTGCGTCGTGCCAGACGTAGATGCCGACCATCAGGGGGATGCAGAGCAGCAGCGCCAGGAACAAGATGACGATGGTAGCATTCATACAGCAAGCCGCCTCCTTTTTCGGAAGATCAGGGCGATAACGGCGGCGCCAACAGCGGCGCAGCCGACATACGCGCCGCAGAGGGTCGAGAGCGCGGGGGATATGCCCCGCAGCCACACGGCGGCCAGCGCGAGGGCGAACAGCCAGAGCAGCCCGCCGAGGGCAGACAGCATGGCGCGCCGGCGAAGCTGCCGCCGCTCCAGCTCCATCCGCAGCGTATGCTCGTTGAGCGCAGGCGGCGTAAACTGCTCAAAACGATAGATCTGCATCGTGGATCAGCGCCTCCTTCAGCAGCCTGCGCGCGCGGCTCAGGCGGGATTTTACGGTTCCGGGCGGAACGCTGAGGGCGTCTGCCGCTGCGGCGATGTCCATGTCCTCAAAGTAATACAGGATCACGGTCAACCGCAGTTTCTTCGGCAGGCGGTCGATCGCTGCATGGAGCGGCGAATAGTCTTCCTTTTCCGGTTCGGGAGCCGCGATCCCGTCCGCGGAAAAAGAGAGCAGCGGATGCCGCGCGGCACGCCGCAGAGCGCTGCGGTAGGTGTTCACGCAGATCCCGGTGAGCCATGGCTCGAACGCTCTGGACGGGTCATAGCGGGAAATGTACTTCAAAACTCTCAGCCATGTGTCCTGATACAGATCGTCCGCATCCGAGGGGTTCGCGCACAGATACCGGCAAAGCCCATACAGCCGCGTTCCGTAGCGTTCAATGCACTCGTCGATCATCGCCGCGCCCCCTTTCGCTTACAGATACTGCGCAGCGGCTCGAACGGTTCACTTCTGCGGAGAAAATTTGTCAAAACCGTACGCCCGGACGAGCCGTTCAGGTGTATGCGATCGGCTCGTCCGGTTTTATCCGGATGAAAGCGCGTGCTCCTGCGCGGCTTCCTCCGCTATGATCTCGTGGGAGACGCCCTTGCCTGTGTTCGGATTGCCGGCGGAGCAGACCGCGTCTGCCGCAAACAACAGCGACAGTGCCACACAGACCGGCACCGCTGTGCGCAGGCGGAGCCTGCGGAACCGGTTGTCGAGCCGCGGCGCGAGCAGATAGACGACCGCCATGCCGCCGATGGCGAATGCGAGAAGTCCTTCGGCGCAGACACGACCGTGTAGGTTCAGAAAATAGCCGGTATAGTTCCACCAGCGGATCCCGTAGCGCGTCTCCAGATACAGCGCAGTGCAGTATTCCACCGTGCCGCACAGACCGACGATGGCGAAAAATTCGGCGACCGGCTTGGTGCGCAGCCGGTTGAGTAAGGTGAGGATCAGGATCGCGCCGCTGCCGTAGATCGGCAGCCATGGCCCGCGCATCGTGCCGCGGTTGACAAAGGTGCCGCTCCAGTGCAGGTGCAGCAGCACCTCCCAGAGCCAACCGGCCATGGAAAAAAGGAAAAACATCAGAAGCAGCGAGTGGAGCGAGTAGTGGCGCACATAGTGGATCTTTTCCAGATATGGCTGCCGCTTCGGTCTCCAGAGCGGCGACAGGCGCGACGGATAGGTTCGGCCCTCTCGCGCGGCCGAGCAGCGCGCCGCGCGCACGCGCGCTTCCTCCTGTGCCTGCCAGGCGCGTTCGGTTGCGTCGCACAGCAGCGCGATGCCGAGCACATCGGCAAAAAATTTGCGGACGCCGTGCAGCTCCGGCAGCGGCGCGTTCGGAGCGTCCGCCGTGTCGGCATAGACCGCTGCGAGCAGCTCCGGTGCGGCGCGGCGGTGCAGGTACGGGTCGCCCAGCAGCTCCGACCGGGGGAGCGCAGCGCGGACGGCTTCTTCGCGGCAGCGAGCATAATATTCTGCGATGATGCAGCTTCGGTATGGATTCGTGAACAGGATGTCCGTCACGCCGAGCGTAACGAATCCGAGCGCGTAATAGCCGAACAGGGACAGCTCTATGAGAAACAATTCCTTCTTGTGACCGGCCATCATGCGGCGGGAGAGCCGGATCGCGTCACGCGCGCCGATGTCCGGGTTTTCTGCGACGATGCACGGCACCAAAATGTACGAATAGTGCTTGATAAGACCGCCGACGATCGTCAGCGCCCAGAGCGTCTGCAGCACGGCGAGGTAGGCCATGCTGACCGACGCGTGCCACCAGCGCCCGACGTCGCGCAGGTGGGTCATTCGCTGGATCGGCAGTTCGTCGTAGGTGCGGCCTTCGAGAAAAAACCGGTACATGACGACGAGGAACGCCTTCTGGATACACATCCAGAACGCGAGCAGAACGATAAATGCCGCGGCGACCAGCACAGCGGCGGCAGCGCGCGTGGAGTGGAATGCAGAGCTGATCGCGCTTGCCGCGTGAACCAAGATGCTGCCGGAGGTAATGCTGTTGATGAGGTTGGCCAGCACGCCTTTGCTGCGCGCGAGCGCGCTGTTTTCATCGCTGACGGCATGCTGCTCAAGCAGCTTCTGCGCGAGCGCGGCGCCCTCGTCCAGGTCCTGTGAGAGGATGCTCTGCACCACATCGACCAGACCCTCGCCGGTCGGCAGGCGATCACCAAGCGTGCCGCCGTGCGCGGAAAAGGTCTGCGCGGCGCGCGATCCGATGGCGTTCAGCGAGAGCGTATATTGTGTGCCGAGCAGCGCTGCGGCCAGGCAGAGCGCAACGAACTGCCAATAATGCCGCCGCAGCGACGTCTTTGCTGCGGTCTTGTATTGCTTCCGGGTCTGCATGCGTGTCCTCCTTGTCCGGAAAATATGACAGACCCAGTATATCATACCTTTGCATGTGTTTGACAGAGGAGAAATCTTAAGGTTGTAGAAAGAACGCATATGAAAAACGGCAGCCGGCCGCCCCGGAAACCCGGTTCGGCCGGCCGCCGTCCGCAAGCGCAAAGCTTACTTCATGCCGCGCTCATAAGCCTCGATCATTTTCTTGACCATCTGGCCGCCGACAGAGCCGGCCTCGCGGGAGGTCAGGTCGCCGTTGTAGCCCTGCTTCAGGTTGACGCCGACTTCGGAAGCGGCTTCCATCTTGAACTTGTCGAGAGCCTCGCGGGCCTCGGGCACGACTGCGTTGTTGTTGCTTTTCATGCTGATCAATCTCCTTACAAATTGATTTGTTGGGTACCGCAGTCATAGGTTTTCCGAAATTGATGGGACGATACAGGGTAATTTTTTTCAGAATTGTAAGAACGACAAGCCTGCGGATCGGTCTTGACGGCGTGCGGTTGGTACAGTATAATAAATGGAATGATTAAAATTTAATTTTACTATATGAAATTCAAGGAGGGCTATCCTATGACGATCGCGGAAGAAAGCCTGGCGCTGCACTACGAGAAAAGGGGAAAGCTCGAGGTCGTCCCGACGGTTTCCGTGCAGGATGCACACGACCTGTCTCTGGCGTATACGCCGGGCGTCGCACAGCCATGCCTGGAGATCCAGAAAAATGTGGAGAAATCGTATGAGCTGACCCGCCGCTGGAACATGTGCCTGGTGGCGACGGACGGCACGGCCGTGCTCGGGCTTGGCGACATCGGGCCTGAGGCCGCTATGCCGGTCATGGAGGGAAAATGTGTGCTGTTCAAGGCGTTTGGCGGCGTCGATGCGTTTCCGCTCTGCATCCGCAGCAAGGACGTCGACGAGATCGTGCGCACGATCTCGCTGATCGCCGGCTCGTTCGGCGGCGTCAATCTTGAGGACATTGCCGCGCCGCGCTGCTTCGAGATCGAAAAAAAGTTGAAAGCGTGCTGCGATATCCCGATTTTCCACGACGACCAGCACGGTACGGCCATCATTACGCTTGCCGGGCTGACCAATGCGCTGCGCGTCGTCGGCAAGAAGAAGGAGGACGTGCGCGTCGTCATCAACGGCGCGGGTGCGGCGGCCGTCTCTATCTGTCGGCTGCTGCTCTCCGCGGGCTTCGCCGACATCACGCTCTGCGACCGCACGGGCGCGATCTATGAGGGGCGCGGAGCCGGCATGAATCCGGTCAAGGAGGAAATCGCGAAGCAGACGAACCGCAGCCGCCGTGCCGGCACGCTTGCCGACATAGTCGCGGGCGCCGACGTTTTCATCGGCGTGTCCGCGCCGGGCGTGCTGACGGTGGAGATGGTCAGGACTATGAACCCGGATGCGATCGTTTTTGCCTGCGCCAACCCGACGCCAGAGATATTTCCAGACGACGCGAAGGCGGGTGGTGCAGCGGTCGTGGCCACCGGCCGGAGCGATTTCCCGAATCAGATCAACAATGTGCTCGCGTTCCCGGGGGTGTTCCGCGGCGCGTTCGACGTGCGCGCGCGCGATATCAACGAGGAGATGAAGCTCGCGGCCGCGGAAGCGCTGGCCGCCCTCGTCGGCGATGCGCTGAGCGCCGACTACATCATCCCGAAAGCATTCGACTCCCGTGTTGCCGACGCGGTGGCGAAGGCCGTGGCAGCGGCGGCGCGCACATCCGGCGTCGCGCGGCTGTGAGGGCTGCCGCTTGCAGAGGGCAGAAAACTGTGCTATAGTTTGTGTCAGAACAAAGCCGCGCAGCGCGGTAAATGAGAAACGGAAAGGATACGTATATTATGCCAGAAGCCAGACTGATGGGTGCCCGTTATAAATACCCGGTCTCCGATGCCGAGCTGGAGCGCCGCCTGCGTGTGGTGCGTCAGGCCATGGCGGAGGAATCGATCGACTGCATCCTCACGCAGAACCACTGCCCGATTTTCGACGCGGGCATCCGTTACTTTATCGACCAGCCGACCGATCCGTACTCGGCGGCGCTGCTCGTCCCGGCCGAGGGCGGCATGGTCGTCCTGATCCACGGCCCGGAGATCGGCGGCCCGATCAGCCCCGATTGGGCGCGCTACTGCGACAAGGTGCTGACCAAGCCGTACTGCCAGCCGTTCAGCTTCACCGACCACATGGCCGCTGACGTTTTCATTCAGGAGATTCGGGAAAAGGGCTATAAGAAGGTCGGTCTGTTTGGCCTGCAGTTCATCAGTCTGGACTTCGGCGAGCACCTCAAGCAGTCCCTGCCGGGCGTGGAGTTCGTCGACTTCTCGCGCCGGTTCAACTCCATCAAATCCGTCAAGAGCCCGGAGGAGTGGGAGCTGATCGCAAAGGCGACGGCCGTCCATGACCAACTGATCGCTGCGGTGCCGGCGCTCCTCCGTCCAGGGCGGGCGGAGGCGGAGGTTCGCTCCGATCTAGAGCGCATGGCGCTCAACCTCGGCTGTGATGCGATCGGCAACCTCGCCGTTGCCAGCGGCCCGGCCGGCTCACGCGTCATGTTTGTCAAGCACTTCAATGAGAATCGCCACATCGGCAAGGGCGACACCGTCAGTGTGATGGTCGAGGTCGCCGGCCCCGGCGGCATGTATGGCGAGGTCTCGCGCACGTTCTGCCTGAGCCGTCCGTCAGACAGCCTGCTCGACCTGTACAAGATCGCCCGCGACTGCCAGCACGCCGTCGCCGACGCAATGAAGCCGGGCGTCACTCCGCGCGAGATCAACGAGGTCTACGACAGCTTCGTGACGCGCTACGGTCTGGCGAAGAACGCGCGCTTCTTCGGCCACGGCCAGGGCTATGACATGATGGAAAGCCCGGCCTTCTGCGCGGACGAGGATCTGCCGATCCTCGAGGACACCTATGTCGCGATCCATCCGGAGCTTGATCGCGGCACCGACTTTGCCAATGCGTGCGACAATTTCCGCGTGACGAAAAACGGTGCGGTGCTGCTCACGAAAACGCCGCAGCAGGTTTTCTACGTGGAGTCCTGAATCTGGTTCCGGCGCACCCGGCGGGAATGCCCCGCCGGGTGCTTTTTTGCTTCCCCCACACAGCGGAATGTGATACCATATTACTATATCATATATAAAAATTCTCATCTGATTCTAATTTTCTTGAGATATATTATTTTAAAAGCCGATAGAAAAGGAGTGTATTGCATGCGGATCTTACTGGCGGAGGACGAGCATGATCTCAACCGGATCCTCGCCTGCAAGCTGGCGGAGGAGGGCTACGGCGTCGATGCCTGCTTTGACGGGGAGGAGGCGGAGACTTGCCTGGCTGCGGCAGAGTATGACGCAGTTATTTTGGATATTATGATGCCGAAGCTGGATGGCTGACGCTTCTGCGCCGTCTTCGGAAGGCGGGGAATGCAGTTCCTGTTCTGCTGCTCACCGCGCGCGACGCAGTCTCTGACCGGGTGGAGGGGCTGGATGTGGGCGCGAACGACTATCTCATCAAGCCGTTCTCGATCCAGGAGCTGATGGCGCGCGTGCGGGCTATGACGCGCAGCGTGTTCGGCATGATGGATAATGTGCTCCGCGTGGGAGATCTGACGCTCGACTGCGCGTCGCATGCAGTGCAGCGCGGCGGCGAGGAGATCACACTCTCCGCGCGGGAATATGCGCTGCTGGAATACATGATGCGCAACCGTGGTGTGGTGCTCTCGCGGAAGAAGATCGAGGATCACATCTGGAATTTTGACTATGAGGGCGGCACGAACGTGGTGGATGTGTATATCAGCTATCTGCGCAGGAAAATCGACGGCGGCCGGGAGAAAAAGCTGATCCACACCGTCCGCGGGAGCGGCTATGTGCTGCGGGAGGAAGCATGAGACACTTGTCGATCCGTCTGAAGATCACGCTCTGGTTTGCCGCCGCGCTGGCCGTGATCGTGCTGCTGACGCTGACAGTTGTTCTCTCGGCCAGCAATACTGTACTCCAGAAAACCATTCGCGACAGTCTGCTCACCACGGTCGAGGACAATGTGGACGAGGTCGAGTTCCTATCTCCCGAGAACGCGGCTGCGCAGATAGACAAGTATGATCATTATATCGCCTATGGGGCGGTTTCCTTGAGATCGACGATGACTATCTCGATCTGGTCAAGGAGGTCATTCAGCAGGTTTCCCACTCGAAGAAGTGGAAGAACACCGTCCCTGTTTTGGGCGAGGACGGCAAGCAGGTCATCAACAAATTCGGCAGACCTGTGTTCCGAAAGTCCTACAGCGTTTTGCAGGACGAGCTTTTTGAACACATGAGGGACGCCGGGTTCCGAG
>CAZJBT010000073.1:0-10770 GCA_964544345.1 uncultured Oscillospiraceae bacterium
CGTCGACCTCCAGCGTGACAGGCTGGCGTGCTAACCGACTGCACCACCGGGCCAATTTTGGTGGGAGCAACCGGGCTCGAACCGATGACCCCATGCTTGTAAGGCATGTGCTCTCCCAGCTGAGCTATGCTCCCGAACATCGCGCTGACTTGCAGCGACGTTGGTTATTATAATGGCAAGGGGGCAATTTGTCAAGCGTCAAAACGGAAGTTTTTTATTTTTCGAGAGAATCGATCAACGCGCGGATCTCATCCGGCGAAAATGTGTAGTCCGCATCGCAGAACCGGCACTCGACATGCGCGCTTTCGCCGCTGTCCGCCATCTCAGTCAGCTCATTCAAGCCCAGGCTGAGCAGCGTGGACTCCACCCGCTCGCGTGTGCAGTAACAACGGTACTCCACCGGCGTCCGCTCCAGGATCTCTAATTCAAACTCCGGCAGGACGCTGTGCAGCAGCGCCTCGGCATCCGCGCCGCCATCGAGCAGTGATGTGACCGCGCCCGCGGCTCTGACGCTCTGCTCCACACGGTCGATCACCTCGTCCGGCGCGCCGGGCAGGAGCTGGATCAGGTAGCCGCCCGCCGCGCGAACTGACTGGTCGGTATCCACGAGCACGCCGAGCGCGCACGCGGTCGGCGTCTGCTCAGACTGCGCGAAATACGCTGTCACATCCTCAGCGATCTCGCCGGAGACAAGCGCCACACTGCCGACATATGGCTCTTTCAGGTTCAGATCGCGGATAACCGTCAGCATGCCGTCGGTACCCACCGCTGCGCCGACATCCAGCTTACCGCGGTATTTTTCCATCAGCGAGACCTGCGGGTGCTGGACATAGCCGCGCACGTTGCCGGTGCTGTCAGACGTGGCGAGCAGCGTGCCGAGCGGCCCGCCGCCCTTGACCTGCAGCGTCAGCGATCCATCCTCTACCTTTTGCAGATTCCCCATGATCGAGCATGCTGTCAGCACGCGGCCGAGTGCGGCGGTCGCCGTCGGCAGCGTCTTGTGGATCTGCCGCGCGCGCCTCACGATGCCGCACGAGGTGATGGCAGACGCTTTCAAAAATCCGTCCGAGCTAATGGCGCGGACGATCTGGTCGGTCATAGCTTGCTTACTCCTTTTTCGCAGAAAAATAGATGCGCTGCTCCTCCGGCTCCGGCGCGTCCAGCCGGCCGTCGCCGTATACCTTGATGTGGGTGAAGCCCGCTTCGTGCAGAAAGCCCGTGAGCTGGCCGATCGAATAGGCGTACTCCCGATGCTCCTCCTGCGAACGCAGCCACACCTCGCCGAAGCGCTGGAAAATATCCATCCCATAGTCAAGCGTGTTCGCCGCCTCGTCAAACGAGGCGCGCCAGACGCAGTATACATCGTCGTCCTCGTCGAGGAATATCTGGTCGTCGAGCGAGCGCAGCTTGTGCGCGCTGTTGACGTCAAAGGTGAAGATGCCGCCGAGCCGAAGCGCCTTGTAGACGCGGCGGATCGCACTCTCGCAGTCTTTCGGATCGGTGAGATAGTTCAGGCTGTCGAGCGAACAGACGACCCAGTCGACCGGATTCGGGAGTCTGAGCTTCTGCATGGACTGCATGACGAAAAACGGCCGGTTGCCCGGGAGCTCCTGCGCCTTGTCGTAGGCGACCGATAGCATCTCCTGCGACGCATCGGCGCCGAGAACTGCATAGCCGCGCGCCGCCAGGCGCACGGCCAGCGAGCCGGTGCCGCAGGCGAGATCAAGCACGTCATGCGGCGCACGTTCTTCACGGCGCACGATCGACTCATAGAACGCAAGCATCGCGTCGTAGTCGACGTCGTTGGTCAGCCGGTCGTAAGAAGCGGCCAGCGATTCGTAGGCGCTCATTCCCCGGCTTCCTCCTGTTCGTCGAGCCGCCGGAACACAGCACGATAGCTGTCATTTCCATAATTCAGGCTGCGGTTGACACGGCTGATGGTCGCGCTCGACGCGCCCGTCTTCTCGAGAATATCGTTATAGATCATACCCTGGCTGAGCAGATGTGCCACTTCAAAGCGCTGCTCCATGGCCTTCAGCTCGGAAACCGTGCAGAGATCCTGGAAGAAGCGATAGCACTCCTCCGTGTCACGCAGCATCAGGATGGCGCGATACAGATCGTTATCCGGATCAGATCGCTTGTTCTTGTTGTTCATTACGCTGCCTCCTGTCGCTTTCGTAAACATTACAATTGATTTTAACAAATTAAACTGTGGAAGTAAAGACTCCTGGCGAAATTTTTGCGCCGCGGACGTTGCAGTTTGCGGGATCGTCCGCTATAATAGTCTCGTATGCATAGATGGAACGCGGGATAGGGCAAAGCCTCGCCGCTTGCAAAACCCCGCATCAGGAGGAGATTCTATGGTTACAGCGATCGTCGGCGCCAACTGGGGCGACGAAGGCAAGGGAAAAATCACCGACATGCTGGCCGCGGATTCCGACGTGGTCGTCCGCTTCCAGGGCGGCGCCAACGCCGGGCACACCATTATCAACGGCTACGGGAAATTCGCGCTGCATCTGCTGCCGTCGGGTGTGTTCTATCCGCACATCACCAATATCATCGGCAATGGCGTCGCATTTGATCCGAGCGCGTTTCTGTCCGAGCTGCAGGGGCTGCTGAACGGCGGCGTGCCGATGCCGCACATTCTGATTTCTGACCGTGCACAGCTCCTGATGCCCTACCACGTGCTGCAGGACACCTACGAGGAAGAGCGCCTGGCCGGCGCGGCCTACGGCTCGACCCGCTCGGGCATTGCGCCGTTCTATTCCGACAAGTATGCCAAGATCGGCATTCAGCTCTGCGAGCTGTTTGACGAGGAGACGCTGGCCGCCCGCGTGGACAAGGTCTGCACGCTCAAAAACGTGCTCTTTGAGCATCTCTACCACAAGCCGCTGCTCCAGCCGGACAAGCTGCTTGCGCAGCTCCATGCATGGCGCGACCAGCTCCGGCCGTACATCGCCGACACGCACGCGTTTCTGACCGAGGCGCTCAAGGGCGGCAAGAAAGTCCTGCTCGAGGGTCAGCTCGGCTCGATGCGCGACCCGGATTTCGGCATCTACCCGTTCACCACCTCGTCGCACACGCTCGCAGGCTTCGGCTGCGTTGGCGCGGGCGTCGCGCCCAGCCAGATCCGATCCGTCACCGCCGTCACCAAGGCGTACTCGAGCGCCGTCGGCGCAGGCGCGTTCCCATGCCGCCTGTCCGGGGATGAGGCCGAGGAGCTGCGCCGCCGCGGCGGCGACTCCGGCGAGTACGGCGCAAAGACAGGCCGGCCACGCGACGTGGGCTGGTACGACTGCGTTGCCTCGCGCTACGGCTGCGCGATCCAGGGCGCGACCGAAGTCGCGCTGACCTGTCTTGATGTGCTTGGGTATCTTGACGAGATCAAGGTCTGCACCGCCTATGAGCTGGACGGTGAGCTGACGACCGATTTTCCCGTCACGCCGAAGCTCAACCACGTCAAACCGGTCTATACCACGCTGCCAGGCTGGAACTGCGACCTGCGCGGCGTCACCGATTGGAACTCCCTGCCGAAAGAGGCGCAGGATTACGTTCTGTTCCTCGAGCAGCAGCTCGGCGTGCCGATCAAAACCGTCTCCACCGGCCCGAAACGCGAGGAGATCATCCACAGATAACACAGAGCCGCCTCCGCATTGTGAACTGCCCCAGAATATACGGACAGCACAAAAGAGCCCCTGGTAGGGAAATATTTTTAGTTTTAAGCGGAGTGGCGCAGTGTTGGCGGCGATGTGATCCGGATCGGCTATGCCTGGCTCTCCCCTTCCGCCGACGGCGAAGGACAGATCGACATCGTTTATGCGATCGATCTGATCCCCTGACCGCATCAGGCGGCAGCCCGGCAAAAGCAAGCAGGAAAAAAGCCGGCATACAGCAAACTTGCTGTATGCCGGCCTCGATTTTTTATTTGCGGTTGAAGATATCGAGGATATCCTTGTCCCAGTCGGGGTTATCGTCAGCGGGAGCAGCAGCGGCCTTGTCCGCCGCTGCGGTGAACGCGCCGGTCTTCTTCGGTTCGCCGGTCTGGTCGAAGCCGGTGGCGATCACGGTGACGCGCATCAGATCCTCATACTCCTCATTGAACGCAGCGCCGAAGATAATATTCGCCTCGGGGTTGGCGGCCTCCATAACGATGTTGGCCGCGCACTCGACATCCTCGAGTCCAAGCTCGGGCGAGCCGGTGATGTTGATGAGGACGCCCGTCGCGCCGTTGATCGACGTCTCGAGCAGCGGGCTGGCGACCGCGGTCATAGCAGCCTGCTCGGCCTTGTCGCGGCCAGATGCGGTGCCGACGCCCATGTGAGCGCGGCCGGCGTTGCGCATGATCGCGGAGACGTCGGCAAAATCGAGATTGATGATAACCTTGTCCGAGAAGCCGACCAGCTCGGAGATCGACTGCACGGCCTGCTTCAGCACGTCGTCGGCAATCGAGAACGCGTTGGCAAATGTGATCTTCTGATCGGTGGCATATTTCAGGCGGTCGTTCGGGATAATGATGAGCGAGTCCACCTTCTCCGAGAGGGAGGCGATGCCGCTCTCAGCCTGCTTCATACGGTTGGCGCCCTCGAATTTGAAAGGCTTTGTGACAACGCCGACGGTCAGGACGCCCGCCTCATGTGCGAGGTCTGCAATGATCGGCGCAGCGCCAGTGCCGGTGCCGCCGCCCATGCCGGCAGTGATGAACACCATATCGGCGCCCTCGATCACCTTGGCGATCGCAGCGCGGCTCTCCTCCGCTGACTTGCGGCCGATCTCAGGCTTGGAGCCGGCGCCCATGCCGCCGGTCAGCTTCTCGCCGATCTGGATCTTGTTTTCACACTGGGACTTGTTGAGATCCTGTCTGTCTGTATTGATAACAACGAATTCCACGCCGCCAATTCCGCTGGATATCATGCGATTGACCACATTGTTGCCGGCGCCGCCCACGCCGATGACCTTAATATTTACGACCTTATCCGTATATGTCTCGGACATTTTGCTTCCTCCTGTGTATCTTATAGTCAGACGCGGCCAGCGGCCGGTATCCGTACCTTCTTACTGTAATACTATTTTATTCTATCGCTAAATCCGCACGGGGTCAATAGAAATTCGGCAATTTTCCTCCGCCGCGTTCCAGTTTTTCACCAGGGCAGGAACCGTGCGACCTTCTCTGTCTCCAGCGTCAGATCGATCTGGCCGCCGGCTGTCGGGTCGCGCTCGGCCAGCTCCACCAGGATCTGTTCGAGATAACTGAATTTATACGCCAGGTCGTCCGTACCGCCCAAGTCGATCTCGTACTGCTCGCCGTACATCAGCTTGATCGCATAGTTCTTCTCAAAATCGATCGAGACGATCTGATCTGCCACGGTACTGCCGGCCAACGCGCTGAGCACGGCGCTCACGATCTCCGCCGTAGCGCTCTCGCCCTCGCCGGGCGTCAGCACCGCGCCCGCCTGCGGCTCGGCAGCCGTGATGCCGGTCAGGCGCGGATATTGTTCCGCGGCTGTCTCATCCGCCTGCTCGAGCAGGCGGCCGTCCGGCGCGATCAGCCACTGCCCGCCATAGGCATCCGACACCACCGCTGCGGCGCTGCACTCGACTACCTCGATGCTCACGCTGTTCGGCAGCGCGCGGCGGACACGTGCCTCGGTCACATAAGGCAGCTTCGCGAGGAGCTGCGCCGACGCCGTCGACCGGTTGACCATCAGAAGATTCGAGCCGGTTTCTATGCCGGACGCCGCGATGATCTCCTCCGCACTATAGCGGATGTTGCCCGTTACCGTGATGTCGCTGACCTTGAAGAATATTGCGATGCACAGCACAACTGCGGCCACGACTGCCGCCATGGTAAGCAGCCGCGGCCAAAAGCCGGCGCTGCGCTTCTTCTTTTTTCTTTGGTTCTTTACCGCCATGCTGTCCTCCGTACCCGGTTGTACTTTATGTAGTATATACGATTTCGCCGCCGGTTTCCAGACGTTTGATCTGTGCGCCAAGATTTCCCAGGTCGCGTGTCACATCCTCGTAGCCACGGTCGATATGAGCAAGCCCAGTGACCCGGCTCTCCCCCTCTGCGCCGAGCGCGCCGACGATCGCCGCCGCGCCGCCGCGCAGATCCTTTGCCCGCAGCAGCGAGCCGTGCAGCGCCGCCACGCCGGTCACATGCGCCGTGTCGCCCGAAACAGCGATCCGCGCGCCGAGCCTTCGCAGCTCCGGCACATGGGAAAAGCGCGAGGAAAACACCGTCTCACGAATGACCGTCTCTCCTTCCGCCCGCAGAAGCGCCGCCATAACAGGTGCCTGCGCGTCAGTCGGGAAGCCAGGATACGGCGCAGTCTCAATCCGCCCCGGCGCATGCAGGCGATCGGCATGCAGTGTGATGCACTCGTCATACACCGCGATCTGTGCGCCCGCCGCTCGCAGCGTCTCTATCACCGGCTCGAGGTGCACAGGCTCTGCGCCGCGCAGCGCGACCTCGCCGCCCGCAGCAGCCGCAGCGGCAAGCCAGGTAGCCGCTGCGATCCGATCCGGCATCACGCGGAACACCGCGCCGTGCAGCTCCGGTACGCCGTCGATCGTAACCTCCGGCGTGCCGTCGCCCGCAATACGCGCGCCCATTGCCCGCAGGAACGCCGCCAGGTCGCAGATCTCCGGCTCGCACGCCGCGCCGGAGATCGTCGTGACGCCCGGCGCCGTGGCAGCCGCCATCATCGCGTTCTCGGTCGCGCCGACACTCGGATAGGGGAAGCGGATGCTTCCACCGCGCAGCTTCCCGCGGCAGAGGATCCGTCCGCCATCCGCCGTCACCTGTGTGCCGAGCGCGCGCAGCGCGGCCAGATGCAGATCGACTGGACGCGGCCCCAGCTCACAGCCGCCGGGCAGGCTGATCTCCGCCCTTCCAGCGCGCGCGAGCAGCGGCCCGAGAAACAGCACCGACGAGCGCATCGTCTGCATCAGCGCGTCCGGAATGCGCGTCTCAGCCAGCCCGGCAGGCACTATGCTCACCGTGTCCGCCTCGCGCTCGGCGTGCGCGCCCAGGCAGCGCAGGATGGCACACGACGCCTCGACATCCGTGAGCGCCGGGCAGCCGCGCACCGTGCATGGCGAGCGCGCAAGCAGCGCAGCCGCCAGAATGGGCAGCACACTGTTTTTTGCCCCTTGGATCCTTGTTTCACCGCGGAGCGGGACGCCTCCGCAAATCACCAATTCCGACATATTCGACCCTCCGCATAGATGAAAATCATCTCATCCTATGTTGAGCCGGCCGATTCAGTTCATGGGCACAGGTCGAGGATCGTACGGTAAATGCGCTCCGCCGCGTCCACCACGGCCAGTGCACGCAGCTCGCGCGTCATCGAGATGCAGCGCGCCGGATCGCTGAGCAGATCCCGCGCCGTACGGTAGAGCGCGTCGCCGCTGCAGTCGGCTTCACGCAGCACGAGAGCCGCGCCGCGCTGCTCCAAGATCCGCGCATTTTTTTCCTGATGGTTCTCCGCCGCATTGGGCGACGGCACCATGATACACGGCGTGGCCGACGCCGCGACCTCGGAGATGGTCGACGCGCCGGCGCGGCAGATGACGAGATCCGCCGCCGCCATGACGAGCGGCATATCGTAGATATACTCGCGCATATCGATGTTCGGATGCGCCGCAAGATCAAGTCCGCGCTCTTTTACATACTCCGGCATCCAGCGCCAGCCGAACGAGCCGGTCGCGTGGATATGCTGGAATGCATCGTCCCCCGCCTCCAGCTCCATAAAGCGCGCGATTTTCTTGTTCATTTCCCGCGCGCCGAGACTGCCCCAGTACGAGACGATCAGGGGGCGGTCATCCAGGCAGAGTGCCTCGCGCGCCTCGCGTTTTTTCTGGAACACGAATTCCTCGCGCACCGGCGTGCCAGTGACGACGACGCGTTCCGGGTGCGCATACTGTGCGCGGCACTCTTCAAAGCAGACCATGATGCGGTCGACGCCGTCGGCCACCATGCGCGTGGCAAGACCCGGTACGGCATTCGACTCGTGTACCGCGGTCGGGACGCCGCGCCGCACGCCCATCTTCAGCGTTGGGAAACTGGCATAGCCGCCGGTACCGACGATGACATTGGGACGAAATTGGTCGATGATCCGCCCGGCGCGCCGCAGGGAGCCGGCAATGTTTTTCGCCGTGATGAGATTGTGCGCAATGGCCTTCAGCGTCAGGGAGCGCTGGAAATTGGAGATCTTCAGCGTTTCCAGCTCATAGCCGGCGCGCGGCACCAGGTCGCGCTCCATGCCGTCGCTCGCGCCGACAAAGAGGATCTTCGTCTCCGGCCGCCGCTCGCGCAGCAGATCGGCCACGGCGATGGCCGGGTTGATATGTCCGCCCGTGCCGCCGCAGGTAAAAATCACATTCAAACGCACCGCCTCCCCCCTATAAGATCGTGTTGCGGTTGTACCGCGACACATTCAGGACGATGCCCATCTCCGCGAGCTGCATCAGCAGAGCCGTGCCGCCGTAGGAGAAGAACGGCAGCGAGATACCGGTCGCGGGCAGGAAGTTTGTGACGACGCCGATATTAAAAAACACCTGCAGCGCCAGAAGCGTCGTGATGCCCGCCACGATCAGCGAGCCGAAGCGGTCGCGCGCGTGGAGCGCGATCCAGTAGCCGCGCAGGATCAACAGCATAAACAGCACAATGATAAGCGTCGCGCCGACAAACCCAAGCTCCTCGCAAATGATCGCGAAAATGTAGTCGTTGTGTTCTTCGGGCAAATACAGGTACTTCTGCCGGCTGTGACCGAGGCCGAGGCCGAGCAGACCGCCCGAGCCGATGGCGTAGAGCGACTGGAGGATCTGATAGCTCGTGTCCGTCGCGTCCGCAAATGGGTCGCGCCAAGCAGTGATACGGTCATTGGCATAGCCCATGAACTTCAGGTAGACCAGCGCAAATACCGCAGCGGCCGCAACCGCCACAGCGAACCACCGAAAGCGCGTGCCGCCCAAGAACATCATCACCGCGCCGATGCAGCCGATGATGACGATGCCGGACAGGTGCGGCTCGAGCACGAGCAGCAGGATCAGCACGACCAGGATGCCGGCAAACGGCAGCACGCCGTAGCGGAAGGTCTCCATTTTCTCTCGGTAGCCGGAAATCAGCGTCGCGAAGGACAAAATGACGGCCAGCTTCGCGATCTCGGACGGCTGGAACGTGATGCCCGCGATCTCAAACCAGCGCTTCGCTCCGTTTTCCTCGGCGCCGAACAACGCGACAAGGATCAGCAGAACAACAGATACCGCCAGCATAGGCAGCGACACCATGCGCCAGAGCTGATAGTTCATGCGGCTGATGACTAGCATCGCCGCAATGCCGATCACTGCGAAGATCGCCTGGCGGGTGAAATAGTACGCGGAGTTGCCGGTTTTCGCATAGGCGCGCGCGTAACTCGCCGAGAACATCATCACCAGGCCGATGACAACGAGCAGCAGCGTCAGAAGCAGGAACGGAAGATCCAGCATACCGCGCTCATCCGTAATGACCTCTTGCCGGGGCTGTAAGCGTTGCGTATCCATGGAACCCTCCTTCCGCTTTTTTCAGAAGCGATGCATTACGCCGAGCCACGCGATCACGCAGCCGGCGACCGTGATCGCCGTGAAGACAGAGAAAATCTTGACCTCGCTCCAGCCGCCCATCTCAAAGTGGTGATGGATCGGCGTCATGCGGAAAATGCGCTTTCCGTGCGTCAGCTTGAAGTAGCCGACCTGCAGGATCACCGAAACTGTCTCCATGATGTAAATGATGCCGACCGGGATCAGTACCAGCGGCATGTCGAGCGCAAACGCCGTGCCGCAGACAGCCGCGCCGAGAAACAGCGAGCCGGTATCGCCCATAAAGACCTTTGCCGGGTGGAAATTGTAGCACAGAAACGCCGCCAGCGCGCCGAAGAGCGCAATGGAATAAAGCGCGGCGCCTGTTTGGCTCCAGCGCGCGGCGATAAGCGAGAAGGACAGCATGACCGGCATCGTCACGCCGGTCGCCAGGCCGTCGATCCCATCCGTCAAATTGACTGCGTTGACACAGCCGACCATGACGAACGCCGCGAACACCAGATAAACCACCCACGGGATCGTGAAGGTGATGTTGACGAATGGAATATAAAGGTCATTCGTCAGCATGCCGCTGCCGCGCAGCAAAACCAGGTACACCACTGCGGCGACGAGCTGGAGCAAAAACTTCTGCAGCGCCGTCAAGCCGAGGTTGCGCTTGAATTTGACCTTGAAGAAATCGTCGAGAAACCCGATCAGCCCGAATACGAGCGAAAAGCCGAACAGATAGAGCATCGACCAGTCGCCCGCCGCGATCTCCCGCCAGCCAACGCCGATGCACACCAGCGCCGCAGCAATGAAGATGACGCCGCCCATCGTCGGCGTGCCGGCTTTACCGGCATGCCACTTCGGGCCGATCTCCCGGATGGACTGCCCCGCTTTGAGCGCACGCAGCGCAGGGATGACGAGCCTGCCAAGAATCAGGCCGAGAACAAATGCGCCAATGCAGGCCGTGATGAGTCTGAGCGCAATACTGTTCATAACCGTCCCGCCTCCTGCTCGCCCGCCTTCTCCAGGAACAGCTCGAGCGCCCGCTCCATCTTCATGCCGCGGCTGCCCTTAAACAGGATCATATCGCCGGGCTTCGCCTGATAGGCCAGCGTGTTGACCAGCTCCTCCTGCGAGTCAAAGGCGATCGCCTTGCGCAGCGACATGCCGCCGGTCTGCGCGCCGGCGATGATATCCTGCGCATGG
>CAZJBT010000074.1:0-10751 GCA_964544345.1 uncultured Oscillospiraceae bacterium
GCGGATGGCCGCCATGCGGCGGTACAGATCCATCCGCTGCTCGCCGGAGGCGACATAGCTCTTTGGGATGTTCGCGGTCACGGAGAGATCGGCGGTGCAGGCCGGCGGCAGAGCCGCGGTCTCGCCGCGCTCCTCGAGCACAGCCTCCTCGAGCAGCTTGAGGTACATGTCGTAGCCGACGGAGAGCATGTGCCCGGACTGCTCCGCGCCGAGTATATTCCCTGCGCCGCGGATCTCCAGGTCGCGCATTGCGATCTTGAAGCCGGAGCCGAATTCGGCGTACTCACGGATAGCGGTCAGGCGCTTTTCTGCCACTTCGGAGAGCACCTTGCCCTTGCGGAAGGTGAGGTAGGCAAACGCGTGGCGGCTCGAGCGGCCGACGCGGCCGCGGAGCTGGTGGAGCTGCGCAAGCCCCAAGTGGTCGGCATCCTCGATGATGAGCGTGTTGGCGTTCGGGATGTCGAGACCGGTTTCGATGATGGTCGTGCAGACGAGGATCTGGATCTCGCCGTCCGCCATGCGCTGCATGACGTCGCCGATCTGATCTTCGTGCATACGGCCGTGGACGACGGCGATCGCCGTATCCGGCAGGCGCTGACGCATGCGCCAGGCGCATTGTTCGATGGTTTCAATGCGATTGTGGAGATAATAGATCTGTCCGCCGCGCGCGATCTCGCGGCGCATCGCGTCGTCAAGAATGCGTTCATCGTGCTCTAGGACAAAGGTCTGGACGGGATAGCGGTCGCCGGGCGGCTCCTCAATGGTGGACATGTCGCGGATGCCGGAGAGCGCCATGTTGAGCGTCCGCGGGATCGGTGTGGCCGAGAGCGTCAACACGTCCACACCGCGGGAAAGCTCCTTGAGCTTTTCCTTGTGTGTGACTCCGAAGCGCTGCTCCTCGTCGATGATGAGCAGACCGAGATCCTTGAACTGGATACCGCTTTGAAGCAGCTTGTGCGTGCCGACGACGAGATCGACGCTGCCGGCGGCGAGATTGCGCAGCGTCGCGCGCTGCTGTGCTGCCGTGCGGAAGCGCGAGAGCACGTCGATGTTGACCGGGAAGCCCTTGAAGCGCCGGACGCTCGTGACGTAGTGCTGCTGTGCGAGCACGGTGGTCGGGACTAAAACGGCGACCTGTTTTCCATCGAGGATCGCTTTCATCGCAGCGCGCAGCGCGACCTCGGTCTTGCCGAAGCCGACGTCGCCGCACAGAAGCCGATCCATCGGCACGGGAGACTCCATATCGGCCTTGATCTCGGCGATACAGCGGAGCTGGTCATCGGTTTCGGCGTACTCGAAGTTTTCCTCAAACTCCTTCTGCCAAGGCGAGTCGGCGGCAAAGGCGTAGCCAGGGCGCTTTTTCCGCTCGGCATAGAGCTTGATGAGCCCCTCGGCCAGATCCTTTACGGCGGCTTTCGCGCGCGATTTTGCCTTTTGCCAGGTGTCGCCGGAGAGCTTGTTCAGCCGGATGGCCGCGTCTTCCGCCGCACCGATGTATTTGCTGATGAGGTCGAGCTGTGTCGCCGGGACGTAGAGCACGTCGGTACCGGAATACGCGATCTTCACATAATCTTTTATGACGCCGTCGATCTTCATTTGTTCCATGCAGACGTAGCGGCCGATGCCGTGGTGCTCGTGGACGACCAGATCACCTGGGGTCAGATCGGTGAAGCTGTTGAGCTTCTGGCGGTTGGTGGCGGATCTGCGCGGCTTGGCCTTGCGGCGTGCGTGTGCAGTGAGCTGACCCTCGGTCAGGACGGCGAGATGGATGGCGGGGTATTCCATGCCGTTCGGCAGCGCGCCCTCAGTCAGGAGGATCTGTCCCGGCTCGGGCAGCGTCTCCGCCGGAAACGAGAGTACGACGCGCTCCACGCCGCGCTCTGACAGCATCTGCTGCAAAATTTCAGCGCGGCGTCGATTGCCGCAGAGCACCAGCGTTCGGAAGCCGCTGCGCTGATAGTGTTCCAGATCGCTGACCGCCGTATCCATACTGCCGCCATACGACGGGAGCTGTTTGGCCGTGACGGAGAGAAGCTGCTTCGGCGCGAGGGAGTCCGGAAAGCTCGCGGAGAGAAAATTCTCCATCAGCAAGACAGGACAGCGCCGCAGCGAAGCGCAGAGCGGCTCCCAGTCGCGCGAAAAATCGCACAGCTCGCCCGCGAGCGTACCGGCCTGGAGCAGACTGTCAAGCGAGAGACCGAGCGCATCCGCATGCGCGCGCGCCGCGCGCGAGACAGCGCCGTAGTCGCACAGCACGACGATGGCTTCGGATGGGATATAGTCTGCGGCGCAGGTCTCCTCGGGGTAAATCAGACTCAGATAGCGATCGGCGGCGGCAAAGCTCACGCCGTTCTCGAGCTTTTCCAGGTCGGTCTCCAGCGTGCGCAGGAGCGCTTCGTTTGGCGCTTTGCGGCGCTTCTGGCGTGCAATGAATGTGCGCAGGTCAGCGCACAGGCCGTCCGTGCCGCCCGGGTGCAGGTGCGGCAGCGTCTCGGCGACAGGCAAAATGGTGACGACGTCCGCGTTTTCGATCCGCCGCTGCGTGGACGGGTCGAACCAGCCCATGGCATCGATCTCATCGCCGAAAAACTCGATGCGCGCCGGGTGCTCGTGCGCCGGAGAAAAGACGTCGAGGATGCCGCCGCGCAGAGCAAACTGACCGGCGCCCTCGACGAGCGAGCTGCGCGAATAACCGGCACGGATGAGCCGGGCCGACAGCTCGTCGGGCGAGATCGCGGCGCCGGGTTGGAGCGTCAGACTGGACGCGTAGAGCGTCTCGCGCGGCATTGTGCGCAGCGCGAGCGCCTCGTATGAGCAGACGAGCGCCGGCGTCTGCCCGCGCCCGAGCGCGTACAGCTCACGCAGCCGCCGCTGCTCCCAACCGCGTGAAACGCCGGCCGCGTCGTAGAATGTCAGCTCGCGCGTCGGCAGCAAGGCGGGCTGCACACCGAGGAAGGCGGTCAGCTCCTCGACTGTGCGCTGGGCGGCCAGGTCGTCCTGACAGATGGCGACAATGGGGCGGCTCGTGGCGCTGCGCAGCGCCGCGAGAAAGTGCGCCCGATGGATCGGCGCGAGTCCCGACAGGCAGACTGGCTCTCCCGCATCCACTGCGGCCAGCAGCGATGAAAATTCCGGCAGTGTTTGCAGCACGGAATCAAGCAATTGCATAAAGGACTCCTTCTAATGACTTGAAAAATTTACCATCTATAGACAACACAGCGAGCGGGAAAGGGAAAGCCCCCTCCCCGTTCGTTTGTGTCAAAGTTTATTTTTTGCTGTTGAAGCGGGATGCGGCGTGCTCGTAGCCGAATTCGATGAAGTCGAGCACGGCGCCGGCCGCTTGATCGAGCGCCGGCTCGAGCGCCTTTTTCTCCTGTGCGGAGAAGGTGGAGAGCACCCAGTCGGCCAAATCATAATCGGGGTGCGGTTTTGCACCGACGCCGATCTTGACGCGCGGGAACTCCTGGCTCTGCAATTCGGCGATAATGGACTTGACGCCGTTGTGCCCGCCCGCGGAGCCGTTTGCGCGGATGCGCAGGCGACCCGGCTCGAGTGAGATGTCGTCAAAAATGACGAGCACGCGTTCGGGCGGCAGCTTATAGAACTGTGCGGCCTGCCGCACGGCGAGGCCGGACAGGTTCATCATCGTCTCGGGCTTGAGCAGGTAGAGTTTCTGCCCGTTGTAGACAGCGGGGCAGCCCGCTCCGCGGAACTTGGCGCGGTTTGGCCGGACGCTGAGCTGCTCAGCCAGCCGGTCGAGCGCCAAAAAACCGACGTTGTGACGCGTGGCGGCGTACTGCTTGCCCGGGTTGCCCAGCCCGACGATCAGCCAGTCGCAGGCCGGTTTGGAAAAGATCATGGGATCAGAACAGCGAGGAGATGGAGACTTCCTCGTAGATGCGGGCGATGGCTTCGGCGAACATGGGCGCGACGTCGAGCCGTTTGATCTTGCCGCCGGTGTAGTCCTCCGGCTCCGGGATGGTGTTGGTGAGCATCAGCTCCTCCATACAGCTATTCTCGACGCGCTCGATGGCCGGGCCGGAGAGAACGCCGTGCGAGGCGCAGGCGTAGACCTTGCTTGCGCCGCCGATCTCGACGATCGCCTTGGCCGCGTTGCACAGCGAGCCGGCTGTGTCGACCATATCGTCAAAGAGGATGCATTCACGGCCGGCGACGTCGCCGATGACGTTCATGACCTCGCACGAGTTGGCCTTCGGGCGGCGTTTGTCGACGATGGCGAGACTCATGCCGAGCTTCTGCGCGAACGTGCGCGCGCGAGCCACGGAGCCGACGTCCGGCGAGACGACGACCATGTCGCCGCGCACGGCGGCGGGGAATTTCTTGCTGTAGTATTTCACAAAGACCGGGTTGCCGAGCAGGTTGTCGACCGGGATATCGAAGAAGCCCTGGATCTGAGAGGCATGCAGATCCATCGTTAGAACACGGTCAGCGCCGGCGGCGGTGATGAGGTTGGCGACGAGCTTCGCGGAGATCGGGTCGCGCGCCTTGGCCTTGCGATCCTGCCGCGCGTAGCCGTAGTAAGGGATGACGGCAGTGATGCGGCCGGCGGATGCGCGCTTAAACGCATCGATCATGACGAGCAGCTCCATCAGGTGGTCGTTGACGGGCTTGCAGGTAGACTGGACGACAAATACGTCGGCGCCGCGGACGGTTTCGTTGATGGAGACGGAGACCTCGCCGTCGGCGAACTCCGTCACCGAGCTGTCGCCGAGCTTGATACCAAGCTCTTTGCAGATGCCCTGCGCGAAGGCGGGGTTGGCGTTGGCCGTGAAGACCTTGACTTCCTTGCCATGTGGGATCATGGTTGATTACCTCTCTTCAGTATATGTGATCAGCGCGGCCGCCATCCGCAGCCGCTGGAATTCCGTACAGAGCCAGTATACCAAAACAAACCGGTTTTGTATAGGCAATTGGCGCAAAAAGTGCCGGAAAAGATATAGCTCCGCCGCATCGTGAGATGGGACGGAGCTGCCGCTCAGTTGACATTTTCCGAATCATAGATCTCCGCAGGCAGCGCGTCGGACAGCTCGACCAGAACAGGGTCAAAGCCGCTGGGACTGATCGAGGGAGAGCGCAGCGCGGTGGAGCTGCCGCGGGTGTAATCGAACGAGAGTACCGCAGTCGTGCCCTTGCCGGGCAGCGACTGGATCACGACCGTGCCGCCGTGCTGCGCGGCGATCCAGCGCGCGATCGGAAGACCCAGCCCGACGCCGCCGAGCGGATCGAGATCGGGCGCGCCGGCAAAGTGGGAGAACGCCTCGGACAGGGTGTTCGCGTCCATACCGCCGCCGGAATCGGCGATGCGGACGGCGGCGCTGCGCTCGTTCAGCTCAAAGCTGACATGAATGGAGCCGCCGGACGCGGCGATGGTGCGCTTGAGCGCGTTGGAGAACAGGTTGAGCACGGCGCGGCGGAGCCGGATCGGGTCGATCTGGCCGAGCTGGGTGCGCGCGGGGCATTCGGCCGTAAACGAAACGCCGGCGGCCTCGCACAGCGGTGCAAGGCGGCCTGTGAGATCGCGGAACCAGCCGCAGAGCTCAAGCGGTTCCATGCGCATTACGATTTTGCCCGCCATCAGTCCTGCCGCGTCGGACAGGTTGCCGATGGTGCGCAGGAGCTGGTAAAAGCTCTTGTTCAGAACCGCCATCTGTGTCCGGACGCGTTCATCCTCCAGCTCCTCAAGGCGCGGAAACAGGTTCGACGCGGTGGCGAACAGATTGGCGACCGGGAGGCGCAGCGACTGTGCGACGTCGGAAAATGCGCTGAGACGCTCGGACAGCGGGCTGCCGGCCTCCGCTGAGAGCGCAAACAGGTCATAGTTGCCGACCCGGCGGACTAAGGCGCGGAACGAGCCGGCGGCGAGATCGAGCGGTAGCGAGAGCGAGCCTTCCCCCGTGAACGCGTGATATTCTTCGCCTGCGCCGCCCAGAACAGCGTAGACGGATAGACCCTCCGTGGCGGAAATGGACGCTGCCGCCGGATTGGCATAGCAGATCAGGCCGCCCTGTACGAGAAAAACCGGCTGTGTCAGAGAGCCGAGAAGCTGTTCCCATTCGGATGAAATCACGTCACTTAGCGCCTCCCTCTGTCAGTATATGCAGGAACTGGCGGCGCGGGAGGAGCCAATTTCTGCCGCATTTATGGTATATGATAGAAGGAAGCGGCGGAAGAAGCAAGTTTTTTATAGATTTTATACTTTCGGGCAGCAAAAGCGACTTCACATCTGCGCCCGGGAGCGGTATAATAATTCTGTATGTCTGGCCCGGCGGCGCGCTGCCGGAATCAAGCTGCAAAGGAGATGCTTTTATGAGCGTAAAAATCGGCATCAATGGATTCGGGCGCATCGGCCGCCTGGCGGTTCGCGAGGCCGCGCTGCGCGACGATGTGGAGATCGTCGCCATCAACAACACGGTTGCACCGGACTATATGGCCTACAAGCTGAAGTACGATACCTGCCACGGACGTTTCCCGGGCGAGGTCAGCTATGACGACGAGGGCATCATCGTCAACGGGAAGAAGATCCTTGCGTTCTGCGAGCAGGATCCGGCGGATATCCCCTGGGACAAGGCGGGTGCGGAATATATCATTGAATCGACCGGTAAGTTCACAACAGCCGAGAAGTGCGGAGGCCACTTCAAGAGCGCCTGCGTGAAGAAGGTCGTCATCTCTGCTCCGACGAAGGATGACACCCCAATGTTCGTCATGGGCGTCAACCAGGAGAAATACGACCCGTCGATGAAGGTCGTCTCGAACGCCTCGTGCACGACGAACTGCCTCGCGCCGCTCGCCAAGGTCATCCATGACGCGTTCGGCATCGAGTCTGGCCTGATGACGACGGTGCATTCGACGACTGCTTCGCAGAAGACGGTCGACGGAACCTCGAAAAAGGACTGGCGCGTCGGCCGCGCGGCGGCGGGCAACATCATTCCGTCCTCGACCGGCGCGGCGAAGGCTGTCGGCAAGGTCATCCCGGAGCTGAACGGCAGGCTGACCGGCATGTCGTTCCGCGTGCCGACGCTTGACGTCTCTGTCGTCGACCTGACGGTGCAGCTCGTGAAGCCCGCGAGCTATGCGGAGATCTGTGCAGCGGTACGCGCCGCAGCAGACGGCCCGATGAAGGACATCCTCGCCTATACGGAAGATGACGTCGTCTCGTCCGACTTCCTCGGCGAGACCTGCACGAGCGTTTTTGACGCGAAGGCCGGCATTGCGCTGACCGACCGCTTCATCAAGCTCGTCGCGTGGTACGACAACGAAGCCGGCTATACGAGCAAGACGCTCGACCTGACCGCCTACATCGCTGCGCGCGACAACGCATAAAAACAACAATGCCGCCGGACGGAGACCCGTCCGGCGGCTTGCTTCTATTGTGGAATCGCGCGCCCGGAGCCATTTTGCGGAGCAGGGCGAAGAAGTCCGCATCGGGGCAGGATGTGCCGCCGCAGGTACATGCGCCCTTTTTTACGCGAATGGTGACGGCGTCGGGAAACAAGAGCGCCCAAAATTCGGGCTGCTCGCGCACCTCAATGAGGTCGCCGTAGGGGAACTCGATGCGAGCGCTGCCGTCGATGACCGTGACGGTTTCACCGAGCTGCACGACGCGGATCCACTCGTCGGCCTTCTGCAGGCGCAGAAGCTGCTGAAATTGTCGCTTGAGCAGCATGCGTGGCCGGAGGATGGCTCGGTAGAACACAAACGCGAGCAGCAGAGCGTACACCGTAGCGAACGCATGATCGCCGCGATAGGCCGCCAGCGTCATCATGACGACACACAGACCGAACAGAATGAACCAGACCGCGCGGATCACGCGGGTGGAGCGCCTTGGCTGGATCGGGTGCTTTGCTCAGTCAAAATAGAGCGTCTCGGTGATCGTATACCGGTTTTCCATCACGCGTGATAGGCCGCGGCCTTGACTGGGTCGACATAGCGGCTGAGATCGCGGAAGGTGATGCATTGGCCGCCGGACTCATAGATGTGGCGAACGATCGTCTCAAAGTCCGGGCCGGGCATGGCGCTGTTCACGACCTGGTGGAACACCAGCAGCATGATCTGGCCGGCCGGGATGTGGTCGATGGCGGCGGTCACGCCTTCGGTCGTCAGCTCGACGCAGCCCGGCACGCCGAACGGCGAGTCAGCATACGGATCGTAGTAGGCGCTGCCGCGTGGAAACACAGCGCCGTCCTCGAACGCGCCGCGGCCCCAGAGGTAGCCCATCTCTTGCATGAGCGCGGCGACGTGCTGCGTCGCGCCGCTCATCGGACAGGCGAAGGTGATCGGCTTCGGGATGCCGTATTTGTCGCACTGCTCCTCCAGACCCAGCATCTCGGCGCGAATATAGTCGTCACTCTGACCGGCAAATTTGTACTCATGGTGCCAGGAGTGGTTGGCGATCTCATGGCCGCGGTCGGACAGTTCCTTGATCTGCTCCCAGGTCATGTAGCGCGACTTGTCGGCAAAGCTGGCGCCGCTGAAGAAATCACACTTCATCTCGGTCGTGCACAGAACGGCTCGGCCGCCATAGCGCTCGAGCGTCGGGCAGACGATCTCATAGTGGTCGATGGTGGAGTCGTCAAAGGTCAAAATGACGGCCTTTTCAGGGATCGGGGAGATGACGGGATCAGCCAGCTCAAACGCGGCCTGTGCAGTGGCGGGCGAGAAGCCGGTCAGACTCTGAAATGTGGCCGGGTCGGGGCAGCGGCCGGCCAGGAAGTCGGCCAGCGCCTGATATTGCGCGCCGGTGACGCACTGATCAGGCGTCGGCGGGCCGTCGTTCACAAAGCGGCTTGGGATCGCGTCTTGAAATAGATTTGATGACACATAACGCGCCGGATCCGCCCAATGGGTCAACTGCTCATAGCGCTGCCGGGCACGAATGAGTTCCAGCATATTCATATACTTGTTCCCTCCCAAACAAATCGTTGGTAAAAAAACGCCCGGCTCCGCAGGAACCGGGCGTTTGCCTTTCTAGCTCAGGCCTCTTCCATAATGCCGACCTTCTCGGGGATGATCAGCTTTGCGCCGGTCTTGGAAACGACTTCCTCGACGGTGGTGTTCTTGGAGATCTCCTCCAGAACGGGGCCTTCTGCAGTGATGTGAATGAGCGCAAGCTCGGAGACGACGTAGTCGATGCAGTGATAGCCGGTCAGGGGCATAGCAGTCTTCTGCACGATCTTCGGGTTGCCGGCCTTGTCGCAATGGGTGGTCATGACAATGGTGGTCTTAGAGCCTGTGACAAGATCCATGGCGCCGCCCATGCCGGCGGCAGTCTTGCCCGGGATCATCCAGTTGGCGAGGTTGCCCTCGGCGTCGACCTCGTACGCACCCAGGACGGTCGCGTCGATGTGGCCGCCGCGGATGTAGCCGAAGGAGCGGAAGCTGTCGAAGCAGGCGCCGCCTACGCGGAGCTTGGAGGCCTTGCCGCCCGCGTCAACGACGTTCGGATCGGCGTACTCGCCCTCCTTCGGAGCTCCGGTCAGGCCGACGACACCGTTCTCGGAGTCGACCCAGACGTCGACGCCTTCCGGCAGGTGATCGAGGCACATGGTGGGCATACCGATGCCCAGGTTGACAACGTCGCCGTCATGGAAGAGGCGAGCGGTTCTGTATGCAATCAGATTCTTTCCGGTCAGTTCCATCTCTGAATACCTCCTTACGCTTCGGTGAGGGTGCGGCCCTGCACAACGGCATCGACCACAAAGCCCGGGGTCATGATCTCGTCGGGATCCAGCTCGCCGACTTCGACGATCTGCTCGGCCTCGACGATGACATGGTCAGCGGCGGTAGCGAACGCCTCGTTGAAGTTGCGGGAGGTGCGGCGGTAGACGACGTTGCCCATCTTGTCGGCCTTCCAGGCGTGGACAAAGCAGACGTCGCCGTGCAGCGGCAGCTCGAGGATGAAGCGCTTCTTGGAAGCATCGGGAACGATCTCGCCCTCGAGGAACACAAACTTGCCGGCTTCCTCGTCCCACTCGACGACCTGCTTGCCGTCCATCATCGGGGTGTACAGGCCGGTCGGGGTCAGGATGCCGCCGATGCCGGCGCCGCCCGCGCGAACCTTCTCACACAGGGAACCCTGCGGGACGAAGGTCAGGTTGATCTCGCCAGCGACGACCTTCTCGACCGTGACGGCGTTGTTGCCGATATGGGAAGCGGTGATCTTCTTGATGACGTTGGCGTCAACCAGCTTGCCGATGCCGCGGTGCGGAATGGAGGTGTTGTTGGAAATAACGCTGATGTCCTTGATGCCGGCGGAAATGAGACCCTCGATCAGGGTTTCGGAGACGCCGACGTTGACGAAGCCAGGGAGCAGAACGGTCATGCCGTCAAAGCAGTACTTGCTGATGGCTTCTTCAACAGTGGTGACTTTATTCTGTGCCAATGGAATCATTCCTTTCTGAAAATTGAGTGATTTAACATATAGCAGCCTATAGTGTTAACAAAATGAGGTTTGCAGGCGCGGATCAGAAGTAGAACAGCTCGCGAGCCTGACGGGTCAGCTCTTCGCGGTCATCCGGATGTGCAAGCTCGATCAGCATCTTCGCACGCTCGCGAACCGTGGTGCCGCGCAGATCCGCAATGCCGTTCTCTGTGACGACATACTGGATGTAGTTACGCTGATGCGTGACGACGGCGCCCGGGGTGAGCTGCGCCTTGATCTTCGGCATGCCCTTCTTGGTACGGGAGGAGAAGCAGAGGATGCCCTTGCCGTGCTCGGCAAAATAGGTGCCGAG
>CAZJBT010000075.1:0-10696 GCA_964544345.1 uncultured Oscillospiraceae bacterium
CTTGCCTTTCGTCAGCAGATTGTAGTACAGCACTCGATGCTGCGCTTTCAACCATTTTCGGTGTCAGTTTCCCCATATGCCGACTTCATAATCGCCTGTTTCGGGCAATTTCAGATCAGGCAGCAGGTAGTCGCCTTGCCGGGCATATGTGCCGCCGTTTTGCTCAAAGATAGATCTTTCCATGATGTAATCCTCCAAATGATTTGATTTTCCTGCAATTTCAATCATTCCGGCTGATTACAAAGCCGAAGGGAGGCAACTTCCTTACGAAGTGTCTCCCTTGGGCGGGTGCTTTTTATGCTTTTACGCCGGCCTTTGCCAGCACCCCTCGTCGCGTCTGCGCCGGGGCGGCTCCCTGACACAAAGAAAGCTCTGAAGGTACCAAAGCCTGACGCTCTTGGAGAAAGCTCAGGCCTTCTGCATCTGCATTTCCTTGATCTGGAGCTGAAGGCGGTCAGCAATCAGAGCGATGAACTCTGAGTTTGTGGGCTTGCCCTTCGTATTTGAGACCGTATAGCCGAAAAAGTGCTGGAGCGTCTCCAGGTCGCCGCGATCCCATGCGACCTCGATCGCGTGCCGGATGGCTCGCTCAACGCGCGACGGCGTGGTGGAGAATGTCTTGGCGACCTGCGGATAGAGCACCTTGGTGATCGCGTTGATGACATCCATATCCTCGACCGCAATCATGATCGCCTCGCGCAGATATTGATAGCCTTTGATATGCGCCGGGACGCCGATCTCGTGAATGACGTTCGTGACCATGGCCTCCATGTTGACTTCCGGCTTGCGCGCTGCACTCTGCGCCACAGGACGCTCTCGAGTTTCCCGGATCTCGCCGAGCCGTTCAATCACCGCGTGGATGTCACACGGCTTCGGCATCAGATACTGCACGCCCAGCGCCACGCTCTGCGCCGCGGCAAAGTCTGAGAGCATCGCAGAGACCACCATTGTGACCGGCCGCTCCGGCAGCACGTTCATGCTTTTGAGCACCGACATACCGTCGAGCTTGGCCAGCATCAGATCGAGGATCAAAACGTCCGGCTTCCGCTCGGCCAGCATCTGTACCGCCTGCTGTCCGTCCGCGGCAATTCCAACCACCTCATACCCCTCGGTGGCGGCTATCGCGGTTTCCAGTTGACGGGCAAAATCCTCGTTTCCGTCCGCCAACAAAATTGAGATGCGTTTTTCCATCGTAGTTACCTCTCCCGTTTGGTTGTTTTCGAGTTTCTCCGTTTATCGCTGCGATGGATTAAATTTAGCACATACATCTGGTTATTTCAAGAGTATTCTACCATTTTTTGGTATCAATTATTCGACAATTTTCCAATCCTTCTTCCAGCTTCCCCAGTATTCTGGAAAATATTCGTACTTTCGCTAGCAGAAGCGGTCGAATTTGTGTCCTTCTCTACGCCCCGCACGAAACGGCGGCAAGCGAATGCCTGCCGCCGTTTGCTCACGCCGCCGCGTCGAGCATGTTTTCGATGAAGATGCCATAGCCGGTATCCGGCTGGTTGACCAGGACATGCGTGACCGCGCCGATCAGCTTGCCATTCTGCAGGATCGGGCTGCCGGACATCCCCTGCACGATGCCGCCGGTGGCCTCCAGCAGCGCCGGATCGGTCACCGTCAGCATCAGGTTCCGCCCCGTGTCGGCGCTAACCGGATAAATCTTTGTGATCTCCACATCATACTCCCGGATCTCGCTGCCCTTCACCATGCATCGGATGGTTGCCGGCCCGGTCGTCACCTCCTCGTGCGAGGCGACCGGTACCGCATCCAGCTCCGTCAGCTCCTGATCCAGATAGCCAAAGATACCGGCGACGGTATTGCGCTCTACAGTACCCACGCCCTCGTCCGGGTTGAACGCGCCCTGAAGCTGGCCGGGACTGCCGCGCTGGCCGCGGTTGACCCCAACCACATCCGCGCGCATCAGGCTGCCGCTTGCGAGCGGCAGGAGCTGTGCCGCCGTACCGTCGCTGATGCCATGGCCCAATGCGCCATACAGCCCGGTCTGTGGGTCATAAAATGTGACCGTGCCAATGCCCGCGATCGCGTCGCGGATGTAGATCCCCATCCGATAGTCGCCGCCGAGCGCGGCAGGCGTCACCGAGACCTCCACACTCTTGCCCTTGCGCAGCGCTGTGATGGTGAGGCTCCTGCCCCCGCTTTCCCGCACCACCTGCGCCAATTCTGACGCCGCCGTCACCGCAGTACCGTTGACGGCGCGGATCACATCACCCGTTTTCAATCCCGCTGTGCGCGCCGGCGCACCCTCGTCAAAGCCCGTCACTACGATCCCGTCCGTCTGCATTCGGATGCCGACCGCCGCGCCGACCGGCACCAGCTCCGTCGGAACCGCCGCCAGCGCTTGCGCCGACAAGGCAACTGTCAGCGCAAGCGCAAGGAAAAAATTCAGAAATCGCCGCTGTTTCATCAACTTCACCCTTTCTCGCCGCATTACACGGTTAATATGACCCACACGAGCCGGACTCATCGCAGGCAAAAAACAGGGTGATTTCCTTGTCAAAAAAGCGATCCCCCACGGCTGCCGTTTCTTTGCCGTGGGAGATCGGAAGATGCTGACAGCGTTCCCGAAATTAAGCACGCTCATCCGTGAAGCGCAGGAAATACTCATTGAGCGGCAGCAGCGCGCAGAACGTATCACGCACGCGGCCGGAGAGCGTTGGAGAAAACAGCTCCTCGCCGGCTGGATAGTGGTTCCAGGCTTCTACATTTTTTAAATTGTAAAAACGCGCAGCCTCCGGCGTCGGACACGGCTTTTTGCGATAGTATTCCTCGCCGCCGACCGTCACATCCGTTTCGCGTTCGATTTTTTGAACCATTTTTAAAAACGGCTTTGGACGCGCGGCCAGTTCTTCGCGAAATGCGTTCATGGCGTCCACCTTCGGGCGGACAAGACCAAAGCCGTAGGCGCAGCCCTCCGGCGAGATTTCAAAAAACAGTGCCGGGTGCTGCGACCACGAATCGCACTCACGCCGAATGCACAGCCAGAGCGACTGCTTGTACGGCGCCTCGGCATAGTTCGGCAGCCGCGCGTCGCGGTAGATGCGCGAGACCTTGCAGAGCATGCCCGGGATCCGGGAGAACGGCTCGAACACCTCGTCGGCCAATTCTTTCATCGGACGATAGAGCCGGTCAAGATAGGTCTGCTTATTCTGCTCAAACCACATCTTGTTGTTATTGAACCGGATGCCCCAGAGGAAGTCGATCGCCTCGGGCGAAAATCCCTCAAACATAGCGGATCAGATCCTCCGGCATCTTGCGCTTCGGCGCAGAGGGCGTCTCATCCGGGTAGCCGAGCGCAATGAGCGCCGTGAGCACCTCTCCCTCACCGAGGGCGAGGTAGGCCGGCAGCTTCACCTCGTCGTAAATACCGAGCATGACAGTCGCAAGCCCCAGCTCATGCGCGGCCAGGCAGAAGGTCTGCGCGGCTATGCCGGCATCGAAATACTCCCACCGGTCATCCTTCGTCGTGGTGGGCGAGCCGTCTCGCTCGTAGCCCGAGCGGCCGTGTACGGTAGTCATTGCAACGAGCACCGGCGCAGTGCGCACTGTGCGCGCATTGAACTCCGGCAGCATGGCGGCGCAGATCGTCTCCTTCTTCTCAGGCGATTCGACAATGATATAGCGCGCGGTCTGCGTGTTTTTCCAGCTCGGCGCAAAGCGCGCCGCGTCCACGACCCGCTCGAGCAGCTCGCGCGGCGGCATTTCGGGGCGAAACCGGCGAACGCTCCTTCTGGTCTGAATGGCTTCGATCGTATTCATATTTCTCACTCCACAGTAACAGATTTGGCCAAATTGCGGGGCTTATCGATATCACAGCCGCGCATAAGCGCAATATAGTACGAAAACAGCTGCAGCGGCAGCACGCCAAGGTTCGGCAGGAGCATATCCTCGGTGTCAGGAATGGCGATCACGCCGTTGACCTCGGCAGCCAGCTCGTTCCGGCGGCTCTCTGTCGTCAGCGCGAGCACATCGGCGCCGCGCGCCTTGACCTCCTTGACGTTCGACATGGCCTTGTCGAACAGCGGGCCGTAGGTGCCAAGCGCGATGACCAGCGTACCCGGCTCGATCAGCGAGATCGTGCCGTGCTTCAGCTCGCCGGAAGCGTATGCCTCAGAGTGGATATACGAGATCTCCTTGAGCTTCAGGCTGCCCTCCAGCCCGAGCGCATAGTCGAGGTTGCGGCCAATGAAAAAGACCGACTCATGATTGAAATAGCGCGAGGCAAAATACTGAATATCGTCCTTCTGATCCAGGATGGTCTGCATTTTTTCCGGTACGCGCTGCAGCTCCTCCACGAGCGCCTGATAGCGCTCCGGAGAGATGGCGCCGAGCGCGTCGGCAAAGTAGAGCCCCAGCAGGTCGAGCACCGCCATCTGCGTCGAATACGCCTTGGTCGTCGCCACGGCGATCTCCGGGCCAGCCCAGGTATAGAGCACGTCGTCGGACTCGCGTGCGATCGACGAGCCGACCACATTTACGATAGAGAGCACGCGCGCGCCGAGCCGCTTCGCCTCACGCAGCGCGGCCAGCGTATCGATCGTCTCACCGGACTGGCTGATGACGAGCGCAAGCGTGCGGTCATCCACGATCGGGTCACAGTAGCGGAATTCCGATGCGAGCACGACCTCGACCGGCTTGCGCAGCAGCTTCTCCAGGTTATATTTTCCCACCATGCCGACATGATACGACGAGCCACAGGCAATGATATAGATCCTGCTGATGCTGCGCACATAGTCCGGCGTCAGGTCAAGGTCGTCGAGCACGACGCGGCCGTTCCGGATGCGGGGCTGGATCGTCTTGGCGACAGCCTCGGGCTGCTCCAGGATCTCTTTGAACATGAAGTGCGGATAGCCGCCCTTTTCAGCCGCTGACACGTCCCAATCGACAATACTGTGCGGCTTTTCGATCGGCTCGCACATGGCGTTATAGAGCTGGATACCGTCGCGAGACAGAACAGCCACCTCGTCGTCGTCCATATAGCAGACCTCGCGCGTGTGAGCAATGACTGCCGTCACGTCAGAGGCGATCAGGCTGCACCCGTCGCCATAGCCAAGAATGAGCGGACTCATCTTACGCGCGGCAATGAGCTGATCCGGCGCGTCAGCACAGATGATGCCGAGCGCGTAGGCGCCCTCAATGCGGTCGAGCACCTTAAAGACCGCCTTGAGAATGTCGCCCTCATAATAATATTCAAGTAACTGCGCAACGACCTCCGTGTCGGTGTCCGACTGGAAGGTGACGCCCTTGCTCTGCAAAAGCTGCTTGATTTCGAGATAGTTTTCCACAATGCCATTGTGTACGACCGCAATGCGGCCGTCCTCGGACACATGCGGATGTGAATTGGCGTCCGACGGCTCGCCGTGCGTCGCCCAGCGGGTGTGGCCGATGCCCATCGTACCGGTGACGGAAGCGCCGTCTTGCGTTTTATCGGCCAGCGTCTGGAGCCGGCCGACCGATTTGACGACCTGCAGCCCCTTCTCCTTTGACGTCACTGCGATGCCCGCGGAGTCATAGCCCCGGTATTCGAGCCGGCGCAGCCCGTCGAGCAGGATCGGAGCCGCCTGCTCCCTGCCTACATAACCAACGATTCCACACATGGTAAGTTCCTCCTGTTATAAAATCAGGACAAACTCGCAGCCATTTGCCCAAGCTCTGCTCACAGCCCCTTTGTTTTGCGGTTGCCCGCATATTTCTGACTGTGTCACGCACGCAAAGCGGCACGGAAGCGCATCCGCCGAATTTTCGATCACGCTTCTCCTCGTCGTCCTGCAAAAGCAGGCGCTGGCGCTTTTCCCGGGTTGCCCCAAGTTCTCCTTTCTATCCTCTGCGATTGCACTCATTATATGACACAAGCGCGAAAAAAGCTATGGGTATTTTGCAGATCGTGTACCTGCAGCGGCAAAGAAAGGAGCTGCTGCAAAACGAATGCAGCAGCTCCCCATGGAATTTTAAACTTTTTTGCCGTAAGCGAAGTTCGGGAATCCCTTGCCGCCGCCGACGGACACCATGCCTTCGGCGTTGCCCTCAGCGTCCACATGCAGCCAGATTTCCCAGCGGCCTGGGCCGGCAGGTACGTCGACCTTCATGAACTCCTCGCCCGTGTAGAAGCCGGAATAGATCGGCGCACCGCCGGCGGTGCCAGTCAGAGTACCATCCGGCTGGGCGGTCAGGTCGAGCAGCAGCTCGCCCTCGAAGAAATCGCCGCTCGGCTGACCGTAATCCTTCAACGCCACCTCAGGCATCGGCGGCGCGACCGGGCCGTCTGCCGGAGGAGGAGGGGGCGGTGCTTTCATATTTCCATTTTCATCAAACATTTCAGGGTGAACCAGCCGCGCCTGCGGGATCCACATCTTGATAACCCACTGTCCGGTCAGTGACATTTGCAACATCCTCTCTGTTTTTGTTTAACATGCAACAATTATAGGATAAACGATCCATGCCCGTCAACCGTGCAGAATATCTAAAAGAGACTAGTCTGATTTGGTAAACATGCCCGCAGCGAGGTCAATTGTTCCAGCGACACTGCACTTGCACCACGCGCGCAGAGCGCCCTCGCGCCGTCCGAGGCATCGTTGCAGACAAAGACCGGCGACCACTGACGCTTCAGGTTTTCGCATGCGCCGTGCCAGGTGCCGCCGGTGCCGCAGTCGGTCTGTGCAACGAACGCCTTCATGGAGAGCGCGTGGATCAGGCGGTTGCGCGAGAGCGCGCGCGGTGTGGAAAACGGGATATCCCAGCCCAACTCGCCCACGAGCATCAGACCGTCCGGCCGCGGCGTCTCCAGCCGGCGGCTGAGCGCGTCGGCCGTAAAGCAAACCACCTGCCCGCCGGCTGCAAGGCACGCCTCCTGCGCACAGGTGTCCGCGCCCGCCGCGCCGCCGGAGGAGAGCACAAAGCCCTCGCGCGCGGCAAGCGTCCCAACACGCGCGGCAAACTGCCGCCCCGTCTCCCGCAGCGCGCGTGAGCCGACAAGGGCAACCGCAGCGCGCGAGATGATCCGGCGATCGCCCGCGTAAAAGAGCGCCGCCGGCGCGGACGTGCCGAGCGCCGCGCGCAGGCGCGCCGGATAATCCGGCGACAGCCGCGTCAAAACAGAAATACCGCGGCGTTCCGCCGCAGCAAGATAGCGCGCAAGCTGCGTCTCACGGCGGAGCAGACCCGCGATGCGCGCGGCTTCCTGCGGCGGGCAGCCGAGGCTGCGCAGGTCATCCTCCGTCAGCTCCCGCGTCGGATCGCCGCATCGCTTCGACGCCTGGACACGCGCGGCGAGCACGCGATACTGCACCGCCGTCAGCGGCCGCGCAGCCGCGTCGCCGAGCGGACAGCAGAGCAGCAGCAGCCCTTCCTCCGCGCGCGTCATTTCAGCCGCCGCTTCTTGTAGACCGGCGCTTTGATCTTCTCTTCGGTCAGCTCGTCACCCTCGAAGCGCATGGGCTTGACGGTGTAGTGTGAATACTTCGCGATCTCGTCGAGCTTGGCCTTCTCCGGAAACGAGCCAATGACCGACCACGCGACGCCCTTGCGCCCAGCGCGCGCGGTGCGGCCGATGCGGTGGATATAATACTCGTTCTCCTCCGGCACATCGTAGTTGATGACGCAGTCCACATCGTCGACGTCGATGCCGCGCGAGGCGACGTCCGTCGCGATGAGCACGGTCAGCTTGCCGTCGCGGAAAGTCTGCATCGTCTTTTCCCGCTTGGCCTGCGGGATGTCACCATGGATGCAGTCGGCATCGATGCCGGCGCGGTGCAGGTCATCCGACAGCCTCTGGCACATGTGCTTTGTATTACAGAAGATGATGACGCGATCCCACCCCTGTGTCCGGAGCAGATGGAGCGTCGTTTCCTCCTTGGCAAGCTGCGAAACGGTGATGGAATACTGTGCGATGTCAGGCTTGTTGTCCACATCGGCGGGAACGGTGATCTCGACCTCATCGCGCTGGTACATCCATGAGACGGTCATGACCTCCTGCGAGATGGTTGCAGAAAACATGCCGATGTTCCGCTTATTTTTCACCTTATCCAGGATGCCCGTCACATCCTTAAAGAAGCCCATGTCGAGCATCCGGTCGGCCTCGTCGAGCACGACGGTCTGTACCTTGTCGAGCCGCAGCGTTTTGCGTTTGTAGTGATCCATCAGACGCCCCGGCGTGGCAACGATGATCTGCGGCTTTTTTTGGAGCTGCTTGATCTGCGTCTCGATCTTCGCGCCGCCATAAACGACCGCGATGCGGACGCTCCTTGTGAACTCGAGCAGCGAGCGCATCTCGTCACAGATCTGAATGGCCAGCTCGCGCGTCGGCGCGAGGATCAGCCCCTGCAGATCGTCTGATTCCGCATCGATGTGCTCGATCATCGGGATGCCGAAGGCAAAGGTCTTGCCGGTTCCGGTCGGCGCTTTTGCAATGACGTCGCGCCATTCGAGAAACGGCGGAATCGCCTCCGCTTGGATCCTCGTCGGCCAGCCGTACCCTTTCTTTTCGAGCGCCTTGAGGATATTCTCGGATAATCCGAGCTCCTGAAATGTGATTTGCGTATCCATTGCTTTCTGTCCTTACTTCAATCTATAAATATATTTTTGTTTATTCTATCAGATTCTAACCGCAAGCGCAACATTTGTACTGGAACCGCCCGCATTTTATGCTATAATAGTTGCAAAGCGGCTATGATGCGCGCAGGCGCTCAGCGGAAAAAGCCATGCCGCCGGAGACGCATACGGCATAGTTTGATTGGATGGGATCACCCTAGGAGGATCGAAATGAGCAGAGCCGACGAAATTTTTATTGCCAACTGCAAGGACATTTTGACAAATGGCGTATGGGACACCGATCTGCCCGTCCGCCCGAAGTGGGAGGACGGCACGAGCGCCCACACCGTGAAAAAATTCGGCATCATCAACCGCTATGACCTGCGGAAGGAATTTCCGATCCTGACGATCCGCCGTACGTTTTATAAAACCGCGATCGACGAGCTTCTCTGGATCTGGCAGAAGAAATCGAACAACGTTCACGACCTGAACGGTCATATCTGGGATCAGTGGGCTGACGAATCCGGCTCCATCGGGAAGGCCTATGGCTATCAGCTCGGCGTCAAACACCAATATCCCGAGGGCGAATTCGACCAGGTCGACCGCGTGATCTTTGACCTGCAGCACAACCCTGCCTCGCGCCGCATCCTGACCAACATCTACAACTTCTCTGATCTGCACGAGATGGCGCTCTATCCATGCGCATACTCAATGACCTTCAACGTCTCGGGACATACGCTCAATGCGATCTTGAACCAGCGCTCACAGGATATGCTGACCGCCAACAACTGGAACGTGGTACAGTACGCCGTGCTTGTGTATATGATGGCGCAGATCGCGGGGCTGGAGGCCGGCGATCTGATCCATGTCATCGCTGACGCGCACATCTACGACCGCCATGTGCCGATCGTCGAGCAGATCATTTCGCGCGAGCCAAAGGCCGCACCGGAATTCGTGATCGATCGCTCCGTTACGGACTTCTACCAATTCACGCGCGACAGCTTCACGCTCAAAAACTACGAATACACACCGTTGGATGTCAAGATCCCGGTGGCCGAATAAGCATAAGGAGAACCCCCATGAACTGCATCGCCAACGTCACCACTGCTTGGGGCATCGGACGCGAGGGGCAGCTCGCCGTCTCGCTCAAGGCCGACCTGCGCCGTTTTCAGGAGATCACGACCGGCCATTCCGTCGTGCTCGGGCGTAAGACGCTCGCCACCTTTCCGGGCGGCAGACCGCTCAAAAACCGGGAGAACATTATCCTGACCCGAGACCCCGATCTCACAGTCGAGGGCGCTGCCGTCGTCCACTCAGTGGATGAGGTGCTTGCGCTGGCCAAAGGCCATGATGACGACGATTTCTGGATCATCGGCGGCGAGAGCGTCTACGAGCAGCTCATCCCATACTGCCGCGTCGCGCGCATGACCAAGACCTACCTCGACCTTCCGGTCGACGCGTATTTCCCCAACCTCGACAAGCTGCCGAACTGGAGGCGGCTGAGTCTTTCACCCGTCCTGACCGACGGCGGCGTCTGGTTCCAGTTCATCGACTATATCAACGAAGCCCCAATGGAGTATTGAGCCATGACAACTGAAATCGAAATCAACGTGCGCTATCCCGACTGCGACATGATGGGCATCGTCCACCACGCCGTCTATCCCATCTGGTATGAGATGGCGCGGATGGACTTCTTCGCTCAGATCGGCTTTTCCTTCGAGGAAATGCACAAGTTCGGCATCGACCCGCCAATGGTCAGCCTGAATTTGACATACCAAAGACCCGTCCGCTATCCCGGTCATGTGACGGTCAAAACGAAGATGCTCTCCTACGCACCGAAGAAAATCGAGCTGCACTATGAGACGTTTGACGGAGACGCGCTCGTCGCCGCAGGCACCTCGTTCCACATCTGGACTGGGCCGGATATGAAATCGCTCAACATGGAGCAGGCGCACCCGGACGTATACGAAAAAATCAAAGCCGCCTATGATGGATGATGTGACCGCTCTGGTGCTGGCCGGCGGGAAGTCGAGCCGCATGGGGCGTGACAAAACGAAGCTCGTGCTCGGCAGGCAGCCGATGCTCGCGCGCGCGTGCGCGCTCGGGCAAGCGCTTGGCTGCCCGATCCTGGTCGCCGCGGGCA
>CAZJBT010000076.1:0-10669 GCA_964544345.1 uncultured Oscillospiraceae bacterium
CGAAATAAAATCAGCATCGTTTTCTTCGGCGACCTGCGCGTCGGAGAAAACACCGCTCGGCCTGTAAACGTGCGAACCGTGCGGCCTCGGCGCACGATTCGTGCGCTGCGACAGGCCGCTTTTTAAATCCGCTTACCGCCGTGGGTAAGGCAGAACCAGCGCATCAGCGCCATCAGGATGATCGGGATGACACATACCACCGCGCATAGGATGAATACGGCAGTGAAGTCGCCGCCTGAAGCGGTGCCGACTATGGCCGAGATCTTGCCGAATACCACGGAACTTGCGGCAATGGAGATCATGACAAGTCCGTAGTTGGTGCCGGAGTATTTCGCGCCGAACAGCTCGGTCGCAATGACGGGATTGGTGCCGGAGGTGCCGCCATAGGAAAATGCGATCAGAACGACGGCGAGAATGTAAAGCGCGCCGCTGGCTGCGATCAGAACGAGGCAGGCTGCCGCACTGATGACACAGCACACGATGATGGTGAAGGTACGGCCGATCTTGTCAGAGACAGCCGGCGCGATAATGCGGCCGACCGAGTTGCCGACGCCGGTGCCCATGACGGCAAGCAGTGCGAGATGCTCGCTCATGCCGCGGGAGACGGCGATGGTCGTGATGTACGGTACCAGGACAAGGTAAGCGGCCGACGATAGGAACATGGAGACGACCTGGAACCAGTACAGCGGCGTGCGGATCATCTCTGTGGGTTTGAACTGCTTGAACTCGTCCTTGCGCAGAACCTTGGAGGCCTCTTTCAGATAGTATTTTGGATCAGGCTGGCTGACAAAATGACCCGCGATCAAAACGACGAGAATGAACACAAGCGCGAGGATGCGGAATGTGTTTGGCACGCCGAGCGAGGAGAGCATCGTGCGTGCGACCGGTGCGAGAATGACGACCGACAGTCCGAAGAAGCAGACGGTCAGACCGGTGATCATGCCGGTTTTGGCGGCGTACCACTTTTGCAGCGCGTAGAGCACCGTGCAGTAGGCCGCGCCGCAGCCAAGACCGGAGATCAGGCTATAGGTCAGATAGAGCATCCAGGGATGTGCGGCTGTCAAAAATGAGGTGAGCAGCATACCCAGCGCAAACATGATACCGCCGAGCAGCACGATGTTGTGAGGCTTGTATTTTTCCTGCACCAGGCCGGCAAGAACATTGCCGATGACAAAGCAGGCAATCATCAGACTCGAGGTCATGGCAACGTCGCCGGACGACCAGCCAAAGTAGGACATGACGTAGGGCTGAAAGACCGACCACATATAGAGAATGCCGGAAATGAGCATAATGGCAAGGCCGGAAATCAAATTAGCTGTTTTGCTTTTGGGAATAGGTTGCAGATGTATGGTGTACATTTGTTTCGATCGCCTTTCTTTTTATAAAAATATAAAAACTGCGGGTTGTTTTGAGCGCACAAAACAACCCGCAGTTCCAGTTGGAATTGCGAAATGTTGTTTCCTTCTCAAAATGTGAAGGCCGGGCTGTTTCCGGCGCCGACCCCGTGTGCTGGAATTTCCGGCACAGGCCGCAGTACCATAGGAAGACCGTTAGGATGCTGCGGCACGGAAACGATATGAAATTTCAGACGGTCTCCGGCTCCTTGAGCACTGTGCGGTACTGCCGCACAGCCAGTAGCACGCAGAGAATAAAACCGGTGGACGAGCCGAAGTACCACGCCCACATCAGCCCGGTGTAGCTGGAGAGCGCTTTGGTCAGCACAAAGCACATGGAGACGCGAACGACGAATTCGGCGACAGTTTCTACAAAGAACGTCATGCTCTTGCCGAGGCCGCGAAGCAGGCCGCCTGTCGTAATGATAAAGCAGATGACGAGATAGACCGGCGAGATAATGCGCAGATAGTTTTCGCCGACGTCGATAACGGCGGATTCTGAGCCGGCGTCCACAAACAGGCCGACGAGTTGGCGCGGGAAGAGCTGGAAAATAGCGATGACGATGAGTGTACAGACAAGGCACATCACGGTCGAGACCTTGAAGCCCTCCTTGATCCGGCTGCGGATCCCTGCGCCGTAGTTTTGCGCCACGAAGCTCGACAGCGCGGTGCCGAGCGTGTTAAAGCTCATATAGGCGAAGTTATGCAGCTTGGACGCGGCTTCATAGCCGGCCATGACGATCGTGTCGAACGAATTGACCAAGCTCTGCAGGATCGTATGAGACAGCGCAACGCATGACTGCTGGAAGATGGTCGGCACAGCGATGCGCGTCATCTGGCCGAGCAGCGAAACGTCAAAATACTTGACGCCGGGCTCGGTTTCTACGCTGTGCAGACGGCGCACCAGCAAAGCGCAGGCCAAAATGGCTGCGACAGCCTGCGAGATGGTGGTCGCCCAGGCTGCACCTGCGACGCCAAGCCCCAACGGGCCGACCGCAATGATGTCCAGAATGATGTTGAGTACAGACGAGAGCAGCAGGAAATACAGCGGCCGCTTGGAATCGCCGAGACCGGTATAGATGCCGTTCGCGGAGTTGTACAGGAACATTGGCAGCACGCCGACGGAATAGATCGCGAGGTAGGCGCGTGCGTCAGCAAAGGTGCTGTCCGGACAGCCGAGCAGATGCATCAGCGGCCCCGAGAGCAGCACGCCGGCGGCGGCGACCACAATGCCGAGACCAAGCAGTGCGATCAGCGCGGTGAAGATCGCGCTCTTCATGTCGCGCAGACGCTTTGCGCCGAACAACTGCGAGATGATGACCGAGCAGCCCATGGATGAGCCGGTGGCCACAGCGATAAAAAACAGCGTGATGGGATAGGCTGCGCCGATGGCGGCCAGACCGGCCGAGCCGGTGAACTGGCCGACGATGATGGAGTCGGCGATGTTATAGACCTGCTGGAGCGCAGTGGACAGCAGCAGCGGCAGGGAGAAGTTCAGAATTATTTTTGACGGTTTTCCGACCGTCAGATCGTTCAGTGTTGCCAAGTTTACACCTCCTCAAGGGGAATGTCACCCAAGTTGACGTCGGGCGTGGAGCAAAGCGCCGTGGAATGCATCGTCTGGAAACCGACGGCCTCGATGGTCAGGTCATAGCTCGTGTTCTCCGGCAGATTGCGGAACCAGAAGTCTCCATAGCTGTCGGTTTCCTCTATGCGCGTACCATCCGGGCCGGTCAGCGTGCAGCGCGCACCGATAACGACCTCCTCTTCGACGGGATCGTAGACCGTGCCGGCAATGAAGCGGCCGGGGATATTTTTGTAGTAGAGCTTGCCGCCGGGGACAAGCGGCTTTGCGCCTTCGAGCGCGCCAAGCAACTCGGACATCTCACCGAATTGGATCGCGTCGGTCGGGCAGGCTTCGGCACAGCGCGGCAGCTTCGCCCCATTGTCGAGCAGATGCGCGCAGCCTGTGCACTTCTGCGCGACGTGCAGCTTGTCGTTGAAGTAGATCGTATCGTATGGACATGCCGTGACACATGCACCGCAGCCGGTACAGCCGGCGGGATCGATCAGAACAAAGCCGTCGTCGCGCCGCCGGATCGCGCCGGCGGGGCATGCCGCGATGCATTCGGCCTCCGAGCAGTGTGCGCACATTTTAGAGATATAATGGATCTTGACCTTTGGGATCGTACCGCGGACGTTTTCCTGCACCTTGCACCAGAAATGTCCCGTGTTGGGCTGCGGCGCGGCGTAAGGCGACCAGTCATTGCCGCAGTGCTCATCCTTGCAGGCGAGCTGGCAGTTGTAGCAGCCGGAGCATTTGGCGACATCAATGACAAAAATCTTGCTCATCACGCTTCCTCCTTGATCAGCCAGCCGTCAAGGCACACGCCGGCGTCCGGGTCGACATGGCGGGCAAAGGCCTCGGGATAATCACGCCGCCAGCCTTCCATCTCCTCGTCGGAGACCTTCGCCACCTCGACCAGGAAACCGGAAACCGCCATACCGGTCGCGTTTTTCGAGGTCGTGGCGGTGGGTGTGATGCAGTTGATCGCGCCGCCGCGGTCGAGATAACCGGGGATGATCGGGTCGAGCCGCGCGCCGTGATCGACATAGCAGGTGTGGTCGATCAGCCGCTCGGTAACATAGGCGCCGCAAAGCACGATGCCGCGCTCGTTGAACACCTTGACGATGTCGCCATGCTTGATGCCGCGCTTTTCAGCCTCGCGCGGGCTGAGCCAGCACGGCTCGTACTGATAGCCGTCCTTGCCGCGGATCTTCATCGTCTCGACCTCGCGGTTCCAGATGATGTCGTCACACTGGGCGTGCATGCGCCAGCGGCCGTGGTTGGACATACAGAGCAGCGGATATTTTTCAGCCCGGTTGGAGGAGAGCCGCTCGTCATGACTTGGGCCGGACTCGATCCAGTGCGGCACAGGCGGGCGCTCGGGGTCGTCTGGCGTGTATTTTGCGATCTCGGTCGAATAGTATTCGAGCTTGCCGGTCGGCGTCGAGAGCGGATTGTTCTCCGGATCGCGGTAGAAGTCGTACAGACCGGCCGGGATCTTTTCGACTTCCTCGGCATCCTTACAGGGCACGACGAAGATCTTGCGCCGGCGAAATTCCTCCCACGTCATGTAGTCCTCGCAGCCGGTCGACTTGTAGAAGAAGCGGACGCGCTCTTTCTCGCTCAGGCCGCCTGTGTAGGCTTTGTAGTAGTCCGGGCCGAGCTTTTCGGCGACACGGGCGCAGACGTCGAAGTCCGAGACGCTCTCGCCGACCGGCGCGCAGCACGGCTCCTCGAGGTAGATGGAGGTGAAGGCACCCGAGGACATATCGTTGCCGAGGTCGTTCATCTCGTGCTTCGTGACGACCGGGAAGATGATGTCGGCAAAGTAACAGTCATTTTCCAGCCATGGGTGCTGTGCGACGATGCATTCGATCGACGGATCCTGGAATGCCTTCTGCGTCAGGTGGCCGTCGTTCCAGCAGGTGACCTGGCACGGCGCGTCAGTCCAGATCATGTGAACGCGCGAAAGGCCGGGCCGGGGATACTGCATCGGCTTGAACTGATACTGCTGCGTGGGATAGCGGTAGTTGTTGCCGATCGGCTGCTGGCTCGAGGAGAAGCATTGCAGGCCGCGCCATTCGGCATGACCGTTCAAAATGGCCTCGTGGATGCAGCAGCGCGGGATGAACTGCAGCGGCGCGGGAAGCTGCTTGAACAGGTCGATCAGCTCCGGCGCGCGCTCTTTCTGCGCGTCGGTGAGCTGGAAGCGGCCTGCGATGTTGATATGCGGTTCCACATCCCCGTCGACTGGACGCAGCGCATCGGCGATCGCGGTAATCTTCGGAACGAATTTGCCCTGAAAGGGGATCGGGTAATCGCGGTTCCAGAGGTTCCATTCGATGACCTTCGCCTGGTGTACGCCGGGCTTGCCGAGACCGCGCATACCGAGCAGCATGACCTCAAGCCGCGCAGGCTCGGACGAATACGGCCCCCGGATATACGGCCCGCCGTTGCCGTGCAGGATCGAGGCGGTCTTGTTGGCCCAGTCGCGGGCGAGCGCCTTGATCGTCCAGGGCTTGACGCCGCACTTTTCAGAGGCCCAGGCGGGCGTTTTCGGGATCCCGTCCTCGCGGCCGAGCACATAGTCGCAGAATTTGTCAAAGCCATAGGCGTGCTGGTCGATGTACTCTTTTTCGTACAGATCCTCGGTCAGCCAGATGTAGGCGATCGCGAGCTGGAGAGCCACATCGGTGTTCGGCAGGATCGGGATCCACTTATCAGCGTGGACTGCGGCGCCGTAGTTGAGGTCGGGGCAGATGTAGATGCTCTTGATGCCGAGGTCGGTCAGCCAGTAGCACAGCCGGGATGGCATATGTGATACAACGCCGAGCGGCGTGACTTCGGGATCGCAGCCCCAGAACAGCAGCAGGTCGGAATGCTTTGCGATGTCGGGATACAGGTTGGCCTGCGGCGCCATTTCGCCGACCGGCTCGCAGCCCCAAACATATTTCGCACCCCAGAACCAGCCCTCCCACGAGTCCATGTTGCGCATCTGGAGCGTATAGCCGCCCATCAATGACAGCAGCCTGTTCGGGCAGCCGTGGCTCGGCGCGACGTTCTTGCCCTCGCCATGCATATCTGCCTGGCAGAGCACGGCCTCGGGGCCATAGGTGGCCTTCATCCGCTTGAGCTCTTTTGCGACGATCTCAGTCGCTTCATCCCAACTGATGCGGACGTACTTCGACTTGCCGCGGTTTTCTGGATGACGCTCGCCGTCCGGATCCCAATCGACGCGCTTGAGCGGATAGCGGACGCGGTTGGGCGAATACACGCGCGACTTGTAGCCCAGGCCGAATGGCGTGATAGTCACGCGATCGGGCGCTTGGAATGTCTTGCCGCGCGCCTCGATCTTCCACGGGTTGCAGTACTTGTCTGTGTATTCTCTATCATAAAAGTAGGGGCGGATGCGTGTGATGCGCCCGTCGGTGGAGTCCACCTGGCAGGGAGCGCCGCTTTCCGGACCCATCAAAGAGAACGACACGATGTTCTGTTCGTCCGGTTTGAATTTGACAGCCATCGCCGTATACCTCCAGTTTGTGATTTTACAGATACCAGTTTACCATGTCTGAATGCCGTGCGGAAACAGCAGAAAATGAAATGATAACAACCAAAAAGGTGTAACAAATTGGTGATAACAACCGCGTGATACAATATTATATAAAACAAAAATGAAAAGTGAAAATTTGGTTTCCGACAAAAATCACCGTTGATTTTTCCAAAGACAGACACTTGACTTTGGAACTGTACCATGGTTTACAATAGGATCGAAGCAAAGCGGCGCACAGCGCCGCATAGTTGAAGCAGATCCACCAGTTTCCGAGCTTTGCGCGCCTAAGGGTGTGCACCTATGGACGCAGAGCCTGAGCGGCTTGCCGCTCACAGGGCAGATGGGCGGAAACGCCGCTGCCTTCCGCTTGAAAAGGGAACCGCACCGCAGGAAAGGCTTTCCTGCGGGAATTCAGCCTGTTCAGGCGGGGGAAGCGAGGTGTCAGAAGGGGTCATATGAGTCAGAAGGAAGGCGCGAAGCGCCAGGAACGGCTGCACGACAACGATGTCCAACTTAGCCCGATGAGCTCCGACGGCGAGAAGATGATGCAGTCGATCGAGAGCGGCAACATGGTAGCCGTTTTGTCGAAAAACGAGATCATGTATACGTTCATCTACCGCAACGAGTTCCAGTGCTTCATCCATCCGTTGGACGCTCCTGAGGGACGGCACAAGGGATGGGAGATCAACGAACGGAACCGAGCCATGCTCAAGCAGCTTCCGAGCGCGGCGGATCAGATCTTTGAGATCCAGTTCCAGCCGCACATGGATCGGATGGGCGTCATGGTCGCGGCGGAGCAGGGAATCATCCGGTTCCTGGATGCGATCGGCCAGCTCCCGGCAGAGGACGTCGACTTTATGTCGGCGTACGAAACCGGCGCGCGGGAGGAGGAAACCTCCGAAGCAATAGAAAAAGGAGAGTTGTAACCGGAATGAAAACCTATCGTTTTTTCTGCAGAAGCACCCGCCGCGGCTTTACGGAATGGGTAATCGCCAGCGAGGATGGCCAGGAGGTCAAGCGGTTCGATCGCAACGTCCAAATGGAGACGGTTCGTGAGTTCCGCGAGCGCGTCGCCGCTGAACTGGAGGCCGAGGGCTTTGTCCCTGAAGAACATCAGTATACGCTCTGATCCAAATAAGAGAAGAGGTGTGCATTCATGATTGAGATTTCTGTATTGATCCAGCATCACGCCGGCTCGACGGGTGATGTCCTGATCTGCAAAAACGCAGACGGTGTCTGGGAGTTCCCACACGGCGTTCTCCGCACGAATGAGAAAGAGCCGGAGGCGGTCGAGCGTATCGCCTGGGAGCAGCTCGGTATGAAGGTCACGGTTGGCAAGCTGACCATGACCGGCCACAAAAAGCCGGCTGACGGCACAACAGAGCATATTGTATGCGGCAACATTACGCACAACACGAATACGAAGTGCAATTACCACAACTACTACGAGGCTGTGAATAAGTGGCAGACTGAGCCTGCCGCGGCTGTCTACAGCGAGTATAAGTGGGTTCATCCGTCCGAGCTGGGGCAGTATGAATACAGCGGCGACGATGTGAACTTCATGGCGAAGTACGATCCGTGGATCAACGCCAGCCCGGTTCCGGATCGCAGAATGTATTGAGGAGACAGGCTGATGAAACGTTATTATTTTGAAGCGGACAAGAAGCAGTGGGAAAAGCCCACCGAGCCGAAATACCTCTTCTGCGCCACAGCCAAGACAGCCGTCTACGCTGAGGACGAGGAGGAGGCTCGCGTGCTCGCGGCTGAGAAGCTCCGCAGCCAGTACCATGGCACCGGCACGCTGCTTGGCGAGATTCGCCTGATGGATATCGAGAGCCTGCCGGTCGACTGGAGCTACGGCTACGGCGACGAGCGCAAATCCGGGGATACCGCTTCCATCGCCGACCGGATCGGCAACCACGTGATCCGATAAGAGGAGGAAGAACTATGGATTTGGTGAAAAAATATGTGCTTCATCTTCCGGAAGGCAACGTCACAATGCTGAAAGAAGAGTTGGTGCAGCGTGTAAAAGACGCGCTGAAGGATCATCCGAGCGAGCATATGTGCGCTTTCCGTGTCTGGTATGAGAACTTTGAAGGCTGCGGTATGCCTGGTACCGACGTTTATAATGTCATCGTGGAGACCATGAACTCCATGACGGATGACTGGCAGAATATTGGGCCGATGCGCTGGGAGCGGTATGGCGTCGTCAATCCCAGCTTCCTGAACCTGCACTACGCCACCGCGCAGAAGAAGTGGTCGGGCGTCGGCGACGATATTGAGATGCTGCTGCATCAATTCCATCTGGGTAAGCACTATCAAGGCCCGGACGGCCGTGTGTTCTGGATCCCTGTGATTGAGGACTTCGACATGCGCTGCTTTGAGCGCAAGGACGGCAAGTATGTCGGCAGTATGGTCGAGATCGACCCGCGTTCGGACTATGCCCGTCAGATGGTCGAAGTGAAGTAAGGAGGATAGCACGATATGGAAAACTTTGCTATGCGTTCCGACAGCAAGAAAGAGCGCATCACGCATAGCGTGTGCGTCGGCGGCCCGATGACGCTGCATACCATCGATGGCGTCATTCGGCGTGTCCGCCCCATCGTTTTGACCGATGATGATCCCGCGGGCTGGGTGATCAAGGCACGCGGCAAGGAATATACGCCCCAGCGCAAGACCACAATGTCGCTTTTGGGCTACTGTGAGCGTGATAAAACATACGCCTATGACCGCCTGAAGTACCCGATGATCCGTGAGGATTTCGTCGAAACGCCGGACGGCAAGAACCGCAATACTGAAAACCGCGGAAAATCCGGCTACCGCCGGGCGTCGTGGGACGAGGCGCTCAGCCTGGTTGCCCGCGAGATCAAGCGACTGCACAAGACCTACGGCAAGGAGACGATCACGGCTTGTACGTCCTCGCACCATAGCTGGGGTCTGGTCGGCTATAAGATCTCCCTGTTCAACCGCTTCTTCACGATGATGGGCTACACGCGTGTTGCGGATAACCCGGACTCCTGGGAGGGATTCCACTGGGGCACGCCGCACTCGTACGGCTACTGGTGGCGTCTGGGCGGCCCGGAGCCGTATGATATGCTTGAGATGGCCATGCAGAACACCGAGACGATCGTCTGCTGGTCGACCGACCCGGATACCAGCCGCGGCGGCTACAGCGCGCAGGAGTCGGCGCTCTGGCGCTGGTGGATGAAGGAGATGGGCATCGAGTTCATCTATGTGGATCCCTTCAACAACTATACTTCTGTCAAGCATGCCGACAAGTGGATCGGCCCCCGCATGGGTACCGACTCCGCGATCCTGGAGGCGATCGCCTATGTCTGGATCACAGAGGGTACTTACGATAAGGAATATGTTGCGCAGCACGGCCATCGCTTTGAGGAGTTCAAGAACCACATCCTGGGTCTTGGCCCGGACGGCACGGCCAAGACCCCAAAGTGGGCGGAGGAGCTGTCGCTGGTTCCGGCAATGGATATCAAGGCGATCGCCCGCCGCTGGGCAAGCACGGTCACGACCAGCGGCTCCGGTATGCGCGGCGGCTTCGGCGGCGCCTGCCGCCACTCCAACGGCACCGAGTATGCGCGCCTGATGACGCTGCTCTCGGCCATGCAGGGCATGGGAAAGCCAGGCCGCGCGTTCTGGTCGCCCGCCTGCGGCGCACCGATGAACTACAACTTCTGGTTCGGCGGCTATTCCGACCCGCTGGCCTCGATCGCAAAGTACCCGATCTGCGACGATATGCCAGCCAACTCTGTCGAGCAGGTGCTCTACCGCCCGAATCTGCCGGACGCCATTCTTGACGGCCACTATGAGTGGTACGGCGAGGGCTTCTGCGGCGGCGGTATGGATTTCGAGTTCACGCGCCACGTCTATCCCGCGCCGGGCTATAATAAGGTGCATTGCTTCTGGCGCTACGGCGGCTCGTTTATGGGTACGATGCTTGACACCAACAAGTGGGTCAAAATGTATAAAAGCCCAGAGTTGGAGTTTGTCATCAACCAGGATATCTACATGACGCCGGAGACGCGCCATGCCGACGTGATCCTGCCTGCCTGCTCCAATCTCGAGCGCGTCGACATCGGTGAGGTCGGCAACTCTGGCAACGGCGGCTACTGCTCGCACTCGCAGACCGGCAACTCCTGG
>CAZJBT010000077.1:0-8045 GCA_964544345.1 uncultured Oscillospiraceae bacterium
GGCCATCTATGAGACGATGGTGCGCCTGTCTCGCGGCAACGAGGCGCTGCTGCACCCGTTCGTCGACTCAAAGGGCAACTTTGGCAAGGTCTACTCGCGCGATATGGCCTACGCCGCGTCGCGCTATACCGAGGCCAAGCTCGACGCCATCTGCGCCGAGCTGTTCCGCGACATCGATTCGGATACCGTCGATTTTGTCGATAACTACGACAATACGCGCAAGGAGCCGACGCTTCTGCCGACGACCTTCCCGAATGTGCTCGTGTCGAACAACTCCGGTATCGCGGTCGGCATGGCGTCGAATATCTGTGGCTTCAATCTGGCGGAGGTCTGTAAAACGGCTGCTGCGCTCATCCGCGATCCAAATGCCGATGTGCTCGAGACGATGCCCGCGCCGGATTTCCCGACCGGCGGCGAAATCCTCTACAATGCCGACGAGATGCGCGCTATCTACGAGACAGGCCGCGGCAGCTTTCGCATCCGCGGCCGTTGGCGCTATGTCAAAGAGGGCAACCTCATTGAGATCTATGAGATCCCCTATACGACGACGACTGAGGCGATCCTGGACAAGGTAGCCGAGCTGATCAAGGCAGGAAAGATCCGCGAGATCGCCGATATGCGCGATGAGACCGACCTGTCTGGCCTGAAACTGACCATCGATCTCAAGCGCGGCGTCGATCCGGATAAGCTGATGGCCAAGCTCTGCCGTATGACGAGCCTGCAGGACAGCTTCGGCTGCAACTTCAATATCCTCATCGCGGGTCAGCCGCGCGTGATGGGTGTGCGTGAGATATTGGATGAATGGACTGCCTGGCGTGTGGAGTGCGTCCGCCGCCGCGTCTATTTCAATCTGAAAAAGAAGCGCGACAAGCTGCATTTGCTGAAGGGTCTCGGCCGTATTCTGCTCGACATCGACAAGGCGATCCGCATTATCCGCGAGACCGAGTCCGACGCGGAGGTCATCCCGAACCTGATGATCGGTTTCGGCATCGACCAGATTCAGGCCGAGTACGTTGCGGAGATCAAGCTGCGCAACATCAATAAGGAGTATATTCTCCGCCGCACCGAGGAGACCGCCTCACTCGAGGAGGAGATCGCTGAGCTGGAGGCTGTCCTGAGCGACACCGGCCGGGTCAAGGAGATCATCGTGGAAGAGCTGGAGACGGTCGCCGCGAAGTACGGTATCCCGCGGAAAACCGGCATCGTCTACGACCACGAGCTGGAGCAGGAGGCGGAGGAGACCGAGGAGACGCCGGATTATCCTGTGACGGTGTTCTGCTCGCGCGGCGGCTACTTTAAGAAGATCACGCCGCAGTCGCTACGCATGTCCGGCGAGCAGAAGTTCAAGGAGGGCGACGGGCTGTACGGTTCCTGGGAGACGACCAACCGCGCCGAGCTTTTGGTGTTTACGGATCGCTATCAGGTCTACAAGACCCGCTGTTCGGAGTTTGAGGATTCCAAGGCGTCCGTGCTCGGCGACTATCTGCCGTCAAAGCTCGGCATGGAAGAAGGCGAGTCTGTCACGGCGGTCTGCCTGCCGGGCGATTACAAGGGAAATATCCTGTTCTTCTTTGAAAACGGCAAGGCGGCGAAGGTGGCGCTGAGCGCCTATCAGACCGTGACGAACCGGAAAAAACTGACCGGCGCATACAGCGACAAGAGCCCGCTGAAGTCAGTCCTGCTCCTGCCAAAGGACGCAGAGGTCGCAGCCTATTCGACCGATGGCCGTGCGATCGTGTTTTCAACGGCGATGCTGCTGCCGAAAACCACGCGTTCCGTGCAGGGCGTTGCGATCATGACGCTGAAGAAGAAGGCAGTGTTGGATCACGCCTGCCTGCTGGATGGCAGCTCGATCGTCAACGCCGCGCGCTATCGTGTAAAGGCGCTGCCAGGCGCCGGCGCGCTGCTGCGTGACGAGGATCGTGAGGAAAAACAGGTCGCTCTGGAGCTGTAACTGGGAGGGATGCTGCGTTGACTGCAAAAAAGAATGCGATCCGCACGGGGATCCTCGATGTGCTGCTGATCATTTTCGGCAGCACGCTGTATGCGTTCGCGTTTGATCTGTTTCTTTCGCCGAACGATATCAACGGCGGCGGCGTCTCCGGCGCTGCGATGGTGTTTTGCAGGCTGACCGGGCTTGGCACGGTGGGTACCGTCAGTATTTTCATCAACATCCCGCTGTTTGTGGCCGGCTACCGGCGGCTGGGGAAGAAATTCTTCTTCGGCTCGCTGCTTGGCATGCTGGTCAGCTCCGCTATGATCGACGTGATCGCGCTGCTGCCGACGCCGGATACAGAGCCGCTGCTCGGTGCGCTCTATGGCGGCGTACTCGGCGGTCTCGGCATCGGGTTGGTGATTGCGCGCGGCGCGTCCACTGGCGGCGTTGATATTGCGGCACGCCTGCTCAAGCATAAGTTTCGCAATATGTCGATGGGCCACCTGATGCTTGCGGTAGACGGCGTGGTCGTCATACTGACCGGCATCACGTTCCGCGATATCAATGCTGTGCTCTATTGCGCCGTCACGCTCTATGTCAGCTCCATCGCGCTCGACGGGATGGTCTATGGGTTCGAGTATTCCAAGGTGGCGATGATCATCTCGGATCAATATGAGGCCATTGCAAAGAACATCGACATGAAGCTCGGCCGCGGCGCGACCTATCTGAAGGGGGAGGGCAGCTACGAGCGGACTGAGAAAATGGTCGTGCTCTGCGCGGTCAAGCGCCAGCAGCTCGCCGAGCTGAAGGACGCGGTGACAGAGGTCGACCCGGAAGCATTCGTGATCGTGCAGGAGGCGCACCAGGTGCTCGGCAGCGGCTTTGAGCGCTATTCCAAGGACGAGCTTTGACCGGAGGAGGGCGTGACATGCGAATACTGCTTCTGGCGTTGACGGCGGCCTGCATTGCGCTCTGCGCGGCGGGCTGTGAGGGCGTATTCGAAGACGATTATCTCTCGGTTCATGCCCATGATGAGCAGTACACGGTCGATGAAGGCTCCGATGCGCTGACGGCGGAGAACTATCTCGGCCTGAAAAATGCGATCCTGAGTTTTGTGGAAAACCACACAGAGTACGGTGTGATCCGCATTTACAATTATGAAGGCGAGGTCGAAAGCGACCTGGCCGACGCAGCCTACGAGGTCGCAAAATCCGATCCGCTTGGCGCATACGCCGTCGACTATATGACGCATGACTGCACGCTGATCGTTTCGTATTATGAGATCCATATCTATATCACATTTGCGCGCACGCAGGCTGAGATCGACGCGGTCGAGCGCGTGGGCAGCGTCGCGGCGCTGCGCGCCGCGTTTGAAACGGCGCTGCTGGACGGCGTGGAATCGCTGACGCTGCGCCTGACAAGCTACTCCGAGCAGGACTATACTGAGCTGGCGCGCGAGTGCTACGAGGCGAATCCGCGCGCGTTTGCGGAGCTGCCGAACATCACAGTAGAGCTGTATCCAAGCAGCGGCGTGCAGCGGATCCTGCGCTTTACCTTCGCCTATGAGATGACCGCATCCGAGCGTGCCTCTGAGCTGGCTGCGTTGGGGCAGAGCATCAGCGCCCTGACGGCCGGCATCAGCACGGCATTGGATGAGAACGAGCGCTTTGCTGCCCTGTCGGAACGTTTGCTTGTACAGCTCGCCGGAGCGGAGGTCGATGAGAACGCGATCGTGTATGACACGCTGCGGCGCGGCGCAGTCAACAGCGAGAGCCTGTCAAAAACGCTGTGCCTGCTGGCGGAGGAGATGGAACTGAGCTGCGTCATGGTCAGCGGCCGGCGCAACAACGTGGCTTATGCGTGGAATATTGTCACGCTGGACGGTGAGAGCTTCCATGTCGACCTGCTGCGCGACCTGATGGCGGACAGTGAATTCGCCACGTGCTACAGCGACAGCGAGCTTGAGACAGAATACACTTGGGATCGGGAGAGCGTCCCGGTTTGCGACGTGCAGCGGGAGCTGCCGCCGGAGCGCGCGGAAGAGAGCTTTTCCGTGCCGCTGACCCCAGTGGGAGAACCGGTCGAGGAAAACGGCGAGACGCCTGGGGAGCTGGACGGAGAGAGCGTGATCCCGGCGCAGGAAGAGCCGGAGACGGAGCAGCCGCAGCCGGACGGGCAGGAACCGCCGTCGGAGGAGCCTGCGCCCGCGCTGCCGCAGGGATCGGAGCAAACGGACGACGCGAAGACCGGAGAGGAATAAAACGGTATGCGCTGTGAATTAATTTGCCGGGCATGCGAAATTGTGCTTGACTTTTTTGGAAAGTCTCTCTATAATTAGCCTTGCTGTTGCGGGTGTAGCTCATCTGGTAGAGCGCCACCTTGCCAAGGTGGAGGTAGCGAGTTCGAGCCTCGTCACCCGCTCCATGTCGCCGCGGACGTTTTCGTCCGCGGCGATTTTTTGTAAAATGCCGTCCGGCCGGGAGGCGGCCATTGCGCAAGGACGCTGTTCCGTATAAAAGGACAAGATCCCTTCCGGATTTTGTCCTTTTTCTTTTTGCACGATGGCAGTACAATGGAGTTAAGAAAACTTTAAAGATTTCCCTAGTTTATTTTTAAACCGGCTCTGCGCTACGATAGGAGCCGGAAGGAGGAAAGCGGTATGTACAACATTCTGATCTGTGACGACGAGCGGGATATCGTCAGTGCGCTGAAAATCTATTTGTCGGATCCGAATTATCAGCTTTTTGAGGCGTACACCGGTCAGCAGGCGCTGTCGGTCATGGAGTGCAATGAGATCCATCTGATCCTGATGGATATTATGATGCCGGAGCTGGACGGCATTTCGGCGATGGTCAAGATCCGGGAGAAGAGCAATGTCCCCATCATCCTGCTGACCGCCAAGAGCGAAGACGCGGACAAGATCCTCGGCCTGAATGTCGGCGCGGACGACTATATCACCAAGCCGTTCCACCCGATGGAGGTGACGGCGCGCGTGCGCTCGCAGCTTCGGCGGTACCTGCAGCTCGGCGGCGCGCAGACACCGCCGCAGACGCTTGTCGTCGGCGCGATCGAGCTGGACGACCGGGAGAAGGCGGTTCGGCTTGACGGCGAGCCAGTCTCGCTTACACCGACGGAGTATGAGATCCTCAAGCTGCTGATGGAGTACCCCAATCAGGTCTTTTCGCCAAAGGAGATCTATCAGCGCGTCTGGAAGGACGCGCCTTGCGGCAGCGAGAGCACGGTGGCCGTGCACATCCGCCATCTGCGGGAAAAGCTGGAATATGACCCGGCCGAGCCGCGTTTTCTCAAGGTCGTTTGGGGTCAGGGCTACAAAATCGAGAAAGGAAAACGAATATGAAAGCGAAAAAGATCCTCTACGGACTGCCATTCAAGATCACGGCGTTTCTGCTGTTCCTGATCCTGACCGGCGTGTCGGCGCTCTGCGTCGTCGGCGCATGCGCGATGATCGATCAGGATTTCTATACCAGAAGCGAGCGCGCCGTCCGGCAGGATCTGCTCTCCTCCATGGTGCGCAGCGACTGCTGGAACCATGCGCATGATGTGGTTTATTTTATTGACAACGGAGGCCAGACGGAGGAGACAAACCTCATCTACGCGGTGTATGACGCAGCGGGCAGAGTGCTTAAGACGAACGCCGAAGACCCGACGCTGGAAAACTGGGACTATGAGTTTACGTTCAGCTTTGATTTAATTGCGTATTATTCCCCGAGCGAGGAGAAGATAGTTGCGCAGCCGGAGAGCGTTCCGGACTGGCCGGATTGGCTTGAGGATGCGGCGGACGAGAATTCGATCGACGACGTATGCATGACCGTGCGCGCAGCCCTGGCCAATCCGATGACGGTCTCGGATCAGTATTCCTTCGTCTCGCAATGGCTCGGTACGGCGTATTCGCTGCGCTATGCGGTGTTTGTGATCGGCGCGCTCTGCGCGCTGCTCGCCCTCGTGTGCCTGATCCTGCTGCTGTGCGGCGCGGGCCGCCGGTTCGGGGTCGAGGAGATCGTGCCCGGCTCGCTGACGCGCGTGCCGTTCGACCTGCTGACAGCAGTGCTCGCGATCGCGATCTTCCTGCCGCTGACTTTGGTGTTCGATGGATTGTGGTATCTCAACGACATTGCCACAGCCGTGCTGCTGTGCGTCTGGGCGCTGCTCTCGCTCGCCGCCGCGCTGGGTTGGAGCATCAGCTTCGCCGCGCGCATCAAGCTCGGCGGCTGGTGGAAAAACACGGTGGTTTTCCGCGTTTTGCGCCTTGCGCTGCGCGTGCTGCGGAAGATCTGGCGCGGCTGCTGTGCAGTTGGCCGCGGGGTGAAAAGCTTGTTCCTTGCGATCCCGCTCGTCTGGAAAACTGTTCTCGTCTTTGCTGCGCTCTGTGTGATCGAATTGATCGGTATTGCGGCAACCTATTGGGAGCCGGACAATCTATTGGTGCTCTGGTTTCTTGAGAAGCTGATCCTGGCGCCCCTCGTGCTGTATGCCGCGCTGGTACTCCGGAAGCTGCAGAAGGGCGGTCAGGCGCTTGCCTGCGGCGATCTGTCCTATCAGGTGGATACGTCGAAAATGGTCTGGGATCTGAAAAAGCACGGCGAAAACCTGAACTCTATCGCGGGCGGCATGACCCGCGCGGTCGAGGAGCGGATGAAGAGCGAGCGTTTAAAAACCGAGCTGATCACCAACGTTTCACACGACATCAAAACGCCGCTGACCTCCATCATCAACTATGCCGACCTGATCGCCAGAGAGCCGACGGACAACCTGAAGATTACGGAGTACTGCGAGGTGCTGACGCGCCAGTCCGAGCGGTTGAAAAAGCTGATTGAGGATCTGGTGGAGGCGTCGAAGGCGTCCACCGGAAATGTCGAGGTGCTGCTCGCGCCCTGCGAGGTGGGCGTGCTGCTGACGCAGACCGCAGGCGAGTATGAAAAGCGTTTGACGGAGAGCGGGCTGACGCTGATCGTCCATCAGCCCGAGACTCCCGTGCGCATCATGGCCGACGGTCGCCTGCTCTGGCGCGTATTCGACAACCTGATGAACAATATCGGCAAGTATGCGCAGGGCGGCACGCGCGTCTACCTCGGGCTTGAGGAGATGGACGGCGAAGCGATCGTCTCATTTAAAAACACCTCGAGATACGAGCTGGACATCTCCAGCGATGAGCTGCTCGAGCGCTTTGTACGCGGAGACAGCTCCCGCAGCACCGAGGGCAGCGGCTTGGGCCTGTCCATCGCCCAAAGCCTGACCGAGCTGCAGGGCGGAGCAATGGAGCTGACCATCGACGGAGACCTGTTCAAGGTCACGCTGCATTTTCCGTTGATTTCTTAAATCGCCTTATCCTTTCCAAGCAGCACAGAGCGGAGGACGTTCCGCTCTGTGCTGCTCGGAGTGGTGGCTGCGCTTCCTCGACAGCGGCTCCGTGTTCAACATCAGCGTCCCGTTCTTCCGCGACGGCTTTCGCAAGGTCGTGTTCTCTGTCATCATTATGGTCATCGTCCTGTTCTTCTCGCAGGGCATCATGGGAGATAAGGAGCTGTCCTTTTCCGGCATGGTGCGCCGGCTGAAGCGGAAAAAGAAGAAAAAACCAGCCGGGGAGGTGGAAGACCATGAGTGAGAACATTGTGCTGCATGTGGAAAACGTGACGATGCAGTTCGGCGGTGTCGTCGCCGTCAACAATTTGTCACTCGATATCCCCGAACATAAGATCATCGCGCTCATCGGCCCGAACGGCGCCGGCAAGACGACGGCCTTCAACTGCATAACCGGCGTCTATGAGCCGACCAACGGCCTGGTGGAATTCATGGGCAAGCCGATGGTTCGCAACCATCCATCCGGCAAGATGAAAAAGCTCTACCGCGGCGAAAACAGCGGCCGGTATGTCGGCCAGAAGGTCATTGCGCCCACGCCGGATAAGATCACGCGTCTCGGCATCGCGCGCACGTTCCAAAACATCCGCCTGTGGAAGAGCATGACGGTCTATGAGAATGTCCTGACCGCCAAGCATATGCGTGCGAAGCAGAATGTGTTCTCCGCCATCTTCCGTGTCAACGCGAAGGAAGAGCGCCGCATGCGCGAGGAGACGATGGCGCTGCTCGAGGA
>CAZJBT010000077.1:8145-10514 GCA_964544345.1 uncultured Oscillospiraceae bacterium
CGAGATCGCCCGCGCACTGGCGACGGATCCGAAGCTGCTGCTGCTCGACGAGCCTGCCGCTGGCATGAACCCGCAGGAGACGCAGGAGCTGGCGGAGTTCATCTGTGAGACGCGCGACCAGTACGGCCTGACGGTGTTCCTGATCGAGCGCCATATGGATCTTGTCATGAGGATCTCGGACTATATCTACGTCATTGACTTCGGCAGCGAGATCGCACAGGGCGTGCCGTCGGAGATCCAGAACAATCAGCGCGTCATCGACGCGTATCTGGGGGCGAGCGAAGATGAGTAATATTCTGGAGATCAAAGATCTTGTGGTCAGCTACGGCGGCATCGAGGCGGTCAAGGGCATCTCGCTCGACGTTCCGGAGGGGCAGATCGTTACGCTGATCGGCTCGAACGGCGCGGGCAAATCGACCACGTTGAAATCCATTGCGGGCGTGGTCAGGCCGAAATCGGCATCCATCGTCTTTCAGGGCGAGGAGATCTGCGGCAAATCCCCGGACGCCATCGTCGGCCGCGGTATTACGCTGGTACCAGAAGGACGCAAGGTCTTTGCCAACCTGACCGTCATGGAAAACCTGCGCATCGGCGCGTATCTGCGGAAGGATAAACTCGACGACGATCTGGAATATGTATTTAGCTTGTTTCCCCGCTTAAAAGAGCGTGAGTGGCAGCTCTCCGGCACGCTCTCCGGCGGCGAGCAGCAGATGCTTGCAGTCGGCCGCGCGCTGATGAGCCGTCCGAAGCTCATTATGATGGACGAACCCTCGCTCGGTCTTGCGCCGCTGGTGGTCAAGAATATCTTCGAGATCATCCGTACCGTCAATGAGAAGGGCATCACAGTCCTGCTGATCGAGCAGAACGCCAATATGGCGCTTAAGACAGCGGATCTCGCCTATGTCATGGAGACGGGGCGCATCACACTGCAAGGCGCCGGCACAGAGCTGCTGCAAAACGAGCAGATCCGCGAGGCGTACCTCGGCAAAAGCAACTAAAAAGGACGCATTGAAAACCGGGGACAACTGCGCCCCGGCGAAATGCAGCTCGACGTAGCGCGCGCATTGTCCGACGGTGAAGGACAATGCGTGCGTTTGCTGTATTTCGGGCGTTCGCAAGGCGTCAGAGCTGTCGACGGCTGCCGGATGCGGGTCGGGAGGCGCCTCCTTAGACCTGCGTGTCATCGAAGGAAACGTATCTGCGGCGCACACGCAGCAAGCGCTGCGAGGTCTTTGACAAGCTGACAGGGCTGCTGCGGAAATATTCGCAGCAGCCCTGTTTTTCGCTAAAAATCAATGGTGAACGTCACGCCGAAGCGCTCCTCGATCTCGGGGATGGCTTGGCCGATGTTGCCAATATAATCCTCAGACGGATAGAGCCGGTCGGCCGGGTCAAAGACCAGCGAGGAGGCAAATTCCTCTATGAAGTCAGCCGCCTCTTGTGCGCGCGCACCGGTGATGATGTAATCCTCCCAACGGAGGGTCGTTGGCTCAGACATGCTGCTTGCTCCTTTCAAAGCGGCGTTATCTCGGGGATCGGTCAGTGGAGAGGAGCAGTGCGATCCTGCCGCGCAGCGGCGTACATGCGCTTGAGCTCCTTGGCGCTGTAATGGACGCCGGTTTTAGCATAGAGAAATTTCCCTGTCACGCCCCACATCCAATGGTATTCCTCCACACAGCGGCAGAGAAGCGCCAGCAATTCGCCGTTCTCCATGATGAACCTCCGATGCCAGATTATCGTAGCTTCATCATAGCAAATTCAGAGCGGGATTGCAAGGTTCGCAGCGAACAGGCGCGGCGCTTCCGCCCTACTGTGCTTCATGGGAAAGATGAAGGATGGCGAGAAGCTGCGTAACGGTAGGGCAGCGGGTGAGGGGAAAGCCTGCAAGCTGTTGTAGATAGTCCGGGCTGCGCCGCCAAATTACGGCCGCCGCGGTGCGCAGGTTGCGTTCTGCACTCTGCCAGGATAGCCCGGTCGCCTTGCCGAGCACAGGGTAAAGACGCTTTGTGACCAGCAGCAGAGCGTCCGGATTGCGCTCTAGCAGTGTGAGTGCCGCACAGAGCAGGTGAAAGCCTTTGTAATTTGGTGTCAGACCAAGGCGCAACAGTAGAATTTCCATCGATTGTCCCTCCGGTGAGAAGTCTTTGCAGCGAGCCGAAGCGCGAAGACCGTCGCATACGGTCGAAGCTGTTTCATCATAGCACCTGGACGCGAAAAGTCGAGGAACGATGGTTCCTGATTTTGCTGAGCGTCGAAAAAATATAGGAAACAGACAATTGGAAGCTATTGGGATTTGAATGGAAGAAACGCGCAGCCAAAGGGCGGTGCTCGTAAAACAGTAACCCGCATTTCTCTGGGACAGGCGTGAT
>CAZJBT010000078.1:0-10436 GCA_964544345.1 uncultured Oscillospiraceae bacterium
AGACTACCGCGCCGAGCTGCGCAAACAGGCCGAAGCGCTGTTCTACATCTAAATCTAAACAAAAGGAAGCTCCCGTCCTCGCTTGGAGGACGGGAGCTTTTGTGTTTTTAGGCCGGGAACCGCTCCCGGAGCATTGCTTGAAACAGCTTCAGCGAGGTACTTGGATTGTCCTGCCGCCATACGGCCGGCACGTCAAAGCCAGCGTCGAAGTCCGCGATCTTCAGGATGCGGCAGCCGCTGGCATGCTCCCGCGCGACCAGACCCGGAAGCAGCGAGACGCCCAGCCCTGCCCTGATGCTCATGACCAGCGAATCTAAGCTGCCGGTCGCGGTCGCGGATTTGAACGGGACGCCGCCGGCGGAATGGCGGCTGGAGAGATCCCATATAAAATCGTTTGGCTCCTGTTCGCCGAACAGTCCGTTTTTGCCATCGATATACAGATTGCTTTCGTTTTGGAGCGCCGAGAGCGCCACCTCGCTCTTCCTGGCGAGCGGATGGCCGTCCGATACCACGACCTGCATCTCATCGTGCAGGAGAAGGATCGCATCAAGCCCGCCGCGCTCGGCCGGGAGATCGAAAGAGAACACGATCCCAACGTCATACCGACCCTGTATGATCGCGCTTGCCGAGTCGCGCGAATTGAGCGGCACGACAGAGAACGCGATGCCGCGGTAGGCGGCCCGGAAGCGCCGGTATGTCTCATACAGCGCCGGATGATAGACATTCACGCTACAAACCGAAAGCCGCCCTTTCTCCCCGCTGCCGAGCCGCTTCATTTGACGCTTGATCTCCGCAACGCGCCCGAGGACGTCCGTCGCATGCTGATACAGCAGCTCACCGGCGTCGGTCAGGCGAAACGAGCGATTGTCCCGGATAATGAGCTGTACCCCCACGCTCTCCTCCAGCTCGGAAATGTGCCGGCTGAGCGTCGGCTGGCTGATATACAGGTATTCGGCCGCTTTTGTGATATTCTGAAACTGCGTTACAACGCAGAATTCCTCCATCTACTCCAGCGTCATTTGGCAGCCCTCCTTTATCGGATGCACGGGGAGCGATTGGGCGGAAACCGGCCAGCAGCATTTGCCGCCGGCCGGTTTCCGCTGGTGTGTAAAAAAGGAGAATCAGAAATTGATGAAGCGGAGATTCGGGTCGGCCGCGCCGATGATACGGGTGCTCGTGATCGAGCCGCCGTAAGCAAGGCCGGTGCTCCACTCGCACAGCGGAATGACGGAGTAATCGTTGTAGAGGTACTCCTGAAGCGCGGTATAGGCTTCACGCCGAGCCTCTGTCTCCACGTTGTGCTCGCCAGCGCTGATCAGATCGTTGATCTCCTCGCCCACACGGTTTGCGCAGTAGAAGCTCTGAGAGCTGCCGAGATACTGCATGAGCTGATACGGATCGTTGGAGGGGTTGGCATTGCTGTTGCAGACGATCTGGAAGTCGGTCGTATACGGCGTCTCCCAAGTCGGCAGGCAGGTCATAATGTCATATACCTCGATATTCAATGTGATGCCGATCTCGCCCATATAGGCGGCAAAGGCTTCGGCGATGGTCGCGGCAGTCGAACCGGATTCGACGACCCAGGTCAGCTCCACATTCTCAAGGCCGCTCTGCTCCATGTACGACCGCGCCAGTTCCGGATCTCGTACTCATAGGTATAGCCCGGGACGCAGTATTCAGAAGCGGCGGGGATATACGAAGTCGCAGGAGAATACAGGACGCCGTAGCCCAGCTCCGAAAGCGCGTTGGTGTCGGTGCCGTAGCAGATGGCCTTGCGGAGATACTCATTTTCGAAGACCTCGGTGCCGTACTCTTCATCGTAGTTCAGCGTAAGCAGGGCGACCGCGCCGGAGGGAACCGCCTGCGCTGTTCCGATGTCCGGATTGGCGATGACGCGCTCCATGCTGGTCGTGCTCAGCGACAGTGCCAGATCGATCACGCCGTTCTCAAAATCGACCATCATAGAGGTCTCATCCGAGTATTGCAGGCAGGTGATCTTGTCGGCATAGCAGTAGCCGGTCGTGACAGAATCCGCGTTCCACCAGTTCTCCGCGCGCTCAAAGACAATCGAAATATCGATCGTGAATTCAGTCGGAACGTACGAGCCGGAACCATTGCAGAGAGCCGGATCAAAGTAGTCAAAGTCATCGCCGCCATGTTCCTCGATCCAGCTCTTGTCGATGATGCCAGGATTGGAAACCAGATCCATCCAGCAGCCGAATGTCACCTTGAACGGCAGCGAGAGCGTCATGCCATTGTCAGAGATGGCTGCGCCGGTGAAGTCAACATAGCGCGACCAGGTCGCTCCCATAAACGGAGACAAGGCATTGCACTCAAAGCTGTACAGCAGATCCTCGGCCAGCATCTGCTCGCCGTTGCGGTTGAATTTGACACCGTCTTTGACGGTCATGGTCGCAATGTTGGTTTCCTCATCGAAGCTGTAGTCGGACAGGATCTCCGAGATATAGATCGTGCTTTCCGGATCGATCATGAAAACATGATCAAAGCAGAGCTGCAGGCCGGCCGTGCCTGCGCCGATGCTGAAGCCGGAGGTTCCGTCAAAGTGGCCGACAAACGCCATGCTCAGCGAGCCGACGGTGATCTCCGTGTAAGGGTGATCCGCAGCGGCTTCGCCCGCGCCGCCAATACTGGCCGTGCCATCGACTGTGTTGCCAGGCTCGGGCGTGGTGTCTCCCTCCTGCGCATCGTCCGCAGGGACGTTTTCGACGGTATCCTTCGCGGGATCGGAGGCGGTGTCGTCTTTGCTGTCGCTACAGGCGACCAGCGAGAAAAGCAAGGAGAGAACGAGCAGGAATGCAAAAAAGCGCTTTGACATTTTAGGGTTCTCCTTTCTAGATTACCTTATTTTTCTATATTGCCTTGTGTTGCAGCTTCTGGTTCGGTCATGCCGGGAAACATCATCACATCCGGTCATACCGTAAAACCATCAATCATATTTGCGCGGCGCGCCCAGGCCGAGCATTTTACGAGCCTGCTCGCAGGTCGCGACCGGACGGCCAAGAATGCCCGCCAGCGAAACGGCGTTTTCCACGAGCTGGGCGTTGGAGTCGGCCTTCTTGCCGCTGCCGAGGCGGACGCTGTCCTCCATGCCGACGCGGATGTTGAATCCGTGGCAGAGCGCCTGCGCCAGACACGACCACTGCTGCGCGCCGGTCGCGATAATGTTGAGCATGGAATTTTTCGGGCGGCACTGCTTCAGCGTCTCCATAAAGATCGGCAGATTCCAGTTAGAGCCGGTGGTGTAAACGAGCGAGATCCAGTTCGGGTCGCCGCTCGGATCGACCCAGCCCTTGTTCACCAGCGTCCGGACGTATTGCAGATCCGTCATCGCAAAGCACTCAAACTCCGGCTTGACGCCGTACTTCTTCATCTTCTCCAGCGCTTCTTCGACGTCGCCGTCGCTGATGCAGTAGCCGCGGTAGAGCGTCCACGGCTCGGGATGATCCGGCTCGCGCGGCTTCATCGGGATGCTCGAGAAGTAGCAGGAGACGTCGATGGAGCCGACCTCTGCAGCCGCCTCGGTGATCGCGGTGCGGGGCTCGCCGAGCGTGCCGCTGTCCGGATCGAGGTCACGACCGCAGATATTTGTGTTGTTGATGATCAGGTCAGGGCATTTTTCGCGGATCTTCGCGTTGACCTCGCGATAGATCTCGGGATTCCAGCTCATCTGACCGAGGTTGTCCTTTTCCCGGGCGTGGATATGCACCATTGCTGCGCCGGCGCGGTAGGCCTCATAGGCGCTCTGCACCTGCTCGTCGATCGACTCAGGGAGGTTCGGGTTGGCCTCCTTGCCCTGATTGGCGCCGGTGATCGCGCAGGTGACGATGGCGGGCGGGAATGTCGTCAGGCCGCGCTTCCATACGGTCTCGGTGTACCAGATCGGGTCGCGCAGGTTTTCTACCGGATAATCGATGCGTTCTTCCATGATTGTTGATCCTTCCTACATTGGCGTTCGATCACTCGATCGGGTCTTCCTCGATGAATTCGCCCAGGGGGGGATAAATGACCTTCCCCTTCTCTTCCGCGGCCAGAACCGCTCTGGCCTGAGCCTTGGCCGCCTCCCAGTAGATCGGACGATGCGGAGAAGCCTCGGTGGCAGTATTCCACATCTCAGCCGCGAAGGAATCACGCAGCTCATCTACGACGTCCTTCTTCCACGGCCGGCGGAGAACCTGCGTGGTCAGGCGCCGAGTCTGACGGGTGGCGGTATGCATGATCAATTCAGCCAGCTCCCAGGCGCGCTTGTAGCATGCCTCGGTATCCTCGTGGATCTCGTTGACCATGCCATACTCCTTGGCTTTCTTGGCGGTAATGATCTCGCCGGTCAGCTCCGCATAGGAGAAGCGTTTGCGGCCCATCAACTCACGCCATGCGATCTGTACGCCATCGCCGGGCACCATATTCACACGGAAATGCTGCTCAGTGGTTCAAGCGTCCTTCGTGGCGAGCGTAATATCGCTCAGCAGCACCAGATCAGTGTGGAAGCCACCGCCATTCCAGACGGTGATCAGCGGGATCGGCAGGTTCACCTGATACTCAATGTCGCTGGTACCATCGATATAAGAGTGCTCATAAAGGATCCAGTTGTAGGCCGGATCCTCCTCGGGCATCGGCTGATAGGGTCTGGACTCGTCCCGGTTGCCGCCATGGGCGCCGATGCTGGAGAACAGGTTGTCACCGGTGCCGCCAAAGATCATAACCTCCACATCACGGTCATTGGCCACATACTCAAACAGCTTGTGGACATGGGCGTGGACGGGCAGAGACCAGATCAGCTCCTCACCTCTGGTGTGAGCGCGCACCTCCAGAATGCCATGCTCCAGCTTCATCTGGAAGTAGGGAGCCAGCTCTTTGGAATATTCCTCAAAGGTCGCCTCTTTCGGCATGTAGCCGTTGGACGGGGGAAAATCGGGGCGCTTATCAGCATCCGTGTCCACAAAGTTTGGAATACGCTCGAGAATGTCATTTCGGTAACGCCAGCAAAGGCGTCAGTCTGATTGCAGTCGCTGCCTACAGCCTCATGATAATACTGCAGCTTTGGCTTCTTGGTTGGACGGTCATAACTTTGATTGCCCATATAAGGTACCTCCTAGATAATGTGATGTTCCGTGGATTGGTTTCGCGTTGCAGGTTTTACGTGAGAAGTCAATCTTCTCGCACGGTAACCTCATAGACCACGCCGCCGGTACTCTTGGGATGCGTAAATGCGGTATCGCCCACCTTGGCGACGATCTTTGTCCCGGCGGCTTCCATTTCGGCGCAGGCCGCGTCCAGGTCGTCCGTCAGCAGGGAGATGTGATGGAACCCCTCTCCGTGGGTCGCCAAGTACTTCGGCACCACGCCCTGATCTCCCAGAGGCTCCATCAATTCATACTTGGATTCGCCGATGGCCACCAAGCAGGACACCTGCCCCATGGCCGGGTACTCCATGCGACCCAGCTCCACCGCGCCGAAGTTTTTCTTCAGCATTTCCAGCGTGGCGTCGATGCTGGGTACCGCAAACCCAATGTGATTGACTTTTTTGATCATCGTATCGTCTCCTATCAAGCCATCAGAATATTGCACGCGCCGACCGTCGGGCAGCAGTGCAGCACGCCGATCGGGTCGGCGATCATGCGGGCGTTGAGCACGTCGTCGAGCGTGATGATCTTCTGGAACTGCGCATAGGGGTTGCCGCAGGCGTTTTTGTGGTTTTTGATGGAGGGATACGCCAGATCGGCCAGCGTGCCGCCGCGCTCATGAAGGAAGCGCAGGCCGTTCATCGCGCCCATCACCGGCATCCGAACGCCGAGATCGCCGTTCAGATCCTCCTCTGCAACACCGACCAGGCCCTTCGGCATGGAGGTCATCGACTCGCAGCCGACAACCAGGCCAATGTCATGAACGCCATAGGCGATGTCCTTCCACAGCAGGTTGACCGCGCCGCCGCCCGACGCGCAGGCGTTTTCCGTATTGTGCATCTCGATGGCGGTCACGCCGAGATACTGCATGATGTTCTCCGCGGTCTGCGTATCGTCGCGGGAGCGGCTGGCGTAGACGACCTCCAGCCGGCGGGGATCGGGCAGACCGGAATCGGCCAGCGCGGCCTTTGCCGCTTCCACACCAAGCGCGATGGGGCTGACTCCTTTCATACGCGCGAACTTGGTCTGGCCAATGCCAAGAACATAAACGTCACGCAATCCGTTCATTCTGCTCCCTCCTCTACAACGCGGAACCGATAACCAGTTACGATTTTGTCTTCCTCTTCCCAGAGATCATCCGGCACCAGCTCCATCTGCTGGCCGATCCGGTAGCCCTCCTCCCGATAGACAAGCGGCGCTGTGACCCGCACGCGCTCGGGGAGATTGACCATGCCGAGCGGATGCGGCGCGTCAAAGTGGTTATCGCCCACGCGCAGGATGGAGTAGGTGTGCAGCTCAACGCGGCGGTTCAGCTCGATCTCCTCCATGTCCGTGCTCAGGCATTTGGTACAGAATTCCCGCTGTGGGAATGCGATCTCTCCGCACGCACGGCACCTTGAGCCTAAGAGCACGATGCCGTCTGCTTTCTCCCGAAAAAGGTTTTCCTGGATCGGGACGCGCTGTTTCATAGATGTTTGCCTCCAGTCTGGATCCCCGCCCGGAAAGGCCAGGCAGGGGGATCGTGTTTGCGAAATCGCTCTCGGGATGCAGGGAGCCTGCCAGCGGCAGGCCTATGGATCGCTTGGATCCAGTCCCTTATCGTCAGCGTTATTCTGGCGGCAGTCGACCCAGACCCCGGCAGGCATCAGCCCGCCGTTTGCCGGGATCCCCGCCGCCGCGTGATAGCAGGACAGATGCAGGATGTACTGCACCTGTCCTGCCTTACTGCGTCGGTCGATCCGCCTTGCAATGCCGATAGAAAAGGAAGAAAGAATGGCCACAACAAAAAGATAGACAAACAGATATGGCTGCATAATCAGACCAGCACCTTTCCAACGGATTTCTACCCACAGGCGGTAGCGATGATCCATGAAATCTGCCCTGCTGCCCCGGATGATTTGAGTATGAAACGGCGCGATTCGGATTGGAACTAAGAGTATGGAATTCGTGCTATTCCCCCAAACCGGATAGATGGTATTCCGATCCGGAATAGAAAGAGCCGGAACCTCTCCCAATTGGGAAAGGTTCCGGCTCAGATGCTGCCGGCGCGCCTATGGCAGCGCCGACGCGTCGGAAAACCATCCGCGGATCACATTGGCAAAATCTTCGACAGCAGGCTTGCTCTCGCCCCTCCAAAGCGCGAGAAGCGACGACGTGATATCCATATCCGCCAACGAAAAGCTGCTCAGGCCGCATTCGAGCGCCACCTGCGCGGTATCGCCGCCGAGGATCATCGCGCCCTAGCCATTTTTGACCTTGATCACCACTTCGCTCCAGTTGTCACACGGCTCCACGCGCAGAGGCGCCTTCGATTTCCGCAGGAATTCATAGGTGACGCCCATCGCCATCTGGTCGCTGACGGACAGGATGCAGTCAAGCTGCGGCAGCAGCGCCGAAACGGAGGGGAATTGTCCCAACGCGGGAGAATACAGCATAAAATTCTCCGTCGTATTCAGGCGCAGAAAGTTGTAGTGCGGACGGAGCTGCGCGGACAGATGGCTGTTGTTGACCGCCGTGACCGCGAGATCGATATGCCCGCCGTCGAGCAGCTCGGTCAATTTTTCCTCTGGAAAGTACCGAACCTTGATATTCGAGCCGTCGTACAAATGCTGAAAGCTCTCCGCCCATTGATCACGGGGATCAAAACGCTCTCCGCGGGAGACGCGGTCAGCAGGCTGCTGATCCCGATCACCAGCGGATGGACATCCTGCCCGGTGCGGCGCTGGTGCAGGAAGCCCCGCAGCTCGTCCTCCTTGGCCAAGAGGCTCAGCATCTCCTCGCCCAGCGAGGTCAGCTCCATTCTCCGGCTGCTCCGCGTGAACAGCTTGTCCCGATCTCTGCTTCGAGCGCAGAGATGCACTTGCTGACAGACGGCTGGGACATATACGACAGCTCTGCGACGCGCGAAAAGCTCAAATGCTTTGCGCACATGACAAAAATGCGGATATCTCCCAAATTCACAGCGCATCCCCCTTTCAGGCACAGACCTTTTTCCTCATTATCATACTTTTGCGCGCAAGAAGCAACCTTCAAATCGTCCGGAAATGTGTTGCCCCGCAGCTCAATCACACCTGGCCGGCTTTACAAAAGAGTGCGGGAGACACTTTCTCACGAAGTGTCTCCCTGAAAAGCCGGGACTTTTTTAATTGGAAGGCAATGTGACCTCGCCGGCGAAGTTGGTGTCAAAGATACTCCGCACGACTTCGGGGTCGTCCGTCTGGCCGAGCGCCCACATCAGCTTGGTCACGACGGCCTCGGTCGTCATATCGCGGCCGGGGATCACGCCGCATGAGAGCAGCTTCGTGCCGACCTCATACAAGCTGAGGTCGCTCTTTTCATACAGGCACTGGCTGCACACGACGACGGACACGCCGCGGCAGGTCAGCCGCTCGAGCGCGTCGAGCAGGTTGCGGCGGACGAAGTGCATCCCGCCGGAGCCGAACGCCTCAATGACGACGCCGCGGCAGCCAAGCTGCTCGAGCATCGAAAACACGGCCGGGTTCGTGCTCGGGATCAGCTTGAGCAGGAACACGTCGGTGCTCAAATGATCTGCCAGAGCGAGCGGCGGCATCGCCGGCGCATCCGCGCAGTAGCGGTGCAGCCCATCGCCGCAGACCTCGCCGAGCAGGCCGGCGTTGACGCTCTCAAACGCCTCGAAGCCCATTGTGCGCACCTTGACGGCGCGGCAGCCGCGGATGATCTTATGGTTGAATGCGACCGAAACGCCGGGGATGCCGCTGTCGACCGCGGCAAACGCCGTATAGAGATTGTTCCGCGCATCGGTCAGCATGTTGTCGATCGGCATCTGCGCACCGGTCAGCACGACCGGCTTAGCGAGGTTCTGCAGCAGATAGCACAGCGCCGAGGCCGTATAGGCCATCGTGTCGGTGCCGTGCGTGATGACCGCGCCGTCATAGCGGTCAAGCCGCCCGGCCACGGCGCGCGCGATCTTCTGCCACTCCTCCGCCTGGATGTTCGACGAGTCGAGACTCATCAGGTCGAGCACGTCGATGGCGTAGTGCCTCGGCAGGTCCTCCATAAAGCCCAGCAGCTCGTCCGGCGCCATCTGCGGCGCGAGGCCGCCGCTGGTCGGCCGGGAGGCGATGGTGCCGCCGGTCGTAATGAGCAGGACGCGTTTCATCGGCTTTCACCCCTGGCGTTTTTTTGAATTTCCCTGGGAGCGGCGGCGGCTGTTTTGCTTCGGCTTCTGCGCCGCCTTTTCCCCCTGCTCCGGCGCACTGTAGGCGCGCGGCATCAGGAAGCGCGCTGTCGCGTCCATCACCGTCTCGCCTGCGGCCGGGCGCTCCGAGCGCGGCGAGTAAACGTGCTTCGGGACGGACTCAGGCTGCTTTTTCGTCTTTTTGCCCTGTGGCTGGGATTTGACCTGGGACTTGACCTGCGGCTGCGCCTGCGTCAGCGCCGCCGGGTCGAACTTCGGCGGGCGGCGGCCGCCGCCGCTGCGCGGCTGCGCGACCGGGCGGTTGTCCGCCAGCGTCCTGATCTCCTGCGGCGCGGACGCGCCAGCGACCTGGAACTGTGAAAATGCAAATGCGTCCGACGTCGGGATCGGCCCACGGGAGGTCTTTTCCTGTTTTTTCTGACCGCTCTGCTTTCCCTTCGCCGGCGCGTCCTGTGCAGCGGGTCTGGACGCCTTCTGCCCCTTCGCCGGCTTGACCGCCGTCTCTGCCGCCGTTTCCTTCGGCTGCGCAGGCTTGGGCTTCGGCGCAGCTTCCCGGATCGGGCGGCCGTTTTTATCCTTCGGCGTCGGCGTCAGGATCTGCATCGGATACGGATGCTCCTCCACGACCGGCAGCTTGCGGCCGAGGAGCTTCTCGATGCCGCGCAGATACTCCATCTCGTCGATGCAGCAGAATGCGACGGCCGTGCCCTCGTGCCCGGCACGGCCGGTGCGGCCGATGCGGTGGATATATGTCTCCGGTACCTCGGGCAGGTCGTAGTTGAACGCGTGCGAAAGGCCGGAGATATCCAGCCCGCGTGCGGCAATGTCCGTGGCGACCAGGATGCGGATCGAACCATCCTTGAAGCCGCTGAGCGCAGCCTGGCGCGCGGTCTGGGACTTGTTTCCATGGATGGCCGCGGCGGACACGCCGTTTTTCACAAGGAAGTCCGCAACGCGGTTCGCGCCGTGCTTCGTGCGGGTAAACACGAGCGCATTTTTCACATCGAGCCGATCCACCAGCTCAAGCAGCAGCTTCGGCTTGTTCGCCTTGTCCACAAAATAGAGCGACTGCGCGATGGCGTCGACCGGCGACGAGACGGGATCGACCGCCGCAC
>CAZJBT010000079.1:0-10379 GCA_964544345.1 uncultured Oscillospiraceae bacterium
GTACCATAGTTGCATGGCAACTATGATACCAGCGCATGTCGGCGCTTTGCGCCGCCGCGCCGAGGATTTGAAATTCCGGCCATGCGCGCAGCACGCATATGGTCGCCATGACCGTGGGACTCGGTAGATCGCGATGAGAAAAACGCCAAAACTGCGAAAGGAAGGGTTTGCGATATGAAGATTCTCGGCATTTCCGCCGGTACGCCCGGCGGCTGCAACGACGCGATGTGCAAGGAGGCGCTCGCGGGCGCCCAGGAGGTGGGCGCGGAGCTGCAGTTCATCAACCTCAACCGGCTCGAGATCAAGCACTGCACTGGCTGCAAGGCCTGTGTGATCGGCCTGTTCTCCGGCCGCGGGAACGATTGCGTGCTCAAGGACGACTTCAAATGGCTGACCGACCAGATGTACGATGCGGACGGCATCATCTGGTCTGTGCCGATCTTTGAAAAGTGCGCGTCGGGGCTGTTCCACACGGTCATGGATCGTTTCGGCCCGCGTCTCGATCGCGGAAATGCGATGATCGCGGCAAAGATCGCCGAGCAGGGCGGCAAGACCATCGACCAGCGGTATTTAAAGGACAAGGTCGTCTCCTACATGGGCGTGGGCGGCAGCGACTGGGGAACGCGCATCGAATGCGATTTCGCCACACAGGCGCTCACGCCGAAGTGGAGCATCATCCACAACGAGACGTTCCAGTGGTCGCTGGGCATTGTGATGAACGACGAGGCGCTCGCCCGCGCGCATCAGATCGGCCGCGACACGGCGGCGGCCGCCGCGCAGATCGCAGACGGCACGTTTGAAGCGCCGCTTGGCGTCTGCGGCTCGGACTACAAGGGTGCGCCCGGCATCTGCCCGCACTGCCACAGCCGTAATTTCTATCTGCGCGAGGACGGCGTGGCCATCTGCTGCCTGTGTGGGATCGAAGGGAAGATGACCGTACAGGACGGAAAATATGTGTTCGAGTTCGACGAGGAAACGCAGCTTCCGCACGCGCACGATACGATCTCGGGCAAATTTATTCATGGCGACGACATCCAGCGCAATGAGAGCGAGGTCGCCGCGGCGAAGAAGACCGAGGAGTACCGCGCGCGCGTTGCCAAATACAAGGCGTTCTTAGAGCCGAGCCTGCCGCCGCGCGGATAGACGAAGAAGATCAAAGCGCCCGAAGAAGCGATGGCTTCTTCGGGTGTTTTTTTGCGCAGGAGCGCCGGGTCTGCTGCTCCTTGTTGTCGCTTGGGCGCGCGCTCATGCTCCACATGTGGGGCGCGCGCGGCGCAGAAGGCTCTTTTCGATTGCGATGCCGTGCTCAGCAGCCGGCGCATCCAATGGATGTAATCAGCTCCGGTGCGCCGCAGGCCTGGACATCCGGAGCGCCTGGGCGGGCCTCTGCGCCGAAGGAGATCGGAATGTCCAGCCGCAGCGTTTGTGCGATGCGCACGGTGCAGCTCACGCCGCCGGTCGTCTGGTAGACCTGACAGGTCAGCACGGACGGCGTGCCGCAGCATTCCGCTCGAATGGGGCCGAGCTGTGTGAAGGGCTGGAGCGAGATGGGGATCTCAACGCCGATGTGCTGCTGTGCCGTGACGCCGCAGGCGGCGTCCGTGCAGCGGGCGGCTTCAGATGCCGTGCTCATCGCGTGGGGTCATTCGGCGTCGCCGCAGCAGGCGCAGAGGTTTTCGGCGCTGGCTCGGTCGCAGTCGACAAAGATATCGTCTGTCGCAGCGGTCGCATGGAACGTGACCGGGACGGCGACACAGATCTCCTGCCGGATGGTGAAGATGCATGAGCCGTTTCGGCAGCCGGGACGGCTCGCGCGGCCGGATGAGACCACCGGGTCGCCGCAGCAGCGCGTAATGGGTCTGCCGGTCTGCACATGCGGCGTTACCGTGATCGGCGCCTGGATTTGAATGGTTTGATAGCCCGTCACTGTGCAGTCCGGGTCGGGGGACTGCAGAAATGAAGTTGCTTCCGTCATAAGATCACGTACTCCTTGTAAAAAGTCATTCGGCGCGGTGCTTACCGCGCCTTCTGCTTAGTCTATGCCGCCCGTGCGATTTGAGTGCGCGCAGCGCTGCCGCCGGCCGAAGGGCTGATACAGAGGAAAAAGCCCCCGGATGCGGCTTGCATCCGAGGGCTTGAAGCGTTAGCGCAGCAGCTCGACCTCAAGCGTCTCTCCGGCCTCATGCCGCGGGGAGAAGCGCGGGATGACGTACTGTGCGTTAGAGGCCATGATATCCGGCGTCGGGCCGTCGATGGGAGTCAGCGAGACAGCGCCGTCCGCCGTCCATTCGGCGCGGACGCGGCGCAGGATCTCCACCGGGCCGCCGGGGCCGATGGGAGCGGTCAGCGTGCCCGTGACGGTGTGCCGGCGCGCGGCCGGATGACACAGCCACCGATCCACGATCGCGCGCAGGCACCAATCTGCGCCGAAGTATGCCGCGAGCGGCGGGCCGGGCAGGTTGATGATGGGCTTCCCGCCGATCAGGCCGAGCGCCATCGGGCGACCCGGCACGGCTGCGACCTGGTATTGAAGCAGCTCGCCCTCGGCGCGGATGAGCCGTGTAGAGTAGTCCTCGCCGCCCTTCGACGAGCCGCCGTTGATGACGACGATATCCGCCGTCTCGAGCGCCTGGTGCAGCGCAGTGCGGAGTTGCTCTGGGTCGTCGCGGCAAATCGGCAGCGCGCGCGCGTCCGCGCCCATTTCGCGCAGCATCTCGGTCACGGTCAGGGAGTTGGAGTCGATGTTCTGCCCTCGCTGCGGCGCGGCGTCCCACGGGATCAGCTCCGAGCCGGTCGGCATGAACGCCACGATCGGCTGCTTCCACACCGGCACAAGCAGCGCGCCGCCCATGGCGAGCGCGGACAGATCGGTCGGGCGGATCACAAGTCCCGCCTCCATCAGCCGGTCGCCCTCGCGGATGGTGCTGCCGCGCGGCCGCACGCTCTGTTCCGGCCTGACCGGCTCCGTGCAGGAGAGCTTCACGCCGCCGTCTGGCAGGAATTCGACCTCCTCGATGCGGATAACGGCATCATAGCGGTCGGGAAAATCGTCGCCCGTGTCGGCCATGACGTATTCCTCGCCCTTTTTCCAGGCGGAGGTGTCCGGCATGCCGCCTGAAAAGTCGGCGGAGCGCACCGCGATGCCGTCGCACGCCGAGACGTGCGCGAGGGGCAGCGTATGGCGGGAAAACTGCGTCTGCGCGAGCGTCCGTCCGACGCACTGGTCGAGCGGTACATATTCCATCTGTCTGGTCGGTTCCCAGGCGGCGAACAGCTTTTCCAGCGCCTCCGTCCGGGTGGCCATGTCCTTTGGCAGCGGGCCGCGGCTGCGCTGCTCTGTTCCTTTGTTCTGCATCGAAATCGCTCCTTTTCATTCGCCGAAAATGGCGGTAAGCTGTTGATCCGTCAGCGTCAGGCCAAAAAACTGCTGATAAAATCGAACCGTTTCCTCCCTGACCTCGTCCATCGTGTATGCGTCGGAGAACTTGCAGGCGGCCCAGTACGCCTCGAGCGGCGACTCCATGCTGCCCTCCGCCCAGTCGCACATGCCCTGCGGGTTGACATAGACGTCATACGGCCCGACGACGCCGCAGTAAAACCGTTCGCCGGAGACGGTGACGTAGCCGTTTGCGTCCGTCTCGTGGTATTGCCAGAACCAATTGTCATTGAGCGCGTCCCGTACGCTTTCATTTGCGGCGATGACGGCCGGATACTGTGCGCTGCCGAGCTGGTAGTAGGTCGTGTCGGTCACCATCCGGGCGACGAACAGGTCAAACGCCGAGCCGTATTCGCCCGCGCCGGAGTAGAAGGCAGCCGCGCTGCCGGATACGGCCGGCTCAAACTGGTGGAACATCGGTGCGACGTAGACGAAGTCGGAATCACGATGAGAGCTGCGGATGCGGGTCGATTCGTTGACAACGTTCGCCGCGCCCAGAAACGTGCTGACGAGCTGCGCGCAGCGCGGAGAATAGGCGACCGCCAGCCCGGAACCGGCCGCGTCGATCACGCCCTTGGTGTAGTTGAGGGTGTACGATGCCGCGCCGTCCCACGCCGCGAGATACAGGCTGGTGCGACCCGCGCCGCCGGTTTTGCCGGCCACCTCGTCCATGGCGTCCGCAACGTAGGTGCAGTATGCGTCCGCGATCTCCGCAGCACCGCCGCCGAGCACCTCGGCGGCCAGCGTGACTGCCTGCGTCAGGGTATCCTTCGAGCTGAGCGCGGGGAGCACCACATAAGCGATGCCGGCGTCTGTAAGCGCTGCGGCCTGGTATTCGGAAAAAGTATTCTGACCGCTGATCTCAAAGCAGACGTCAGGCGCGAGGGCAAGCAGCGCGGCAAAGTTTTCGTCCGAAATGCCGGCGTCGCCTGCGCCGCCCCAGAGCGCCTGCACCGACGCGAGGTCGGAAAATGCGGCGGCCGCGAGGTCGGAGCTGAGAAAGTCCTGGTTTGCCGCGAGCAGGCGGCCGCTGCCGCCGAGCATTTCGACCATCTGCGCAGCCCAGCCGACCGCGGTCACTGTCTCCACATCCTCGGGCAGGTCGACTGTACGGCCTGCGCCGTCCACGATCTGGCGGACGGTGTCACCGCCCGGAACGGTCTCCGGCTCGGGCGCGATCTCCGTCTCCGTCTCAGACGGCGCGGCGGTCTCCTGGCCGCTTGGCTCGGGCGCGGACTCCGGCTCGCCGGTCACCTGCGCGCCGCCGGACGGCGCGTCATCCGATTCATAGTCGTTGCCCGCGGACGGGTTGTAGTCCACCTCGGCCGTGCTGTCCGCGTCGTCGTCGCCCTGGTCAAACCCCTCATCGGGCGTGGAATCGCGCGGCGTTTCAGCCTCGGGCTGTTCGAGATGTTCGAATTGTTCGTCCTCCTCGCCCTCGTCGTCCGGGTCAAGCTCCGTTTGCTCCTCGTCTATCTCCGGTGTGTCCTGGAGATAGATCGTCTCTCGCAGGATCGGGCTTTCCCGGCAGGCGGACAGCGGCAGGCATAAAAATGCCAGCGCGAGCAGCGCGGAAAGCGCCCTGGAAATGTGTGTCGTTCTCATGTCTGCCGCCGTCCTTTCGGTTGCCCGGCGGGGCGCAGAGCTGCCTGCGCCCCGCCGGATGGGGAATTATTTCGAGAGATTCTCACAGAAGCGCATCAGGATCGCAGCGACCTGACCGCGGTTGGCGCCGGTGGTCGGGCGCAGCGTGCCGTCGCTGTAACCGCTGACGATACCGTTCTCCACGGCCCAGGCCATGGCGGTCTCGGCATAGGAGGAGATGGCGGCGGTGTCAGAGTAGCCGCTGAGGCTGTAGGTCGAATCCGGCTCGCCGGCGTAGCGCCACAGCATGGTGACCATCTGCTGGCGGGAGACGGCGGAAGTCGGGTTGGAGCCGTCGGAGATGCCGTTTTCCACGGCCCAGGCCATGCCCTTGGCGTACGGGCTGCCGGTGGTATCCGCACCGTCGAGACGGGCGAGGACGGTCATGAGCATCTGGCGGCTCATAACGACGCTCGGGCTGAAGGTCGTCGCGGTGGTGCCGGTGAACAGACCCTCGTCGCTCACATACTCGATCGCGTCATAGAACGTGCTGGTCTTGGCGACGTCGGCGTAGCGGATGCCCATACCGAGACGCGTGTACTCGGTGCCGGCGAACTTGGTCAGGTTGGCGTTGTAGTAGGCGAGACCGGTCGCGAGCATGCGCTCGATCTTCGCCGCGCTGTAATCGGCCTGCAGCGTCGCGCTGACGCCGTCGGGCAGGATGGTGTTGGCGAAGTTCGTCTTGACGACGGTAGCCAGGCTGTCAAGGTCGCTGATGTGCAGGAAGTGCTGATAGAAGTACGCGCACAGCTCGACCGGATCGATGTCGATGACGTCGCTGTACATCGAGCCGATGACATAGGCGAAGCCCATGGCGTTCTCGACAGAGTTCATGGTCAGGCCATACAGCGTGGCGGGGGTGTTGGTGATCATGATGCCGTCATAGGTCTTGTCGCCGAACGATTCTTCGAGTGTGTTCTTGTTGATGTTGTTGTTGTTGATCGTGATGATGACGTCCGCCGTCAGGAGCTGATCGAGTGTGACGGTGGTGCCGTAGGTGTCCGCGAGATTTTTCGTGACGCTCTCGGAGTACTCGAACGCACGCAGAAGGGATGTCGCGCTGGTGGAGAGCGCGTCGCCGATGGTATAGGTGCCGTCGTCGTTGATGGCGGTGATGACCGCGGCTGTCTTCTCGGTCAGACCGTTGGCGGCCAGTTCCTCTTTGACGTAGGCGATGATGCCGTAGATGTAATTCTCATAGTCGTCCGCGATCTGCTGCACGTCGCCGTAGCGGGTGGTCTTGCCGGTCTCGGTCTCGACCTCGGAGATGGCGTCCGCGAGCTGGTGGACAGACCAGATCATGTCCTTGATGGTGGTGGTCTGGTAGCTCACGAGCTTCGGAGCGTAGGTCTCGTCGCCCGCCTGATAGTACGGGGAGCTTGAGGTGAAGCCGTGGATGGTGGCGAGCTGATCGTTGTAGCCGTCGACGTCCGCGCCGGAGTTGGAGGAGGCGCAGCCGACCAGAATGTCAGGACGGGTATAGAGCGAGATGGAGACATTGCCGTATTCCGGAACTAGCGTGGTATCCGCGCCGACCGGGCTGGCGGCCGCGTTGGTGTTCAGCAGCGCGTCCTCGGACAGAGCCAGGCCGTTTGCGTCAGCGTAGTAGTTGTAGAAGTAGTTCCAGTAGTACGGATCGGGGTTTTCGTTGAGCGAGCTGCCCCAGACGCCGAGGGCGGCGCTGCTCTGCGCGGCCTCGAAGTCCTCGGGCGCGCCGCCGTTTATCATGCCGAAGCCGGAGACGGCGTTCACGCCGAGCATGCCGAGGATCGGCGAAGCGGCACGGTGGGCGCTGGCGGTGATGATGTTCTCATCCACCGTCATCGGAGATGTCGGCGCCTGATAGGTGTAGGTCTGGGTCTGTTCCTGGCTGGCGCTGATGTCGTTGGCCAGCGCGGGCGCCGTCACACTGGTGATCATGATGACCGTCAGGAGCAGCGCCAGGAGTTTACGCATTTTCATAACAGATCTCTCCTTGTGTAAAATTTTATAATAAAAGCCTCTGCTTTTATTAACGATCAGAAAAGGAATGCCTTCAGGCAGTAGCGAGCCGTCCCCAGCTCACGCCGCAGGGCGCGATAGAAGCTATCGTAGAAGCGCTCAAAGCATCCAAGCTCATCGTCCGTGACGCGGTGACGGCCATAGAACGCCTGCTCGTAGAGCGAGGTCAGATCGGCGAAGGTACAGCCGTCTGCCGCGAATGGCTCAAGCTGCACGGCGCGCTCGAGCGCATAGGCGCGGAGCGTCGTATTCTCCGGCTTTTTCAGTCCGGCGCGGCCAAGGCGTTTAAGGAAGAAGCGATAATAGCAGATCGCCGCGCTCGTGGGGTCGAGCGACTGCACCTGCCGGTGCCAGCGCCGCCTGCGGAAGAGCCGCACCGCAATCAGGCCGGCGGCCGCGGCGGGAAACAGAACAAGCAGCCAGAGATAGCGCAGACGCGGCGTGTCATAGCGCACGGCGGTCAGCGCCGTCTGCTCGCTTGTCGGCGCCGGCTGCGGAGGAGCCTGTGATTCGTCCGGCTCGGGCGTTTGGGCGTCCGGCGCGTCGGATTCCTCCTCGCCCTCCTCGCTGCTGGTCAGCGTTTCCTCCGGCGGCAGCGGCGCGGAGAGCGATGGATCGAGGATGGTCTCCGTCCGTGAGATGCCAAGCACCTGTAGCTGTTCCATGGATTTCAGGACGGTGATGAGCCGCAGCTCCTGCGTGGGCGGATCGAGCGGCCGGACGACGCCGTAGAATATACCGCCCGCAGCGGCGAGCGCGACGAGACACAGCGCGGCCGCCTGTACCGCGTAGCCGGGATGTACGATCCCGCCCAGCTCTGACCGGCGGCAGGCAGCGGCGTATACGCGCCAGAGCAGCAGCGCGCCGGAGACGGGCAGGAACACGGGCAGGCACCACGCCGGTGCAGGAAACTGGAGAAACTGCGCGCCCGCGCAGACCAGGCTGCCCAAAAGCAGCAGCGCTGCCGCGCCGGGCCGCGACCGGCTCAGGAGAAAGGCGGCAAGCGCGCAGACCGCTTCGACGGCGGCCGCAAGGAGCGCGTCGGCCCGTGGGCCATCTTCAAGCGGCGCGTGCTGGAAATAGATGGCGGAGACGACGATGAGCGCTGCGGCCGCGGCGATGCCAAGACCTGCGGTCAGGCGGCGGCGGGAGAGCAGGAGGAAGAGCGCCTGCGCGGCGGCGGCGAACAGCGCCGTGGCCGTGAAATTTTGTGTCCAGGCGTGTTCCAGCTCAAAGCCGGAGCAGACGGCGGCGGTGAGACAGACCGTCGCGCAGGCGCAAAGGAGGAAGTCGGGGATCAGGGTTTTCAAGGGCTGCTGCATGAGCTACGCTCCTTCCGCCGCGCCGGTGCCTGCACGGCATTCGGCGGTGGATATGGTGAAGTATGGGATACCCGCGTCGCCGAGCTGGTGTAGGGGCGTGCAGGCGTCTGCCACCTCGCGGCTGCTCCACTGTGCGGGGACGACGAAGAAAAGTGCGGGGCTTCGGCGCTGCGCCTTCACGCGGAGCAGACTGGCCAGAAGCTCAGGCGTGACGCGCGACGTCACGACGAGAAGGTGGCTGCTGCGGCTGCCGGAGAGCGTCTCGAGCCGGAGCAGCCCGGCCGCATCGGTAAATTCCGGCTCTGGTTCGGGCGTGAGGACGGAAAACGACCGGAGCAGGTCGGCGTCGTCGCCGCGTCCGGACAGCGCCCGGCGAACCGCTGTGCCGGAGCGCTCGCGGTAGAGCAGCATACAGCCTGCGTCGTGTGTGGATGCTTCGTCCAGTAAAGAGAGCGCCGTCTCGATCAGGCAGTCGTTCAGCTCCATGAGCTGCTCGCGGTCAGCACAGCGAGCAGCGGCGAAGTCGAGAATGACGGTGAATTCCTGCTGGAGATCGCGCTCTTGCAGCTTGGTCATGTATTCGCGCGTGTGGGCGGAGAGCTTCCAGTGGATCTGTTTCATCGGGTCGCCGAGCGCATAGGCGCGCACGCTGGTATAGTCCGTGCCGCCGACGACGGATGTTTTTGTTTCCGTCTGCGCCTCCGCAGCCGCGTCCTCGGAAAAATCCAGCACGTCCACCGGCAGGCGGCGCGGCGTGACGACGGCGCTGAAGCGGCCGGAGACCGGTGTCCTTCGGTGGAACACGCCGAAAAAATCATAGAGCACCACTTCATCCAGGCCGATGGAAAAGCAGCCGACGTGCGGCATCTCCATGCCGAAGCGAAACTCCACCTGCCCGCGACCCGCGATGGAAAAGCGGACGGCTCTCATCTCGTCCGCGCCGCCGAACAGGTCGGAAATGACGAGCCGCGCCTCAGCCTTCGGGCAGGCGAGCGGGCAGCGGCTGCGCAGGCGCAGTCCGACGTCGATGCGTCCGCCGCGTTCGCATTGTACGTCGGCGCAGTCCGTCTCCACCTCGAGCGACCGGCTGAGCATGAACAGTCCCAGAAGCGAGAGCGCCATGAGCACCGCGAGGAACAGCGCCGGGAGATAGCCGTACACAGAGTTCAGGAACACTGCCGGCAGGCAGGCGAGAGCCAACACGACCGCCCCCGCGAGCACAGCCCGCACGAGCCGAGCCGCCCGAATCAGCTTCCGCTTCATCGGCTTGTGGGTACGACGACCTGACCCGCGATGGTTTTGATCAGCTCAGACGGGTCTTTCTTTTCCGTTCTCGCGCTGTGCGTCAGCGTCAGACGGTGTGCAAGCACATATGGCGCGAGCAGCTTGACGTCGTCCGGCAGCACGTAATTTCTGCCGCGCGAAAGCGCGTAGGCTCGCGAGAGCGCGTGGAGCGCGATGCTCCCGCGCGGCGATGCGCCGAGCTTGATGTCGGCGTGCGTGCGGGTCGCTTCGACGATGCGAACGAGGTAGGCGGCCACAGTTTTGTCCACGCAGACACGGTTGGTCTGCTCAATGAGCCGGACGACCTGAGGGGCATCGATGGCGCGAGTGATCTCGGCCTTAGCCTGTCGGCCGGAGAGCACGACGTCCAGCTCGTCGGAGAATTCGGGGTAGCCGAGGGAGATCTTTATCATAAAGCGGTCGATCTGCGCTTCGGGCAGACGGTAGGTGCCGAGCGAATCGATGGGGTTCTGTGTGGCAAGCACCATGAACGGGCGCTCCATCTGATAGGTGTGCCCGTCGGCGGTGACCTGCCGCTCCTCCATGATCTCGAGCATGGCCGACTGCGTTTTGGCCGAGGCGCGGTTGATCTCGTCGGCGAGAACGATGTTGCTCATCGCCGCGCCGGGGCGGAACTCAAATTCGCCGCTCTTCTGGTTGTAGATGGAGAAGCCGGTGACGTCGGAGGGCAT
>CAZJBT010000080.1:0-10376 GCA_964544345.1 uncultured Oscillospiraceae bacterium
GGAGGAAACGATCCTGATTTGAGTTCGCCGCTGCGGCGGCGAAACGCTGCGAGGTTTTTCGACAAGCTGGAAAACGCCGCGCCCAGACGGGCGCGGCGTTTTATTCTGATCTATTCCGCTCCGTGCAGATAAAACAGCAGCGTCAGGATGGCCGCAAGGAGCAGAACGCCGGCGGCGGTCAGAAACGTCGCAGTGAAGCCCGCAGCGCCGATGACGATGCCCCAGACATATGACCCGATGCCGACGCCGAGGTCGAGCATGCAGTAGGTCGTTCCGCCCGCGACACCGCGCCGGTGCACCGGCATTTTGTGTACACTGAGATAGTAGAGCACCGGCATGCAGATGCCCTGGATGAAGCCATAGACTGTGCCGCCAAGCAGGTAGGTTCCTATATTGTGCCAGATCGCCATGGCGGCCAGCCCGGCGGCGCAGAGGAGAAACGAGCAGACAAGCGTTCCGCGCGCGCCGAGACGGCGCTGAAACCAGTCTGAACCGAGGTTGCCGATCGCCATGCCAATGGTGGCGAATACGAGCGCCAGCCCGGCATTGGAGTAGCCCGCCTCGCGGGCAAACATCAGAAGATACAGACTGACGCAGGAGATCGCGGCCGCCATCAGGAACATGAGAATGGCGGGCTTGAAGGCCGTCGGCTCAACGAATCGCAGAATGCCGCGCGCGTTTGGCGTCGCCTGTTCGGCTCGCTGCGCGCTGGGCGCATGCTTTTCGTAGCTGCACAGCAGCGCGAATACGCCGGCGGCAATGGCGCAGGCGGCGCTGACCCGGAACACGGGCGTATAGCTGCCGGAGCGGGTCAGCGCGGTCACGATATAGCCCGCACAGCCGAGTGAGACGGCCGACGAGACCCAGTATATGCCGATGCCGAGACGGGCTTTTTCCGGCGGCGTAACGTCGACATTGATCGTCGAGCCGGCGAGCTGACCGGCGGAGAAGCAGAAGCCGTGGATGCCGCGGAAGACGACGAGCGCAAAGGCGGCGGGGATCAGGCCAAACAGCAGCGCTGTGACGCCAAAGCCGAGACAGCCGAAGGCCAGCAACGACCGGCGCGAACGGCGGTCGGCCCAAGAGCCGCCGAGGAAGCGCATTAAGATTGCCATTACCGCATAAGGGATGCCGAGAAAGCCGGCAAATCCGGTCGATCGCCCGAGCGAGGTCACAAACAGCGTGACGGAGTTGTTGAGCAGATTTTGGCACAGGTTCAACCCGAACGAGGCGAGCCAGACGAGGACAAAGTATTTGGAAAAGAGCTTGGCGGACTGGGAGGTGGGCAAGAAGATCAGCACCTTTCATTCGTTTTCTGGAGCAGGGAAACACGCAGCTCTATAAGCATGATATCATATCTCGCCGGAAATGGAAAGTGTGTATACTCACAAATCGAAAAGCCGGCGGCTCTTCCCCGCCGCATCCGCCGGAATATTGGGTGACGGCCAAGCGGGGCGGCACCGATCTAAGGCGGCGCCGCACGCTGTGCTATATTGCCGCCTAAATGAAAAACCGGCCGCCTCCTATCCGGAGACGGCCGGTTTTTAGAGCCTGGGTTCTTCGACGAGCAAAACGGCACCTTCTTCTGCGGTGACGCGTGCCGGCGCGCCGGTAAAGGCGTTGCTGACGCCGAGCGGGAAGCGGTTGGTCAGTTCGAGATGCGAAGCGGAATACCACAGCCCCTCAAGCGTGACGATGGCGCGATCTGAAAGCGCGAAAACGGACAAATGGCCGGACGCGCTCGCGGGAAAGCGCTTTGTTCCGGCGCTGAGCGTGGTCAGCGTGCAGTCCTTGTCGCGCACCTCGGCCTGCACGCCCTGTTCCCTCAGCCAGAAAAGCGCTTGTACGCATGCGAGCGAATGGGAGAAGCGGGTGCCGCCGAGCGCGCCGAGAAAGAGAAGCTCCCGGTACCCGCGCTGCAGCGCGAGCCGCGCCGCCGCGACAAGATCGGTGTCGTCCTTTGCGACGGGCAGCGTCACGGTCTCGCAGATGTCCGGCGCAAAGCCGAGTGAATCCCAGTCGCCGATGGCGGCATCTGGCTGCACGCCGTTTTTTTGCAGATGTAGGTATCCGCTGTCGGCGGCGATGAGCAGGTCATCGTCACGCCGCTCCGGCAGCAGAGTGGCGTCAAATGCGCCGCCCGCGACGATGATGGCACGCGCCATGCGAAGCCCTCCTAAGGAAAATCAAATACGCAGATCGCTGCCTGTGATATAGCGGTGCAGTGGCTTGTACAGCAGCGCTTCCACGACCAGGCAGAGCGCCATGCTGATGAAGATATAAAAGCCGTTGTAGATCGCCGAGTAGAACCACGGTGTCGTCATAGTCATGTTGAAGAACGTCTCCGGCATATACTCCGCCCAGATGGTCGCGCCGACGATATAGTTGACGACGAACCGACCGATCGAGCCGACGACGGTGCCGATGAAGATGCCGCCTTTAAAGTTGGAGAACAGGCCGGCCAGGCCGAGTACCGTATAGGCGAGGATGTAGTCGCCAAGGATGGAGATCCAGCCGATGGCGAAGCCGCCGTCAAACATGAACTGCAGGCACGAGAAGACAAAGCTGGCCAGCAGGCCGCGGGCAAAGCCCCAGCGGGCGCAATAGAGGAAGATCGGCAGCATGGCAAAGGTGATCGAGCCGCCGTTCGGCATCTCATAGAGCTTGAGATAGCCGAGCACCTGTGCGATGGCGACAAAGATCGCACCCTCACACAGCGCGCGCACATGGAGATGCGACTTGGTTTGCGTGGTGGACATAGAGAAACCCTCCTGATCAAAAAATCCGCATTGCAAATCCAAGATGCAATGCGGACGGGAAGCTCCTCTGTGCATCTTTTCCTACGCCGGTCTTATCCGGATCAGGTTCGCGGGTCTGGATGGCAGTCAATCCACTCTCAGCCGGCTGCCGCCGGCTCCCCGAAGACGATTTGGTATGCGGTCATACTCAGTATACCGCGGCGCGGCGCGGCGGTCAAGTGTATTCTCGCCCTAATTTTTGCAGTACTTCGCGGAAATATTCGGGCAGCTCGCAGCAGACGGTGACCTCCTGCCCGGTGCGCGGGTGGACAAAGGTCAGCGCGCGCGCGTGCAGGCACTGGGAGCTTTGACCAAGCTCCGGTTTCCTGTGGCCGTAGACTGTGTCGCCCAGGATCGGGTGGCCGCGGTAGGCCAGATGGACGCGGATCTGATGCGTACGCCCCGTCTCAAGCTGGAGACGCAGGTGCGTGTAGCCGCGGTAGCGCGCAAGCACAGTGAAGTGCGTGACGGCCGCGCGGCTGTTTTTCTGCGTGACGGCCATCTTTTTGCGGTCGGCCGGATGGCGGCCGATCGGCGCATCGATGGTGCCGGTATCGTCTTTGACGCTGCCGCAGACGATGGCCTCATAGGTGCGGCGGAGCGTGTGATCCTTGAGCTGTGCCGCGAGCGATCGATGCGCGAAATCGTTCTTGGCCACGATCAGAAGACCCGAGGTGTCCTTATCGATGCGGTGGACGATACCGGGGCGCTTCTCGCCCCCGATGCCGGAGAGCGAGTCGCCGCAGTGGGCGAGCAGCGCGTTGACAAGCGTCCCGTCGGCATGGCCTGCCGCCGGGTGGACGACTAGCCCCTTCGGCTTGTTGACGACGATCACGTCATCGTCCTCATAGACCACGTCGAGCGGGATATCCTGCGCTGTAAGCTCTGTTGGATCCGGCTCCGGGACGGTGACGGAGAATTCGTCGCCGGCAGCGGGCCGATAGTTCTTCTTCACCGGCTTCCCGCCGAGCAGAACGAGCTGGTCGTCAAGCAGCCGCTGGGCGGCGCTGCGGGTCAGGCCGGGGATCTCGCGGGCAAGCAGCACGTCGATCCGCTCGCCGGAAACTTCACACCGAATCGTCATGTTGATTCTCCGCGCGCCGCGCAGCTTCGTCCTTGCCGAAAAAGAAAATGATGTAGAAGCAGAGCAGCACCGCGCCGCACGTCAGAAAGATATCTGCGACGTTAAACACAGCGAAGCGCATAAACTCCACCTCGAACATATCGACGACAAAACCCTGGCGCGCGCGGTCGATCAGGTTGCCGACCGCGCCGCCTGTGATGGCGGCAAGCGTCAGCACGCCGAACGGATGGCGCACATAGCGCCGTGCGACGGCATAGATGATGGCGATCAACACTGCGAGCGTCAGTACGATCAGCGGCCAGCGCTGCCCGGAGAAGATCGAGAACGCCGCGCCGGTATTTTTGACGTAGGTCAGATGAATGATACCGGGCAGAAGCGAGACCTGCCCGCCGAGTGCAATATGCGCCGTGACCCAATATTTGGTGAGCTGATCCAGCCCGACTACTGCCGCGGCCAGCAGCCCGGCAAAGACATAGAGCATGGCAAATCCTCCATACCAGAATGTTTGTCTATCATAGCATACCCCACATAAAAAAGCAAACGCGGCGCCGGGACGGCGCCGCGTTTGGAATGTGATTTCAGATGTAGCTGACCGAGCCTTCCTTGCGCGGCGCGGCCTCAGGGGCTTCGTCGGCGTAGCCGACGGCAAGCGCGAAGTACGGCTGATAGCCTTCGGGCGCGCCGAGCTTAGCGACGAGATCGGGACGGCCGCCGTTCTCCATGCAGATCTTAAACGAACCGAGGATGCACGAGCCGAGGCCGAGCGAATACGCGGCGACGGCCATGTTTTCGACTGCGTTCGCACAATCGGTCATGCCGTTCGCGTCGCCGGAGACAACGATCGCGACCGGCGCGCCGCGCCAACCGTCAAAGTCCGGTGACGAGGCCATTTTGCGGGGCATCTCGTCGGGCGAGGCGAGCATGATCTGGCGGTTGGCCTCGGTGACGGTGTCCATGTATTCGCGGTCGGTGACGATGGTGAAGTGCCATGGCTGACGCGCCATGCCGGTGGCGGCGTACTGGCCGCACTTGGTGATCAGCTCCAGATCCTCCATCCTGACGGGCGTATCCTTGTATTTGCGGATGCTGCGGCGGCCAAGAAGGCTGGTAATGGTTTCGTTCATGTGAATGACCTCCTATATAATTGATATCCTAATATTTGAAGTATAGCACAGACTTTGCCCGTTGACAACCGGTTGTGTTTGTGGCAAATTGAACTAAGAAAGGGCGTGAGATTGTGCCGAATTGCCGAAAAGACGACGGTATGGTCTGGCTGACCGCGGTCACGAGCGAGACGGACGCGGGCATCGTGCAGGAGTTGCTTGCTGCTGCGGATCTTCCGTTCTACATTGTCCGCCGCGGGGCGGGCGGGTACCTGCGCGTCGTAATGGGCAGCTCCGTGTATGGGCAGGATATCTATGTCCGGGAGGAGGATTACGACGAGGCCGCCGAGCTGCTTAATAACTGCTGCGGCGCGGCGGGCGTCAGCGACGATGAGCTGAGCTGGCAGGCTGAGCATGCGGAAGAAGAGACCGGGCTCCCGGAGGAGTCCGGCTCATATCAGACGTTTTTCTGGATCCTGGGCGCGATCGCGCTGCTCATCCTGCTGCTGGCCTTACCGCGTATTTTGCCGTGACAGGCGGGGGCAGAGCTGACTGCCGAGCGCGGCGGAGACGGCGATTTTGAGCGCATCCCATGGCAGGAAGATCAGCATGCCATCGCGGACGGTCTGCCAGAGCGTCCAGGGCTTGTTCAGGTAGAGCGTCAGGATGAGATGCATGTACGGCAGGCCGATGACGTAGAGCACTGCCAGCCCGGCGACGCAGGCGAGCAGGATGGAAACAGGGCGGCAGCCGCCGCGGTGTGAGATATAGCCGATCACGGCTGCGGCCGGGATCAGGCCGAGCAGAAAGCCGAACGTCGGCTGGAGCACATAGGAAAAGCCGCCGCCGAGCGTGAAGATCGGCAGGCCGACCAGACCGAGCAGTACATAGACCGCTTGGCTGAGCGCGCCGAGCGAGGTGCCGAGCAGCACGCCTGCCATACAGGTGAAGAAGAACTGCAGCGTAAACGATGAGATCGGCGTCGGGATCTTCAAAAACGCGCCGATCGCAGTCAGTGCGGCAAACAGTGCGGTCAAAATCAAATCACGGGTCTGAATTTTCATGGATAGCGCCTCCGATTGTAAACTTTTTTGTTTGATTCGGTTTACAATTGGAGGATAGCAGAATACAATGGAAAGTGCAAGGGGGAGTTTGCCCTGAAGGAGAAAATTTTATCTGTGCTGCGCGCAGGCGGCTATGTTTCCGGGCAGGCGCTCAGCGAACAGCTCGGCGTCTCGCGCATGGCGGTCAGCAAGGCGGTCGCGTCGCTGCGGGAGGAAGGCTATGAGATCGAGGCCGCACCGCGCCGCGGCTACTGCCTGGTCGGGACGCCGGATGTGCTCAGTGTGTGCGAGCTGCGTGCCGCGCTGGGGGATCATCCGTGGGCGGAGCGGATCATTGTGCTGCCGGAGGTCGACTCGACGAATAACTATGCCAATCAGCTTGCGCAGTCGGGCGCGCCGGACGGGACGGTCGTTTTGGCCGAGCGGCAAACAGGCGGCCGCGGCCGCATGGGGCGCAGCTTTGACTCGCCGGCGGGCGTGGGTGTCTATCTGACGGTGCTGCTGCGGCCGAGCGCGCGGGCAGACGAGCTGAGCAGCCTGACGCTGCGCGCGGCGGAGGCCATGTGCGACGCGGTCGAGAAGGCTGCCGGTGTGCGGCCCGGGATCAAATGGACAAATGACCTGGTACTGGGTCAAAAAAAGCTCTGCGGCATCCTGACGGAGCTGTCCGTGGAGGCCGAGAGCGGCATGGCGGAATATGTGGTGATCGGTATTGGGGTGAACGTTGGTCAGCAGCCGGAGGATTTTCCGCCTGAGGTGCGCCCTGTGGCGACCTCGCTGCGCGAGCAGACCGGCCGCGCAGTGCGCCGCGCAGCGCTGGCGGCAGAGATGATCCGGGCGCTGTCGCGGATGGCGGAGAACGGCGACGGCGCGTGGCTTGCGCGCTACCGCGCCGACTGCGTGACGCTCGGCAGAGAGATCAGGGTCATTGCCGGCGGGCGCGCCCGCCCCGCCCGCGCCAACGGCGTGGACGAGACGGGCGCGCTGCTGGTCACCTGGGACGATGGCACGAGCGGCCGCGTGTTCTCCGGCGAGGTGTCTGTCCGCGGACTGTACGGCTACGTCTGATCACTCGATGCCGAAGATCTCGCGCGCGTTGATGTAGTAGAGCATCTCCTGCTCTTTCTGCGTCATGCCGACGGAGTCGAGGAACGCGACGCTCTCCTCGTACGACTCGATCGGGAAATCGGTGCCGAACAGGATGTGGTCAATGCCAAGGCGCTCCTTTGCGCAGAGGAAGGCGGCCTTGGAGAAGTTGCCGCTCGTCGTAACATAGACGTTGTGCTTGAAGTAGTAGTCGAAGCTGCGCTCATTGACGGCGCCGCCGTGGTCGATTCCAGGGATGGAATTGAAGTGGTCGATGCGGTCAAGCATGAACGGCATCGCCTCGCCGTAATGGCCGAGCATCAGCTTGAGATTTGGCAGCCGGTCAAAGACGCCCTTGCAGATCAGACGCGTGAGCGTGATGGCGCCGTCGACATGGTAGCCGACGCCGGTGTCGAGCGCGACGCCAAGCCCCTGTAGCCGGTCGATGGAGGGAGGGCCGGGATGCAGATAGACGAACATCCCCAGTTCCGCAGCTTTTTCGAGGATGGGGAAGAACTGATCCTCATCGATATAATGGTCGGTGAAGTTGGTATGCGTGTTCCAGCCGATGAAGCCCAGCTCGTCGTGGCAGCGCTGCAGCTCGCGGATCGAGCCGTCGACGTCCTGTGGGATCAGGTTAGCGTAGCCGCAGATGCGACCCGGGTACTGCTGACCCATCTCATAGTACTCGTCATTGGCGGAGCGGGCGACCTCGGTCGCCGTCTCGAGAGAAAAACGCTCCAGACCGCCGGCGCAGCTAATGAACTGTGTCTGCACCTCGAACTGATCCATGATCTCGATGCGTTTCTCTGTCGTCAGGTCGAATGGGGATGGGCCGTCGCCGCCGGGGACGGACGGGCCGCTGCCGCCCATCAGCGCCATACTGGCTCTAGCATAGGGCTTTGTGGTCTGATGCGCCTCAAAGTCGATTTTTTTCATTACGGCAAACCTCCAAGAACTCTTGATAGGTCAAGAGTACCATAAAAAAGCGACTGTATTTCATGCAATCTGTGCATAAGCACCATGTGCAGACGCGCTCAGGCCGACTTCTGCCGATCGCTGTGCGCGCGTATCGCACCGGCGATCAGGCAGGCTGCGCTAGCTGCGGCGGCGACGGCGGCAATGATATAAAACGGCCGGCTGTTTTCCTGCGCTGTGCCGTAGTAACCAGAGGCCAGCGCACACAGGAGAAAGTCTAGCCCGAATACCGGCAACACAACGTGCCCGAACTGCAGCTTCCTGCGGTCAGCCTCCGCCATAGCGGGCAGCAGGCCGAAGCGCGAGAACGCCGGCAGCAGCACAGCGAACAGCGCTGCCATCAGGATTACCTCAAACGGCAGCAGGATCGTGTTTTTCAGCAGACTCTTGAGCAGATAATAGAGGTACCCCTTACTGTAGATCATCGCACTCCACAGGCTGCCGAGCATGACGTTGACGCCATAGTTGACCAGGAATTTGGTTGCAAACAGCCGCGTCACGCTGATGCGCCGGCGGTAGAGGAACAGCGCGTAGATCAGGCAGCCGAGGCACTCTGAGAGCAGATAGCCTGGAAAATACCCGGTGCGCGTGAACAAAATGAAGTTCAGCGTGTCGGCTGCCGCGCCGTAGAGCAGCGCGAGCACCGGCCCGCACACCGCGCAGGCGACGGCGTTGACATAGCAGGTGAAATAGATGTACAGATTTTCCCCTACAACGATGGAGATGCTGCTGACCGCGACAGTCAGCGCGCAGAACATCGCGCACAGCACGAGCCGGCGCAGCTCCTTCGCCTCGGCAAGCGCGGCACGCCAGTAGGCGGGGGTGAAAATGGGATCGGTTTTTGACATAAAAAATACCTCCTGTCCGGCAAAAGCGCCACATCAGGAGGATCCCCAAATGCGGCAGCGGGATGCGGATGCTGTACGGCGAACCTGCGTTCTTCGTCCCAAGGACAACTCCCCGTCCCTCGGGCACGTGACCCACAGCATCCTACTCTGCCTGGATGAATTTACTCACATTATAGGCTGTTTGCGCCGGAATGCAAGCCTCTGCGGAAAAAACCGGGGCAAATTGCTCCAAATGTGAAAATCCCGCGAAATCTTCGTTGCCAAACGGTTTGCAATCAGGTATAATAACAATAGAATCAAGCTTATTTTTTCAGCGTCAGAAGGAGGTAGCCCATATGAAACTCAGTAAAAAATGGATCGTCTCGATCGCCGCGGCAATTGTCGCCGTCGGCGCGGCCGTGACTGCGATCGTTCTGTTTCACGAGCAGCTCAGCGACCTGATCAAGCGCTGCCCGAAGCCCAGCCTGCGTCCGAAGGAGTTTGACGATTACGCGGATGTGGAGTGAGGATCATCAGGGGGAGCCGGCCGTTGGTCGGCTCTTTTTTTGCATGTGCCGATGCGTATCAGTTAGAAATAGTGAGATGAGAATTTTTGGCGATGAATAAAATTTAATATTTTCGTAACTTTTTCTTGACAAAACAACCGGATTGAAATATTCTGATACAGAATCCAGCAATGTTCGTGAATCGGCGCTCGGAAACGTGCCATGCGCGGGCAGACAACCGAATAGACACAGGCGCTTGTCTGTGCTATGATCATGAAAGGAGAAGTTCATCAGAAATGAAAACAGCGAAAAGACTTGTTGCCCTGCTGCTTGCTCTGTGCATGGTGTTCGCCATCGCAGCCTGCTCGTCGCAGGACGACGGCAATGCGGCCGAGGACGGCGATCAGGCTGAAAACGGCGGCGCGCAGACCGACAACGGCGGCAATTCCGCGGAGGGCGGCGAAACCGGCGGAGAAAAGGACACCACTCTCATTATCGGCGACGTGAACGCGCCGAACACCTTCGACGTGACTGGCCGTCAGTACGCCCACTGGGAGACCATGGTGTTTGATACCCTCGTTTTCTCCACGCCTGACGGCGAGATCATCCCCGGTATCGCCACCGATTGGGAGTACACTGACGACACGACGCTGGTCATGCACCTGCGCGACGACGTCTTCTGCACGAACGGTGAGCAGATCACCGCGTCCGACTGCCTGTGGTCGCTCGAGTTCTGGGCGACTGAGACGTCGCAGGCCTCCGGCATGCTGGCGTATGATTTTGAGAACAGCTACTGCGAGGACGACTATACGCTCGTCCTGAAGTTCTCCAAGCCCTACGGCCCGGGCGTCAACGCCATGGTCACTTACTACATGTGGGATGAGGAGTGGGCGACCAACGCCAGCGGCGACGATTGGTGGGGCGCTCCGA
>CAZJBT010000081.1:0-10360 GCA_964544345.1 uncultured Oscillospiraceae bacterium
TCTTTTCTCGTTGTTTAATTTACAAGGTACATGTCGGCTGCGACCGATGTTTCGCGTTCAGCAGCGAACTTTTATAGTTTATCACGCACACACGCTTTTGTCAAGAACTTTTTCTTTCTTTTTTGCTTGCCACCGCACCGGATGCTCTCGCTCCGTGCTGCGGAAGGCGTTATTTCAGAAGGAAATTGCTCATTCCGATCAGCGCGAGAGCTATAATATCAAATGGAATTCGGTTTGTCAACCGATTTCTTCGGATTTTTTTCGACTTTTTTCCTAGCCCCAACCGCTAGTATTCCGAGCGGGAGAAGACCGCAAAATACGGCGCTGCCGGCCGGCCAAAACCACCCGGGCAGGTGCGGCACGGCCGCCATCAGCGCAAATCCTGCGGCGGCCAGGACAAGCGATTTTGTGTGCTGCGCGGCGCTTGATGCTCCAGGCAGGCCGTCGAGCGCCGCGCCGAGCGCGAAGCTCAGCGCGCAGAAGCCGGAGGCGGTGAGCGCTGCGGAGAGCAGCACCTCAAAGCGCTCCATCACGCCGAACACGCTGATCGACTGCGCGCTCGCATAGAGCGGGAACGGCAAGGCCGCCGTCTGCGCGCGGCCGAGCGTACCGAAGCAGAGGAGCGGCGGCAGGGCAGTGAGCACCACCGCCAGCAGCAAAAACGCGGGCATCTTCGCGCGGCCGCGCCGCATCGGACGCATCCCCGGCAGCAGCACGAGCGCGAGCGCCGCGGCAGTCTCCCCGCTCGACCCGAAGGAGGCCAGGCGCTCCGGCTCGATATCCGGCGCGGCGAACAGCGCCACGACGGCAACGAGCGCGAGAAGGAACGGCCAGAGCACCGCGGCCATGCGCGGCGCGACGTCCGATCCCTTCGCCGCGGCCAGCGCCGCGAGCAGCGCGAGCACGGCGGGCACGATCCACGCGCCGTGCGACAGCGGGAACAGACCGCGCGTCAGGTCGAGCAGCAGTCCGAGCACGAAGCAGCACCAGACCGCCCGCAGCGCGGCAAACCAGCGCGGCATCCGGAACCCGGCCGGCGCGTATCCGGCGAGCCATGCCATACAATATAATATGATGCCCGCGGCGAGCGCGCCCGCAGCGGCGGCGGCAGGCGAAAAGCGCGCGCAGAGCACCGACGCCGGGAGGAGCAGCGCCCCGGTCAAAAACGCGCCGTCCACGCGGTCAAAGCGTTTCATAGCTGCCCTCCTCCCCGTTCAGATGCGGGATGTTCACACCCGCGCCCTCATAGAGCGCCGCGCGCACGTCGCTCAGGCGCACACCGCCCGGGTGGGCGTTCAGAAATGACGTCAGCGTCTCGCTGTCCTCCGCCAGCCGCTGCGCGGGCAGCTCCGACGTGTAGACGCGCACAGCGGGCCGCAGCGTGTCGCCGTGCGCGGCGTCGGCAAGGCAATCCGCCGACGTGCCGGTCAGGATCAAATGCTCGACCGCGCCGAGGAACAGCTCGCCCGGGGCTCGCGCGGCGAGATCCTCCGCCGCCGCCTCAAAGTCCGCGCCCTCGCCGGTCAGGCCGTCGGCGGCAAACAGCGTCACGCGACCCGCCGCGTCCTCCGCGACCACGAGCGTCTGTACGACGACAAGCTCCGCCGCATCCGAGGGCGTGAACGGCAGCAGGCCAAACAGCCCGGCCAGCGCCGCGAGGATACAAAATATCGTAAGCCGCTTCATGCAGCGCCTCCTTACGCCTGATTGCGCAGATCCTGCACGCCGAGCGCGGGATCGCGGTATTTCTCGGTGACGAGCCGCCGGCGCAGAATGGCGCGGCCCGCCGAGACGCGGGAGAACGGCGCGAGATACGGCCGTCCGCACGAGCTGAGCCCCGCCAGATGGACGAGCAGAGCAAGGCCGCCCACCGTCAGGCCGAACATGCCGGCAAGACTTGCGCACACGGCGAGCGCGAAGCGCCAGAGCCGCACCGCATCGGAAAAATCCTTGCCCGGTAGCGTGAAGCCGCAGATGCCCGCCGCGGCGACGACGATGAGCGCCGCCGGCGAGATGAGCTTCGCCTCGACCGCCGCCGTGCCGACGACCAGGCCGCCGATGATCGAGACGGCCTGCCCGATCGCCTGCGGCAGATGCAATCCGGCCTCCTGCAGCAGCTCGAAGCTGATCAGCAGGCCGAGCACCTCGACGATCGTCGGGAACGGTACGGACTGCTTGCTTTCGATGATTGCCAGCAGCAGCTCGGTCGGGATCATCTCCTGATGGAACGACGCCGCCGCGACGTACAGCCCCGGCAGGAGCAGAGAAACGAGCAGCGCGAGATAGCGCAGTACGCGCACGGCCGAGGCAGAGACGTAATCCATCCCGCGATCCTCAGGCGACTCCATCAGCCAGCCGACGTCGACCGGCAGCAGATAGCCGAGCGGCAGCCCGTCGATCAGCACGCCGACGCGGCCGGAGAGCAGGCCGCGCGCGAAGTGATCGGTGCGCTCCGTGTACGTCAGGAGCGGGAACGCGGTCTTGCGTGAGCCGGTCAGGTATTCCTCGACCGCCGACGGCGAGAGCAGGCCGTCGATATCGATCGCGGCCAGCCGCTCCTTGACCGACTCCACCAGCTCCGGGCTGGTCAGGCCGTCGACATAGGCCACCGTAACGTTCGTCAGCGAGCGGCGGCCCACCTGCGTCTCGTAAAGGCGCAGATTCGGCGTGCGCAGGTGCCGCCGCACGAGCGACGTGTTCGTGCGCACCGTCTCGGTGAACGCGTCCTTCGCGCCCTTGACGGTGTTTTCGACCTCGGGCGCGCTCGGGCCTCGCTTTTCGCCGGTCTTGACCTCGTAGGCCTCCGCTCTATCAGGGTAGATGACGATACAAAAGCCGTTGACGAGCTTCTTCGCCGCGGTATCCAGGTCATCTGCTGGGTCGGCCACGGAGTTCCACACCGGTTGGCCGCGCAGCAGCGGCTGCACGACGAACTCCGAGATCTCAGAGCCGGATACCAGCCCATCGATGAAATACACCCGCAGCAGGCCCTGCGGGCAATCCAGCTCACGGACGACAAAATCGCCCGCGCCGGCAAATACCCGGTGCAGATTCTCGTCCGTCACCGGAAGTCCTTTCCATTCCAAATTCCTCACCCGGCGCTAGTTTTTCCCGGCGGTTGGGAAATATACCTTGCGATCGGCTGTTTTGTGTTATAATATAATGTATGTTTTTCGATCAAAGGAGGAGAAAGCATGGCCGATGTCATTGCTGCGATCGCCACGGCGCTCAGCCCCAGCGCGATCGGGATCGTGCGCCTGTCCGGCGACGGCGCGGCGGAGGTCGCCGGACACGTGTTCTCGCCCGCGTCGGGCAGGCCGCTCTCCGAAGCGCCGAACCGCAAGCTCGTCTACGGCAGCCTGACGGACACGCGCGGGCGCGTGATCGACCGGTGCCTGGCCGTCTACACGCGCGGCCCGGGCAGCTACACCGGCGAGGACACGGTCGAGCTGCAGTGCCACGGCGCGCCCGCCGTGCTGGCCGCCGCGCTCGACGCGCTCTTTGCCTCCGGCGCGCGGCAGGCCGCCGCGGGAGAATTTACAAAGCGCGCTTTTTTGAATGGACGCATGGATCTCACCGAGTGTGAAGCCGTCGTCGACCTCATCGACGCGGAGACGGCCGAGGCCGCCGCCAATGCCGCCGGGCAGCTCGCCGGCGCGATCAGCCAAAGGACTGACGCCGTCTACGATTCGCTGCGCGATCTGCTCGCGCATTTCCATGCTGTGCTCGACTATCCGGACGAGGACATCGAGCCGTTCGCGCTCTCCGGCTATCTGGACACGCTCGAGCGCGGGCGCGAGACGCTCGCGGCGCTGCTCGCGACGGCAGCGCGCGGAAGGATCGTCCGCAGCGGTGTGCGCGCCGTCATTTTGGGTCGGCCAAACGCAGGCAAGTCCAGCCTGCTCAATCGTCTTGCGGGGTTCGACCGCGTGATCGTCACCGACACGCCGGGCACGACGCGCGACACGGTCGAGCAGGCCGTCCATCTGGGCGCTGTGACCGTGCGCCTGCTCGACACCGCCGGCATTCGCGAGACCGAAGACGCGATCGAGCGCATGGGCGTGGAGCGCGCGGAGCAGGCCGCGGCGAGCGCAGACCTTGCGATCTTCGTTTGCGACGCGTCCTCGCCGCTCAGCGCGGAGGATCTGCGCGCAATGAAGGCGGCAATGGGCGCTGTGCGCACCGTCGCGCTGCTCAACAAGTCCGACCTGCCCGCCGTGATCACACCGGCAGACGTGCCGCTCGCCCCTGCGTTCGCCGTCAGCGCCAAGACCGGCGCGGGACTCGGCGCGCTCTCTGACTGGGTCGAGCGAACCTACGCCGGCGGCGCGCCGTGCGACGGCTCCGTTCTGACGAACGCGCGGCAGGCCGACGCGGTGCGCCGTGCCGTGCGCTCGCTGGACGCGGCGCTCGCCTCCCTTTCCGCGCGCTTTACGCCGGACGCGGTGCTCGTCGACGTGGAGGAGGCCATGGCCGCCCTCGGCGAGCTGACCGGCCGCAGCGTTTCTGAGGACGTGACAAACCGCATCTTTGAACGCTTCTGCGTCGGGAAATAAGCATCGGAAAATAAGCAAAAGAGCCGCCGCGGCGAGGTGGCAGCTCCCATACTATATTTATTTATCGTACATTGCCCTCGAGCGCGAGCAGACGCGCCTTGCGCTCGATCCCGCCGGCGTAGCCGGTCAGAGCGCCCGCCGCGCCGACCACGCGGTGACACGGGACGAGGATCGAGATCGGGTTGTGCCCCACCGCGCCGCCGACGGCGCGCGGAGAGGTGTCAAGCGAGCGCGCAAGCTGCGCGTAGGTCGCCGTTTCGCCATAGGGGATCGCCAGCAGCGCGTGCCAGACCTTCCGGCGGAACGGCGAACCGAAAAGCCTGAGCGGCGGCAGCTCATCCGGCCGCCCGCCCGCAAAATACTCCTCCAGCCAGCGCTTCGTCTGATCGAGCGGGTGCGCGCTGCCTGACTCATATGGCTCGGTCAGCGTGCTGCCGAAGTATTTCTGTCCGTCAAACCACAGCCCGGTCAGCGCCGCACCGTCCGAGGCGAGCGTGATGGGGCCGAGCGGCGAGGCGTAATGCTCCAAATACGTCATGCGCTTCTCCCTTCTGCGGCTCACGCGGTCTTGTGCGCGGTCAGGCGCTGCGCGCGGCCGTCGCCGGCGGCGATGAGCGGGATCGTCACCAGGATCATCGCGAAGCCAACCAGGTCGACCGGCGTAAAGCGCACCTTCAAAAACAAAGCGGATAATATGACCGACGCGACCGGCTCGACCGAGGAGAGCACGCTGCCCGCCAGGCTGCCGACGATGCGCACGCCCGCTTGGAAGCACGAGAACGACAGCACCGTCCCGAAGACGATCACGACCGCCATCCGCGCGCAGAGCGCCCAGGAAAAAGCGACCGTCTCCGCCCACGGCCTGCACAGCGCGCCGACCAGCACCCCGCCGATCAGCATGCCCCAGCCGACCACGGTGGGCAGATCGTGCCTTTGCAGCAGGCGCTGCGGCGAGACCGTATAAAACGCGAAGCCCGCCGCGCCGATGAGGCCCCAGACGAGCGCGGCCGGCGAAACGCTCAGGCTGCCAAGGCGGCCATGCGTCGCGCAGACCACCGCGCCGAGCAGCACCAGCACGACGCTCGCCAGCTCGTAGAGCCGCGGCGCGCGGCGCGCCCGCAGCACCGTCCACGCCAGGATCAGCACCGGCGAGGTGTAAGAGAGCACCGTAGCGAACGCGGCGTTGGAATATTCGATCGACGTATAGTAGCCATACTGGCAGACAGCCGAGCCAAACACGCCGAATACGAGCAGCTCGAGCGCGTCGCGCCGGGTTTTCCAGACGGCAAAAAGATCGTGGCCGGACAGCCTCGCCACGGCCAGCAGGATCAGACCCGAGACGGTCAGGCGGAGCGGCACGAGAAAGCTGCTCGTCACGCCCATGGCAAACACCGTCTGCCCGCACACGCCGCCGACGGCCCAGAACAGGCCGCCGAGGATCGTCAGACAGCAGCCGAGGGTTCTTCCTTTTGATTTCATTCTGAATTCCTCCCGCCGCACGCTCGCGCGGCAGGCTTATTTTATCACTGCGCCGCACCCGTGCAAAGCGCAATGTTCGACAATTTTTTCGGGAAAGGATGCGCATTTTATGACCGCTTATCTCGACAACTCCGCCACCACGCGCCCGAGTGCCGCCGCCGTCGCGGCCATCGACGACGCGCTGACGCTCCATTGGCACAATCCGTCCTCGCTCTACCGCCCCGGCGATGAGGCGCACCGCATGGTCGAACGTGCCCGCAGCGCCGTCGCCCGCGCGCTCGGCGCGGACAAGAGCTGCGTCTATTTCACCTCCGGCGGCACCGAGGCCGACAACTGGGCGATCTTTTCCTCCTGCGCGCGGATGAAAAAACGCGGCCGCCACATCATAACGACCGCGATCGAGCACCATGCAGTGCTGCGCCCGTTTGAAAAGCTCGAGGGCGAGGGCTTCGAGGCAACCTACCTCGCACCGGATGAGACGGGGTACGTCTCTCTGGACACGCTTCGCGCCGCGCTCCGGCCGGACACCGTGTTCGTCTCGGTCATGATGGTCAACAACGAGTCCGGCGCGGTGATGCCCATCGCGGAGATGGCCGCCGCAGTGCATCGGAACAACCCGGACGCCATCTTCCACACCGACGCGGTGCAGGGGCTGTTCAAAGCGCCGTTCCGCGCCAGCTCGCTCGGCGCCGATCTCATCTCGGTCAGCGGCCACAAAGTCCACGCGACCAAGGGCGTCGGCGCGCTGTATGTGCGCCGTGGGCTGAGCCTGCCGCCGTATCTGCTCGGCGGCGGGCAGGAGAGCGGGATGCGCTCCGGCACCGAGCCGGCGCCGCTCATCGCAGGCTTCGGCGCTGCCTGTACCGAGGGCGCGTCCACCGCGAAGGCCGACATCGCGCGCATGAGCGCGCTACGCGACCGTCTGCGCGCGGGGCTGACTGCGATCCCCGGCGTGGAGCTGCTCGGCGCGCAGGCCGCGCCGCACATCATCAGCTTCTCTGTGCCCGGGATGCGCTCGCAGGGCATTTTGAACCAGCTTCAGGATCGCGGCGTGTATGTCTCCGCAGGCTCGGCCTGCTCGCGCGGCCACCGCAGCCATGTGCTCGAGGCGATGGGTCTGCCGCCCGCCGTCATCGACGGCGCGGTGCGCGCCTCGCTCTCGCGCGAGACGACCGAAGACGAGATCGCGCTGCTGCTGCGCGCCGTCCGGTCGCTCAAGCGGTAAAAGGCGAGATGTCGCTATGATAGGGGTGACGCGGAAGCGGAGTTTTCTCCGACGCACAGGTCGCCGGAGAAAACGATCCCGATCCCATTTCGCCGCGGCGGCGGCGCAACTCTACGAGGTTTTGACGAGCGGAAGCCGCCCGCGCCTGACGGCGCGGGCGGCTTTTTCGAAAACAGGTTGACAAACGTCTACCTTTCTGTTAGGCTCAAGGTAGACATTTGACTACCTCCAAGGAGGAGATCGCATGGAACCGGATGTCAGCCTGTCCAACGGCGAGTGGAAGATCATGAACTGCCTGTGGGATCACGCGCCGCGCACCATCATGGAGCTGGTGCACACGCTCGAGCCGAGCACCGGCTGGAGCAAGCACACGGTCATCAAAATGCTCTCGCGGCTCGGCGAGAAGGGGGCGGTGCGCTATGAGGAGGGCGAGCGCGCCAGGCGCTACTATCCGGTCATTGAGCGCCGCCCCGCCGCGATGCGCGAGACGGAGAGCTTTCTGGAAAGGGTCTACGGCGGCTCGCTCGGCCTGATGATGAGCGCGCTGATCCACGACAAGGGTCTGAGCGCAGAGGAGCTGGCCGAGCTTTCCGCGCTGCTCGAGCAGGCGGAGGAGGGCGGCGGCGATGCGACTTGATTGGATCCTCAGCGCTACCGCGCTGCTGCTGGCCGTCCTGGCCGTGCGCGCGGCGTTCGGCAGGCGCATCAGCGCGCGGCTGCGCTATGCGCTCTGGCTGCTTGCCGCGCTGCGGCTGCTTGTCCCGGTCAGCCTCGGGGAAAACAGCCTGTCGCCCGCCAATCTGCTGCGTGCATTGGACGGCATGTCCGCCGTGCAGGCAGACACGCCCGTGTCCTCCGGCACACCGGCGGGCGCAGCGGCAAACGCGGCACTGGCCAAGCCGCAGGCTCTGCCGGATCAGCAGACCGCTGCCGCAGCGGTCGCGCCGCCGGACTACCAAACCGCCGGAGACAGCGCCGGCACACCGGCGGCGGATGACCTTCCCACGCTCTCATCCGGCAGCGCGGAGGACAGCGGCGCGGCGGAGCCTGTTTCATGGGGCGCGGTGCTGCATGCGGTTTGGCTGGCCGGGGCGGCGTTGACGGCAAGCTGGTTCGTGCTGTGCAACCTGCTCTTTTTCCGGTGGCTGCGCCGGTCGCGCCGCCGGCTTGGCAGTACAGGCCGCCCGGCGGTCTACACTGCCGATGTGCCGTCGCCGTGCGTGTTCGGACTTCTGCGCCCGGCTATCTATGTGACGGAGACGGCCGCCGCGGACGAGGCAGTGCTCGCCGACGTGTTGCTGCATGAGCGGGCGCATCTGTCCGCACATGACCAGCTCTGGGCGCTGGTGCGGACGGCGTGCCTGATCGTCTGGTGGTTCCATCCGCTCGTTTGGCTGGCGGCGCGGCTTGCCCGGCGCGACTGCGAGCTGGCCTGCGACGAGCGCGCCCTGCGCGGGCTTGACCCCGCCCGGCGCGCGCGCTATGGCCGGACGCTGCTCTCGCTGGCGGCACGGCCGGGTCAGCTCACCGCACAGAGCGCCGCGACGGCGGGCTTTTGCGCCGAGCCGGAGCTGGCCGGCCGCATTCGCGCCATCGCGAGAAACCGGAGACCGAGGCGAGCCGCCATGCTTGCAGCCGCGCTGCTCGCGCTGCTGGCCGCCGGCTGCTCGTTCACCGGCGCGCAGCAGAGCGTCATCTCCCTGCCCGAGCAACCCGACACAGCGCGGCTGGACGCAGCGCAGACGGACGCGCCGGAGGAGACCGGATCCGGCGATCCGCTCACGCGCTCCGACCCCGACCCGGCCGCGGACACGCCGGCGCAGTCCGCCGCGATCCCCGCGTGGGCGGAGGACACTGCGGCGGAGGCATGGATCGGCGGATGGTGCGGCGTGGTCGACGAGGCCGGCCGCTGGGCGCCCGGGACGGACGACGCGGCGGCACTCTCCGCGCTGCTGGACGCCGCGGCGGCGCTGCCGGATGGATCGGATGCGAACGCGAGGTTTCTGATCGATTGCTGGGCCTGCCTGCTCGCGCTGGGGGACGAGCTGGAGAACCGCTCCTGGGCCAGCTCGGACGCGCTGAGCGGCGTGTTCGGCGCAATGACGAGCCGTCTCGGCGGGCTGGATATGCCGCTTGAGACCGAAACGCTTGGCGAATGGTGGGAGGAATACCTCGCGCTGGCGCACCGGAGCTATGCGGCGGACGACCCCTGCCCGGATGGCGAGGCGGCGCTGACCTGGACGCTGGCGCAGATGAGCCGCCAGTCCCCGACCCCGACGAGCATCCATCTGCGCCTTTTTGACGGCTCGACCGTCCAGACGGAGGCATACGCCGCGCTTTCACGCGAATGGAGCGCGCAGCTCGACAAAATGACCACCATGTGCGACGAGCTGTTCGTCTCGTCCCTCGCCGCGAACGCGGACACGCTGCTTCCGCTCGGCGTCTTCGACCTGGACGCCGTCTGGCAGTTGGATGCGGCGGAGAAGACCGCGGTCATGACCATCGCCGTGCCCGGCGGGACGGACGTCGTTTTGACCTGCGCGATGGACACGCAGACCGTGCAGCGCACAGACGCGGCGGAACAGGCGCCGAGTGGGATCGTGGCGGACGGCGATCTTGTCATGCCGAACGGCGTGACGCTCGGCATGACGTTCGACGAGGCGCTTGCGCTGCTCGGCTCGGCAGAGGAATCGTACTCCGGCGACGACCCGTCGGTGCTTTCGATCATGGTGGACGGCATACACTACGGCTTCCGCGACGACACGGACGGCTTCCTTCATCTGACCAGCTACTCGACCGACAGCGAAGACGCGGAGGGCATGCCCTTCGGCCTGTCATGCGGCGATACGCTCTACGATCTGCTGGCGGTCTTCGGCCTGACCGAGCCGGCGGAGGGCATACTCTATGGCGAGCAGGGTCAGCCCGGCTCGGCCTGGCTCGAGCGCGTCGACGCGCTTGGCGGCTGGAATCTGCACGTGATCACGCCCGGCGGCTGGATCTGGACTGCCGCCACCGGCCGCGCCGACCAGATCTGGACGATCACCGTCGGGGAGCAGTTTGTCAAGACATTTTTTCTGATTTTTGAAATTGAATCAGCATG
>CAZJBT010000082.1:0-5626 GCA_964544345.1 uncultured Oscillospiraceae bacterium
AACGAGGATGCGTTTGCCACCGGCAAGCTCATCGGCAAGAGCGAGGGCGTGCTGGTCGGTATTTCCTCCGGCGCCGCGGTCTGGGCGGCGATCGAGCTGGCCAAACGACCGGAGAACAGTGGGAAGCGCATCGTTGTGCTTCTGCCGGATACCGGCGACCGGTATCTTTCCACGGCGCTGTTTGCAGACTGAGCGCGAACCGCCCCGGCACGGAGTCAACGTGCTGGGGCGCTTCCATCCGTGGAGGGAAAGGCAGTGCTTTGAGGTGACGTGATGCTGATATCCACAAAAGGAAGATATGCGCTGCGCGCGATGATCGATTTGGCCGAGCGCAACAGCGGCGCGTTCATCCCACTGAAGGATGTTGCGCAGCGGCAGGAGGTCTCCCAGAAATATATGGAGCGGATCATGCTTCAGCTCTCCAAAGGCGGCCTGGTCGAGGGCGCGCACGGCAAGGGCGGCGGCTATCGTCTGCTCCGTGCGCCAGAAGACTACCGGGTCGGTGATATCCTCCGTCTGACCGAAGGATCGCTCGCGCCGGTGAGTTGTCTCGAGTGCGGCGCTTCTCCCTGTGAGCGCGCCGCGGTCTGCCGTACGCTGCCTATGTGGAGCAAGCTCGACGAGATGATCGGGTCATACCTTGACAGCGTCACGCTCGCCGACCTGCTCGAGCCGGTCGGCGGCGGGGATTATGTGATTTGAGACGCTGTTGATCACAAGCAGAGATCCAATGAGCACAGAGTCTTAGAGAAAAAATGAAGCGCCCGTCCGCTTTGAGCGGACGGGCGCGGCTTATTTTTTGCGGCCGTGGGGAGGCCGTGCCTGGCTCGAGGCCGTTCGAGCGGTATGCCACGCCGGCGCTTTCTTGTTACAGCCGCCGGGGGGATCGTATAGAAAGCGCTGTAAAAATGGGGTGTGCTTGCTCGCCGGTGCAGTGCATGCTATAATTGGACAAAAAGGAGGAGAGACGATGAATCGCTATGATTGGCTTGATGCGCATCTGCGCGCAAAACCGGGCGCGGAGAAGGACTATAAGCTGGAATGGGGATGGGATCGCTATCTCGTTGGTGGGAAGATGTTCGCCGCTGTCTGCCAACCCGGGCCGGAGCATAAGGGCTATGATTGCCGTGAGCTCTTAACGCTCAAGTGCGATCCAGCGCGCGCTGAGCTGCTGCGCGCCGAATTTCCGGATATTGTCCCCGGCTTTTATATGGATAAACGCAACTGGAATTCGATCTTTCTCGATGGCGCGGTGCCGGACGATGTGCTGCTCGACCTGTGCGACCATTCATACGCGCTTGTGTTCAGCAAGCTGACGAGAAAGCTCCAGCGCGAGATCTCAGGCGGGGAGGCGTAAGCGTATGCGCCTGAATCAGTTGGAGTATCTCGACGCGATCGCGCACTATGGCACGTTCTCCAAGGCTGCGCAGGCGCTTTATCTCTCGCAGCCGTCGCTGAGCGTCGGCATCCGCGAGCTGGAGGAGGAGCTGGGCTATCCGCTGCTCGTGCGCGGAGGCAGGAAGCTCCAGTTCACGCCAGAGGGCGAGCTGGTGCTCGAGCGCGCGCAGAACATCCCGCGTGAGATCGAGAGCATCCGCCGCATCGAGCATGCGCCGGATGGGAGCTTGACCGGCACGGTCTCGATCGGGAGCACGCCGCACTTCTGCAATTCGCTGCTGCTCGATGTGATGATGAATCTGAAACCGCGCCACCCGCGGCTGCATTTGGTGCTGGAGGAGGACGACAGCGCCGGCGTGATCGAGTCCGTGCGTGCGGGTCGTCTCCAGCTCGGCGTGATCCAGCTCTGCGATGTGGATGAGGAAAGCTTCCTGCGCGACCTTGCGCGCGGCGCGCTGCACTATGATGAGCTGTTCCCGGAGGAGATGTGCTGCGTGGTGGGCGAACGGCATCCGCTTGCGGGTCAGGAGCGGGTGACGGCGGATGCGCTGTTCGAATACCACTATGCGACATTCCGCCGCGCGCGCAACAGCCGCGTCGTCCGGCTGCTGCAGCGCAGCGGCCTGGGCGACGATCGTATCGTCCGCATTGAGGAGATCGACCTGCTGCGCCGCTATCTTATCCGGTCGAACTCCTTCACGGTCATCCCGCGCCGGGCGCTCTATTTCGGCAACTCGTCGTTTGCCGACAATCTGGCTGCGCTGCCGGTCGACGAGCTGGCCTGCACGACGCGTGTGGGCGTTGTGCGCAGCACAGCGGCCGTTACGCCGGCGGAGCAGGCCGTGTTGACCGAGCTGCTGCGGCAATGTGAATCGTATGGATAAAGCAGAGCGCGCCGGCGGACGTTCCATAAAGCAAAATCGATTTGTCTTGTGCCGTAGCGGCGGAAACCGATCGGCGCGGCTGGAGCGAACGCTTTTCCGCAGAGGCGAAAGAGAGGGGCTGCTGCAAGTCGCTTGCAGCGGCTCCTCTTTTTTTACCTGCCCTTCGGGCGGAACTCCAGCACCACGCCCTCGCGCATCGGGATGGTGCCCTCGATGCCGTCTCTCGTCTTGCAGATGGTCTGGAACATGTTGTTCAGCAGCGGGTTGGTGAAGGTGTAGTCCGTACGGCGGTGGAACGATCCGCGCGACTCGCGGCGGTTGTTCGTCACGAGAATGGTGGCCTGCGCGACATCGAGCATGTCGAGCACCTCCAGACAACGCATCAGCTCATGCGAATTCTCGGCTTTGAGCTGGTCGTAGCAGTAGCGTTTGAGGTCGGAGATGTATTGGAAGCCCGCCTCGAGCAGCGACTCCGAACGCACCTTGTAGCCACAATACTGCCCCATGATCTGCTCAAGCGTGGAGTTGGCCTCTTTCCAGTGCGCGCCCTCCTCACGGCCGAGCAGCGTCTCGTAGAGCGCCCGCTTTTTGGCGATGATTGGCGCGTCCATCACCGGCGTCTCAAGCTGCCCTTGAGAGTAGGCCGCGGCGCTCTCGCCGGCGATCTGACCGAGGACGGCGGCAGCGTGGATGCCGTTCGCGACATTTGCAGTGCAGTCGCCGACGCCGTAGAGGCCGGGGATGTTCGTCGCGGCGTGCGTGTCGATCTGGATGCCCTGCAAGTGCGGCGTGTAGGTGCCGAATTCGACCATTTCCCTTTTGAGGTCGACGCCATACTGGTCGATATAGTCGTTGATGCACGAGTCGCCCTCGGAAACGAGACATTTGCGCATGTAGGCGAGATCCTCGTCGCTTGTCTCGGTGCAGTTCATGTACACGGAGCCGGTGCCGTTGCCCATCTTTTCCGTGAATACGCTCTGCCAAATGTCGGCGGTGACGTCGCCCAGCTCGCGCGTCGGTTTGGTGACGAACGGGTCGACGGGCTTGCCGTGGATGTCGGTCAGTACGCCGATCCAGGTCGCCTTGCCGCAGCGCATGAAGTGCTTCAGGCCGGAATGGACGTAGCGAGATTGACGAGCTTCGCGCCCGCGCGGAACGAGAGCGCGTCGCCCGCGCCCGCGTTGGCAGGACATGAGTCAACGTTGAACAGGTATGCCGGATTGTGCGGCGGGTACATCCGCGTCGCCGCGCCGGTCGAAAGAATAACGGCCTTGGCCTGAAAGACGACCAGCTCCGGCTCCTCGTCCGAGATGTTGATGCCGATCGCGCCGAGCACGCGGCCGCCGGGGCCGTCTGTGATCAGCTCGTTCATCGCAGTCTTGTTGCAGATGGTCACGCCGAGACGCCTGGCCTTGGCAGTCAGCGCGGGCTTCTGGTTCCAGCCATCGTACTTGAGGTGATAGCGGCGGCGGTTCGGCATGGCATGACCCTCGAAATTCCAATCGCCCTACGGCTTCATGTTGATGCCGTAGGAGTGCCATTTCTGCACGACCTCAAACGAACGGCGCAGAATGGCAGAGAACACGTCGACATCCTGGAATGGGCCAAGCATCGTCTCGGTGCATTCTTGTAGGATCACGTCGAAGTCGTCACCATGGTAGCTCGGGATGTAGCAGAAGAAGTGGTCGTTGCCGTTCGCGCCGCTGCCGGAGTGGCGGGTATCGGACTTTTCAGCGACGACGACCTTCGCGCCGCTCTCGGCCGCGGCGATGGCCGCCTGCATGCCGCCGACGCCGCCGCCGATGATCAGCACGTCGCAGCAGACAGGTTCAGGCCTGACTCTGAGTTTCATGCGCGGTCAGCCTCCTTTCCGGGAGCGGGGTAGCGGAACACCATGTGGGAAAGCGGGTAACGGATGGTGATGGCCTTCTGCGGGCAGTCGAGCGCGCAGGCCATGCAGTGCCAGCACTCGTCGGGGTAGGCGACGACGATCTCCTTTTTGCGCACGCGGATGACGTCGAGCGGACAGATTTGGGCGCACAGGGTGCATTTGACGCATTTGCTTCGGTCGATGACGGGAGGCATTGCACATCGGCTCCTTTCGTGGCGTTGGTTCAACCGCTTTTATTTTACCGGGCGCAGCGGGAAAAGTACAATATGGATCCGCTATAGGCCGTATTGCCGCTGTTTATACGAAAGAACCGGCCGCCGGAAGGATTCCGGCGGCCGGTTGAAGCATTCGTTGAAGCATTCAGAATTCCCACGGAACCTGCTCAGGCTGCGGTTCCGGTTGGTGCGGTTCCGGCTCGCTCGGCGCTTCGGGCGCGGCCTGCGGCGCGGATGGATCGACGCGGACAAGCATGGTCGCGCGCATCTGCTCGATCGATTTCAGCTCGGTTTTGTTGGTGCGGCTGACAATGCCGAAGGAAAAGAATACGCCGAGCAGGTAGAACAGCACGATGGAGGCGATGTTCGGTTTGATCCACTCCCAGTACTCTGCGGAAAACTCAGTGAACGTGAAGTACCAGGTAAAACGAACCGCGTCGGAAAAGTCAAGCCCGAGGTCGGACATATTGACGGCCGTGTCCCAGGCGAGGATGACCAGCCCCAGTCCGAGCAGAGAGCACACGACGGCCGAGATGCCCGCCACGGCGTTCATTTTGCCGCGGCAGAGCTTATAGCCGAAGTACGACGCGATCGGCAGCAGCATAAACAGCCAGGCCGAGACGATATGCAGGAAGTGGAGCGCGATAAACGCGGGCAGGCCGCCGACGAACGCGCCGAGGAGCGCGCCGACAATGCCGGTCAGATAGCTGCCGGGGTTTTTCCGTACCTGTGCGTGCGCGCTGTCTTGCATCTGGTCGACGCAGCGCGCGTGGACGGCGTCATAGCCCTGTGGCGGGATGTTGCGCAGAATGAACGCGTCAGTGCCGCCCTGCGCACAGATGCCGCAGGTGCACGGCGGCATGAGACCCGCTTGGCGGAGCGTTTGGATCGCGGCGGCCAGTCCTTCGCGGAGCAGCTCAGGGGTGGCGCTGCGATCGGTGCGGAATGAATAGGACAGAACGCGGCCGTTCCAGTTGGCCTTGATGCCCTGCTGCTTCAGCGCGGCGCGGAGCGCCTTGGCCTGAGCCTTGTCCGGCGCGGTCTGCACCGTGATACTGACCGTCACATATTTGTTGTTTTGCGGCCTGCGCACCGCAAATGGATAGGCGTCGAGCACGCCATAGGCGGCGTTGTCCACCACATGATAGCGCTGTGCGGCCAGCACCTCAAAAAAACTACCCTGTTTCATGCTTCCGCGCTCTCCTTTACAAAAATACCTCTCAAGCGTATTTTACCGC
>CAZJBT010000082.1:5726-10309 GCA_964544345.1 uncultured Oscillospiraceae bacterium
TTTTCCAAAGACCGTGCAGATTGCACCAACTGAACACGGCGACCGGCGTCTCGTCTGCGAGGGCAAATGTGACGGTGGGCGGCTCGCCGGGCGAGAGCGCCTTGCGCTGGCCGCCGCGATCGGTCTGCAGATAGACCCAGGCGATGGCGTGCTCGCCCGTCATCGGGTGGTCGGCCGCGCCGACGTGGACATGAACCAGGTTTCCCTCCACGCGCACGACCGGCAGATGCTTTTCGCCCGCGGCCTCACTCGTGTTCGGGATCAGCTCGTCCATCGGCTCGCCGCAGCAGTAGATGGGGACGCCCGCATCGTGGATCACGCCGATCAGATTGCCGCAATGGCGGCAGAGGTGAAAACGATGTTCCTCCATGGTAAAACTCCTTTCCGTTGATGCGGATAGTATTTCCACAATACGGCGCGTTTATTGCGCGATGGCGCCTGTTGTGATAGGATTAGGGGAACGAGGGGAGGGAGCGCAGTGCATGAAATCGAGGCAAAATCCATCCTGTCCGCGCATGGCGGGATGAATCTCTACCGCGGCTGCACGCACGGGTGTATCTACTGCGACTCGCGCAGCGCCTGCTATGGGATGGATCACGCATTTGAGGATGTTGCGGTCAAGCGCAACGCGCCAATGCTACTCGATGACGCGCTGCGCCGGCGGCGCAGCCGCTGCATGATCGGCACAGGCGCGATGTCCGACCCGTATCTGCCGCTTGAAGCGGAGCTGGAGCTGACACGCCGGTGTCTTGAGATCATCGACCGTCACGCGTTCGGCTGCACGGTACTGACAAAGTCCGACCTGGTGCTGCGGGATCTGGATGTGCTAGGTTCCATCGCACGGCGAACGAAGTGCGTCGTGCAGATGACGCTGACTACGTTTGACGAGACGCTCTGCCGCGTGCTTGAGCCGAATGTCTGCACCACTGCGCGGCGCATTGAGGTGCTGCACCGCCTGAAGGCCGAGGGGATCCCGACCGTTGTGTGGCTCTGCCCGATCCTGCCTTTTCTGAACGACACGCCCGAGAATCTGCGCGGCCTGCTCGACGCCTGCTTTTCTGCAGGCGTGCGTGGGATCGTCTGTTTCGGGATGGGCGTCACGCTGCGTGACGGCAACCGCCAGTATTTTTACGCCCAGCTCGACCGCCATTTTCCCGGTCTGCGGCAGCGCTATGAGCAGGCGTTCGGCAGCCGCTACTCGTGCGAAAGTCCGCGCCAAGGCGCGCTGATGCGGCAGCTCGAGGAGGCGTGCAGCGCCCATGGCGTGCTGTCACGGCCGCGTGAAGTGTTCGCGTGGCTGAACACGTTTGAAGACAGCGCATCCGGTTGGCAGCTCAGCCTGTTTTGACGCTGAAAAGCCCCCGCCGAAGCATTCGGCGGGGGCTGGAATTTATGCGCCGGTCAGGATCTCGACGGCCTCGCGGAGCGTGGTCTCGCCGCCAGTATTGCCGGGGAAGATGACGTAGGGCGTGTCGGGAAAGCGGCTCTCCGACCCGGTCTGCCAGACGGGGATGCCGGGGCGGATCTGGCCGAGGACGTTCGCGCGCTTGACGCCCAACGCCTTCGTGCCGATGTCGCTTGAGGTGATGCCGCCCTTGGCGATGACGAACGCAGGCGTGACGGACAGCGCGCCGACAAGCCGCTGCACGCCGTCGGAGATCTTCACGCTGCGCAGCAGCGCGCTCTCTTTTGTATCATGTTCCAGCGTGAGCAGGGTGCGGTTGGTGTAGCAGACGGCGGTCTTGCCGCTGCGGATGATCTCCTCCTCCAATTGCACACAGCGCTCCACCTCAGCGGCAAACGCCGCATCGCCGTCCAAGACGCGGTCGGAGTCGAATGCGACCGGAACCACGCAGTCGAGCTTGAGCAGCTCGCGGAGCTGCGCAGTGGTTTTTTTCGTATGGCTGCCGACCACGACAATACCGCCGAGGTCGGTTTCCCGCACGACCATCTCGCGCCGCGTGAGCAGCGGCCGGGCGGGGATGCCGCCCGCGATCTGCACCAGCCCTGCGGCAGTGCGGAACACAAAGGTCTTGCCGCGCGCAAGCGCCCGGTAAAGCGCGACCGTGAACACCTTCAGGTCGCAGTCGTCGACTGCGTCCACACAGATCTTGCCGAAGTCGGAGACAGCCTCAAGCTGTGAAACGATCGTGTCGTAGCGTTGTGCGCGCAGATCCTCGAGCCGGATGAGGGTGACGCCGGACGCAGGGTAGCGCCCACCGGTCTTTTCCTCGATGTAGTCCGGAAGGTAGGAATGCGAATAGCCGAAGGTCTTATCGCGCGCGAACTCCGTCTGCTCGGCGGGGATGAGCTGGTCGCCCTGCTGGACATAGTGCACACCGCCGATGGTGAAGCGCCCGCCGGCCTTGAAGTAGGGGCAGAGCACCTCGCCGTCCACCCGGGCGCCTGCGGCCTCGAGGTCGGCGCGCAGCAGCTCGGTTTCAAGCGGGTAGTGGCCGCGCAGTGTGGAGTCGCTGCGCGAAAAGAGAAGATAGGGCTTGCCTGTCTCGCGCGCAGCTCGCGCAACAGCGGCGGCGATCTCGTGATGGGCGCGCGTCGTCTCCTGGACAGTCATGCCGCGCGAGTTGGTCAGGATGTAAAAGACGCGGGAGGTCTCATCAAAGCCCGCGCGGACGCTCTCCGGCGTCCAGTCGGTGTAGACCGACACATCGTGGACAGTCTGCACGCCGGTCGGGTCGTCGTCAAGCACGACGAGCTTGGCGCGGTTGACCGAAAGCTCCTGCGCGAGCAGCGCGTCGACCGCCATCTCGTCCACCGGCGGGAAGGAGCTGAGGATGCTGGCGGGCAGAGTTCGTTCGTTATCCATCGCCGCGCCTCCGTCAGGTCTCATCGGACTGTACGGTGATGCCGGCGAGCTGCTCGAAGTACTGCACATAGCCGCCGTGATCGTCGTCGAGGTGCCCCGCGACCTTGAGCGCCTGCTGGAGCTCAAAGAGCTGCGCGGTGAACGGCATCGGCACATCGATGGCGTGCGCCGTCTCCAGTACGTTCTTGATGTCCTTGTGGTTGATGCGAATGGTGCCGCCGGGCTTGAAGTTGCGCGCGCACATCATGGGCGCTTTTGCGTCGAGCACGGCGCTGCCGGCCAGGCCGCCGCGGATGGCGTGATAGACCTTCATCGGATCGACGCCCGCCTTTGAAGCGAGCACGAGCGCCTCGGACACGGCTGCGATGTTGAGATTGACGATGACCTGGTTGGCGAGCTTGGTGATGCTGCCGGCGCCGGACGCGCCGATGAGCAGCGCGCTCGAACCGAGAATGTCGAAGTACGGCCGCAGCGCCTCAAAATCCGCCTTGTCGCCGCCGCACATGATGGCGAGCGTGCCCGCGACCGCGCCCGGTTCGCCGCCGGAGACCGGCGCGTCCACAAAGCCGACGCCGAGTGCTCTGAGCTTCTCATAGCAGGTGCGGCTCTCGGTCGGCGTGACGCTCGACAGGTCGCAGACGAGCTTGCCCGCCGACAGGCCGGACGCGACGCCGTCCTCGCCGAAGAGCACGCTCTGCACGATCGCTCCGTTCGGCAGGACGGTGAAGATCACATCGCATTCTTCGCCGATGGTGCGATAAGAAGCATCTCGCGCGCCGAGGCCGACAAGCTCGTCGACCGCCGCCTGATTCAGATCGCTGACGAGCAGCTCCACACCCGCGTTCAACAGATTTTTCGCCATGGGACGACCCATGATGCCAAGACCGATCATGCCGGTTTTATTCATAACGGTACCCTCTTTCCCGTGCGCTGCAGCGCGCGAAGTATATGAAGTATATTTTTATTATTATAGCGGAGCCGTTGAGAGCGGTCAATGGCCGCGTTCGCCGGCATCATGCAAAAAATGCGGGGCGCTTGCGCGCCCCGCAGAAGCTACGAGAGGATCAATTTATCGTCGAGGTCGTTGTCATCTCCCACATCTTTGAAGCGAGCGAGCAGCTCCTCGACCGTCAGATGCTTTTTCTCCTCACCGGAGATGTCGAGGATGATACGGCCGTCTTTCATCATGATAAGACGGTTTCCATGGACGATCGCGTCTTTCATGTTGTGCGTGATCATCAGGGTAGTCAAATGATCGCGCTCGACGATGCGGTCGGTGGCCTCAAGCACCTTGGCCGCCGTTTTCGGGTCGAGCGCAGCGGTGTGCTCGTCGAGCAGGAGCAGCTTGGGCTGCTTGAGCGTCGCCATCAGCAGAGTGAGCGCCTGCCGCTGACCGCCGGAGAGCAGGCCGACCCTGGAGGTCAGGCGATCCTCTAGCCCGAGGTCGAGGATCTTCAGGCGTTCGACATACTCGGAGCGCTCAGCTTTTGTGATGCCGGAGCGCAACGTGCGCCGCTTGCCGCGCCGAGCCGCAAGGGCGAGGTTTTCTTCGATCTGCATCGTGGCAGCGGTGCCGGTCATCGGATCCTGGAACACGCGGCCGATATACTGCGCCCGCTTGTGCTCGGCGAGCCGGGTGACGTCCACGCCGTCGATGGAGATGGCGCCTCCGTCGACCTGCCAGACGCCTGCGACCGCGTTGAGCAGTGTGGACTTGCCCGCGCCATTGCCGCCGATGACGGTGACGAAGTCGCCT
>CAZJBT010000083.1:0-10209 GCA_964544345.1 uncultured Oscillospiraceae bacterium
ACCTACACCCGCAACACGCTCGACCTGTCCGCCGTGCCGGTGCTGCACGAGCTGACGCATCTGCCCGTCGTGGTCGACCCGAGCCACGCGACCGGCCATGCGCGCCTGGTGCTGCCGATGGCGATGGCCGCTGCCGCCGCCGGCGCAGACGGCCTGATGATCGAAGTCCACAACGATCCGCCCCACGCCCTGTGCGACGGTGCGCAGTCCCTGACGCCCGCGCAGTTCGACGTTGTCGCGAAGCGCGTCGCAGCGATCCGCGCCGCGCTCTGAGCTGCAGGAGGTGTGCGAATATGAATGTCGGAATTGCAGGCGTCGGCCTAATCGGCGGTTCTCTGGCTCGCGCGTACAAGGCGGCCGGCCATACGGTCTATCTCCACGACAGCGATGAGAGCATCGTCACCTACGCCCAGCTTGCCGGCGTTTCAGACGGCGTGCTCGACGCGTCCGTCCTTCCCTCCTGCGACCTGATCCTGATCGCGCTCTACCCCAGCGATACCATCGCATACATGGAGCATATCGCGCCTGTTGTGTCCCGCGATGCGCTGGTCATCGACTGCTGCGGCACCAAGCGCGTCGTCTGCGAGGCAGGCTTCCGTCTGGCGGCACAGTACGGCTACACCTACGTCGGCGGCCACCCGATGGCCGGCACGCAGTATTCCGGCTTCAAGTACAGCAAGGCTACCATGTTCAAGGGCGCGCCAATGGTCATCGTCCCGCCGGCTGGCGCGGACGCCCAGCTCCTCCAGCGCGTCAAGGACGCGCTTGCGCCCGCGCAGTTCTCCCGCATCACGGTCTCGACGGCCGAGCAGCACGACGAGATGATCGCCTTCACCTCCCAGCTCGCGCACATCGTCTCCAACGCATACATCAAAAGCCCAACTGCACGCGCCCACAAGGGCTTCTCGGCGGGCAGCTACAAAGACCTGACCCGCGTCGCCTGGCTCAACGAGACGATGTGGACTGACCTGTTCTTAGAGAACGCCGACTGCCTCGGCCATGAGCTGGATATTTTGATCGGCGCGCTGACGCAGTACCGCGACGCCATCGCCGCGTGCGATGCGGCGCGCCTGAAGGCGCTGCTGGCCGAGGGCCGCATGCTCAAGGAGGAGGTAGACGGCCGTTGAAAACCGTTCACGTGGAGGCGTCCCGCGCCTATGACGTGCAGATCGAGGCCGGCCTGCTTGCCCGCTGCGGCGAGCTTGTCCGGGCAGCGGCGGGCGAATGCGTCTGCGCTCTCGTCGCGGACGACACGGTGGACGCGCTCTACGGCGCGGCCGTGCAGAAAAGCCTGGAACAGGCCGGACTCTCCGTCTGCAAATTTGTGTTCCCGCATGGCGAGGCGTCCAAGACCACAGCGACGTACGTCGCGCTGCTGGAATTTCTGGCGGCGCACCAGCTCACGCGCACGGATTGCGTCGTCGCGCTCGGCGGCGGCGTGGTCGGCGATCTCGCGGGCTTCGCCGCGGCGACATACCTGCGCGGTGTGACACTTGTGCAGATCCCGACGACGCTTCTCGCCATGGTCGACTCGTCCGTCGGCGGCAAGACCGCCGTCGACCTGCGGGTCGGCAAAAACCTTGCGGGCGCGTTTTATCAGCCCGCCGCCGTGCTCTGCGACCCGGATACGCTCTCCACCCTGCCGCCCGCCACGTTTTCCGACGGCTGCGCGGAGGTGATCAAGTATGGCGTGCTCCAACAGCCGGAGCTACTGGAGCTGATGCTGGATCCGAAAAAGAATCTCGAGGAGATCCTTTTTCGCTGCGTATCGATCAAGCGCGACGTGGTGCAAGCCGACGAGCGCGACACCGGCGCGCGCGCATGCCTGAACCTCGGCCACACCGTCGCACACGCGATCGAGAAGCTCTCCAATTATGAGACGAGCCACGGCAGCGCCGTCGCCATCGGGCTTGCCGTCATCTGCTGCGCGGCCGAGCGCCGGGGCGACTGCCCGCCCGGCACTGCGCTGACCGTTATGGCCGCACTGCTGCGCGCAGGTCTCCCGGTCGAAACAAGCTACACCGCAGACGAGCTGCTCGCCGTTATGGCGCAGGACAAAAAGCGCGCCGGCAGCACGATCACACTCGTTATCCCGCGCGAGATCGGCCGCTGTGAGCTGCGGAAGCTGCCGATGAGCGAGCTGGGCGGCTACATCGCCGCCGGATTGTAAGGGGGCTTCACTGTGAACCAGACCGTCCGCGCGCCGCGCTTCGGCGGCAGCGTGCCTGCCATCGCGTCGAAGTCGTGCGCGCACCGGCTGCTCATCTGCGCCGCACTCGCGGACGCGCCGTCGCAGATCCTGTGCAGCACCGTCTCCGACGATATTCTGGCGACAGCAAATTGCTTAAATGCGCTTGGCGCGTCTATTTCGCGTACAGAGCGCGGCTTCTCCGTCACGCCGCTCGACCCGGCGGCGCTCCCGGCGCAGGCGAGCCTCGACGCCGGTGAATCCGGCTCCACGCTGCGCTTTCTGCTGCCTGTGGTGAGCGCGCTCGGCGCGCCGTGTGAGATCCAAATGCACGGCCGCCTGCCCGAGCGGCCGCTCTCTCCGCTCTATGAAGAATTGACCGCGCACGGCGCCGTGCTCTCTCCGCAGGGCACAAATCCGCTGCGCTGCAGCGGAAAGCTGATCGGCAGCCGCTTCACGCTGCCGGCGAATGTTTCATCGCAATTTCTCAGCGGCGTCCTGCTGGCGCTGCCGCTGCTCGGCGGCGGCGAGCTGACGACGACGAGCCGCGTCGAGTCCGCGGCATACATCGACCTGACCGTCGACGCAATGCGCCTTTGCGGCATTGATGTGCGGCGCGAGGGCAGCGTATTCCACGTCTCCGGCCGTTATCGCGCGCCCGCGGTCATGACCGTCGAAGGCGACTGGTCGAACGCCGCCGTCTGGCTCTGTGCCGGCGCGATCGGCACAGGCTCTGTCACCGTCACCGACCTGAACCTCTCCTCTGCGCAGGGCGACCGCGCCGTGGCAGAGCTGCTCCGGCGCTTTGGCGCGCGGGTGGAATGCGGGGACGCTTCCGTCACGGTATCACCCGCGCCGCTGCGCGCGTGTGCGATCGACGCGACCAACATCCCCGACCTTGTGCCCGTGCTCGCCGTCGTCGCCTGCGCGGCGGAGGGCGAGACGCGCATTTACGGCGCGGCACGGCTGCGGATCAAAGAGAGCGACCGGCTGCGAGCCACCTGCACGGTGCTCGGCGCGCTCGGCGCAAGGATCTCTGAGACCGAGGACGGCCTGCTGATCACGGGCGGCTCGCTTGCCGGCGGCACGGTGGACGCCTGGAACGATCACCGCATCGCCATGGCGGCGGCGCTCGCGGCGCTGCGCTGCGCCGACCCTGTGACGATCACGGGCGCGCAGGCGGTGCGCAAATCCTACCCCGCCTTTTTCGCGGATTTTGCCGCCCTCGGCGGAGAAACGGAGGAAACGCCATGATGACCTTCACCGGCGCGGCGCTGCGCTACTCCATTTTCGGCGGCTCGCACGAGACGGCCATCGGCGTTGAGGCCGAAGGGCTTCCCGCGGGCGAGGTGGTCGACCTCGAGGCGCTGAACGCCTTCCTGCGCCGCCGCGCGCCGGGTCGGAACGCCTGGGCCACCCCGCGAAAAGAGGCCGACACGCCTGAGTTTTCCTCCGGTCTGACGGACGGGATGCTCGATGGGACAACGCTCCGCGCCGTCATCCGCAACACCAACACCCGTTCGCAGGACTACAAAAACACCATCGACATCCCGCGCCCGTCGCACGCGGACTTTCCCGCGCAGGTCAAGTTCGGCGGCGCACTGAACATGGCCGGCGGCGGCCCGTTTTCCGGCCGCATGACCGCTCCGCTGTGCATTCTCGGCGGCATTTGCCTACAGCTTCTCGCACGGCGCGGCATCCATGTCGGCGCGCACATCGTCCGCGTCGGCTCCGTCACCGCGCCGGGGTTTGACCCTGTCGGCGTTTCGGTCTCCGACTTTGAGACCGCCGCCGCTTTTGAGTTCCCTTGCCGGGACGAAGCCGCACGGCAGGCGATGACGGACGAGATCGAGCAGGCACGGCGCGCGCTCGACTCCGTCGGCGGTGTAGTCGAGTGCGCAGTGCTCGGCCTTCCGGTCGGCCTCGGCGGCCCGATGACCGACGGTCTGGAAAGCCGCATCGCCGCCATCGTCTTCGGCATCCCGGCCGTGCGCGGGATCGAATTTGGCGCGGGCTTCGCCGCAGGCGCGATGCGCGGCAGTGCGCACAACGACCCATACTGCATCGCAGAAGGCCGCGTCCGCACGGAGACGAACCGCCACGGCGGCATCCTCGGCGGTATTTCGACCGGCATGCCGGTTCTTTTCCGCACGGCGTTCAAGCCCACGCCGTCTATCGGTCAGACACAGCGGAGCGTTTCGCTCTCGCGCCTTACGCCTGAACCGCTGACCATCCAGGGCCGGCACGACCCGTGCATCGTTCCGCGCGCCGTTCCGGTCGTCGAAGCTGCGGCGGCCATCGCCGTGCTCGACGCGCTGCTGGAAGCAGAATCCGACCCGGATATATTTCTGATATAAAGGAGACTGACCCATGGAATTGACAGACCTTCGGGAGAAGATCGACCAAGTCGACGCAGAGCTGGTTCGCCTGTTCACGGAGCGCATGAAGCTCAGCGGCGAGGTCGCGAGCTACAAGAAAGAGCATGGCCTGCCGGCGCTCGACGCCTCGCGCGAGCGGGAGAAGCTCGCCGCCATCCGCGAAGCCGCGGGCAAGACCTTCGCGCAGTCCACCTCCGTGCTCTACGGCACGATTTTCGACCTCTCGCGCGCGTATCAGGACAGCCTGATGCTCGGGCCGTCGCCGCTTGCCGGCCGCATCGCCCGCGCGCTCGAGGAGACGCCGAAGCTCTTCCCGCAGACCGCGCTCGTCGCCTGCCAGGGCGTTGAGGGCGCATACTCCCAAATCGCAGCGGAGAAGCTCTTCGCCCAGCCGAACATCATGTACTGCAACCACTTCAAGGCCGTGTTCGCAGCCATTGACAGCGGGCTGTGTACCTACGGCGTGCTGCCGCTGGAAAACAGCACGGCCGGCTCGGTCACGACGATCTATGACCTGATGATGGAACACAACTTCAGCATCGTCCGCTCCGTCCGGCTGAAGGTCGACCACAACCTGCTCGCCAAGAAGGGCGCGAAGCTCTCCGACATCAAGGAGATCTTCTCCCACGAGCAGGCCATCTCGCAGTCGCAGGAGTTCCTCAAGTCCCTGCCGGGTGTGAAGGTCACGGTGTGCGAGAACACCGCCGTCGCGGCGAAGATGGTCGCCGAGTCCGGCCGCATGGACGCCGCCGCGCTCTCGTCGCGCGCTTGCGCGGAGCTGTACGGCCTGTCCACGCTCGCCTCCGGCGTGCAGGATCAGGGCAACAACTACACCCGCTTCATCTGCATCGCCAAGAATCTTGAGATCTATCCGGGCGCTGACCGCACGAGCATCATGCTGACCGTGCCGCATAAACCCGGCTCGCTCTACCGCGTGCTCGCGCGCATCAACGCGCTGGGATTGAACCTCAACAAGCTCGAATCGCGCCCGATCCCGGATCGCGACTTTGAGTTCATGTTCTATTTCGATCTCGACACGTCGGTCTATTCGCCGCAGTTCATCCAGCTCATCGACGAGCTTGACACCCTCTGCGAGCATTTTGAATACCTCGGCAGCTACACGGAGATCGTCTGATGGCGCGCTACGGTCTGCTCGGCCGGACGCTCGGCCACAGCTATTCGCCCCAGATCCATGCCGCGCTCGGCTGTCCGCCGGAGACTTACTCCCTCTATGAGGTCGAGCCAGAGGCGCTCGAGCGCTTTTTGACCGTCCCGGAGTTCGACGGCATCAACGTGACGATCCCGTACAAAAAGACCGTCATCCCCTACTTAGCCGAGCTGTCGGACGCGGCGCGCGCCATCGGCAGCGTCAACACGATCCTCCGCCGCCCGGACGGATCGCTTTACGGCGACAACACCGACTTCTACGGCTTCGACGAGACGCTCGCCGTCACCGGCATCGACCCCGCGGGCAGGAAGGCGCTGGTGCTCGGCGACGGCGGCGCTGCGCCGACCGTACGCGCAGTGCTGCTGAGCCGCGGCGCTAGAGAGATCGTTACCATCTCCCGCCGCGGCGAGAACAACTATGAAAACCTAGACCGCCACCGCGACGCGGAGCTGATCGTCAACGCCACGCCAGTCGGCATGTATCCGGACACCGGCGTGTCGCTGGTCGATCTGGCACAGTTTCCGCGCCTTTGCGGCGTGCTCGACCTCATTTACAATCCCGCGCGCACGAAGCTGCTGCTGAACGCGGAAGCACACGGTATCCCACACTCGAACGGGCTGTTCATGCTCGTTGCGCAGGCCAAGCGCGCCGAGGAGCTGTTCCAGCATCACGCGATCGCGGACAGCGAAAATGCGCGCATCTGCGGCGCTATGCGCGCCGAGATGCAGAACATTGCGCTCATTGGCATGCCAGGCGTGGGCAAATCCTCTTGCGGCCGGGCGCTCGCCGCGGCGACAGGCCGCACGCTGATCGACCTCGACGCCGAGCTGGTCAAGGAAGCGGGAATGTCCATCCCGGACTACTTCGCCGCATACGGCGAAGCATCATTTCGCACGCTCGAGACGCAGGTGCTCGACGCGTGGTCGAAGAAAAGCGGCCTGATCCTCGCCACGGGCGGCGGCGTGGTCACACGGCCGGAAAACTATCCGCTGCTCCATCAGAACAGCACGATCTTCCTTCTGCGGCGCGACATCGCAGAGCTTTCCACCGACGGCCGTCCGGTTAGCCAGGCAAAGGGCGCCACGCAACTCGCAGGCGAGCGGATGCCGCTCTACCTCGCTTGGGCCGACCACGCGATCGACTGCGTGGATCCGCAGGAAAACGCAAAAAAAATTCTGGAGGTGCTGCGCGCATGAACATTCTCGTCATCAACGGGCCGAACATCAACCTGCTCGGCCTGCGCGAGCCGGACATCTACGGTAAACAGGACTACAACGCACTGTGCGATTTTATCCGCGCGGCGGCGGCGGAGCTGGGACTGACGGTGACGCTCTACCAGTCGAACCACGAGGGCGACATCGTCGATACCATCCAGGCCGCCTACGGCGTCTACGACGGCATCGTCATCAACCCCGCCGCCTACACGCACACGTCCGTCGCGATCCTTGACGCGCTCAAGGCCGTCGGCATCCCGACCGTAGAGGTACACCTGTCCGACATCTCGCAGCGCGAGACGTTCCGCCAGTTCTCCTATGTCTCGCTCGCCGCGAAAAAGACGATCTGCGGCAAGCACTTTGCCGGCTACCGCGAAGCGCTGGAATTTTTCTGTCAGCTCTGATCCTACATTTCGACCCAAAGGCTCCCTTTTGGAAAAGGGAGCCTTTTTGTTTATTCCGGCGGGGAACCGATCGCATGCAGGCGCCGCCAATTACGGAGAAGCCGTGATCCGCTTCGGCGCCGGCAGAAAACGAAACACTTCCGCGACCAGGACGTGCGCAGAACGTTTTTTGTTTGGTTCGTTGACACTTTCGGCGCAGTCTGCTATCATAAACTTATCATTTTGACAAAAGGAGGGACAGCTATGGCGAAAAATACTGTTATCACCATCGGCCGTCAGTTCTGCAGCAAGGGCAATGAGATCGGTCAGACGCTTTCCATCAGGCTCGGCATTCCCTATTACGACGACTTTATTCTGGAAAAAGCCGCGGCCGATCACGGCATTTCAATGGAGTATGCGGGTCACTTTGATGAAAAAGCGGCGACGCCGTTTGAACAGTCCGTCGCCATGGCTTCGTTCATCTACTCCACCGCGAGCACCATGCAGACCACGCAGGAACAGCTCTCGAACGCGCAGCGAAAAACCATCCTGGAGCTGGCCGAGCAGGGCTCGTGCATCATCGTTGGCCGCTGCGCCAATTACATCCTGCGCGATCATCCGAGCGTGCTCGACGTGTTCATCTTTGCCGCCCGGGAAACGCGCATCAAAACGCTGATGACACAATTCAACAAGACCGAACGCGAAGCGAAAAAGATGCTCCGCCAGATCGAAAAAGAGCGCGGCACCTACTACAAGGTCAATACCGGCCGCAACTGGCAGGATCCGGAGAACTACGACCTGATGCTCGACAGCGGGCGCTTCGGACTCGACCATGCTGTGGACATTCTCGTCACCGCCTATTATAACGTATAGGCTCCGGCGCTTTGCACGGAATCGAAAGCAGGATCAGAAAGGGCGCGTTTTGTGACGCGTCCTTTTTCTTCCAACCATTACGGATCAGAAGGGAATTGCAGGTTATGCAGATTTTCGTCCGGGAAAAGAGCTTCTATCGGCGCTTTTTTCCTCTGTTGCTCATCATCGCGCTGCAAAGCCTTGCCGCGCTGACGGTCAATCTGGTCGACAATATGATGCTCGGCCGCTACACAGAGCTTTCCCTCTCGGGCGCAACGCTCGTCAACCAGCTCCAATTCATGCTCCAGCAGATCGCCGCCGGCACCGGCACCGGCATCGTCGTGCTCGCCTCACAATACTGGGGCAAGGGTCAGACCGGGCCGATCCGCCGCATCATTTCACTCGGCGTCAAGATCAGCATGGTCATCGGCGCGCTGTTTTTCCTGGCGACCCTGCTCGTTCCGCACAGCATCCTGTCGCTGTTCACGGACGACGAGGCCGTCATCGCCGAGGGCATGCGGTATTTGCGCATCATGTGCTGGACGTATCTCATCTTCTCCGTGTCGAACTCGCTGATGTACTCGCTCCAGGCGGTCGAGACGGCGTTTATCGGCACAGTCATGTCATGCTCCACGATCCTCATCAACCTCTGCCTGAATTACTGCCTGATCTACGGCAATCTCGGGTTCCCTGAGCTTGGCGTTCAGGGCGCGGCCATCGCCACACTGACGAGCCGCTGCGTGGAGCTGGTCATCATCGTCGTGTACGTCCTGCGCATCGATAAAAAGCTGCGCATGAAGCTGCGCGACCTGGTGCGGTTCGACTTTGGTTATCTGCGCGACTACATCCGTGTCGCCGCGCCTGTGATGGTCTCCGGCGCGCTCTGGGGTGTGGCGCAGGCCGCCCAGACGGCCATCCTCGGCCACATCAGCGCCCCTGCCATCGCCGCCAACGCCATTGCGAGCGTCGTGTTCCAGCTCTGCGCCGTGTTCGGCATGGCCTCGGCCAACGCCGCGTCCGTCACCATCGGCCGTACCATCGGCGAGCGGAGGCTGGAGATGATCCGACCCTACACCCGAACGCTGCAGGGCATCTTTGTCATCCTCGGCGTCCTGTCCGCATCGATCCTGTTTGCGCTGCGTCACTGGATCGTTTCGTTCTACACCGTTTCGGACGAGACGCGGGAACTGGCGCTGCAATTTCTCACTGTGCTCAGCGTCGCCACGCTCGGCTCGTGCTACGAGTGGCCGGTCGAGGGCGGCATCATCGCCGGCGGGGGCGACACCAAATACACCGCCCTCTGCGACAACCTGTTCATGTGGCTCTTCACAATTCCATCCTCCGCGCTCAGCGCATTCGTGTTCCACTGGCCGCCGGTGGTCACGTTCTGCTTTCTCAAGGCCGACCAGGTCATCAAGTGTCTCCCGAACGCCATCAAGTGCAACCGCTACCGCTGGGTGCGCGAGCTGACCCGTGACGATCCAGCCGAATCCTGATCCCTCCCGCGCCCATCCACTGGATGGGCGCGTTTTTTGTTTTGTTTTTTCCTTATTTCTTATTTTTAAAAAAATATCTCATCAATTTCTATCTAAAATCGGTTGACTTTTGATTTAAGGATGATATAATTTACTAAACTCAAGTCAGAAAAGGAGAATATGAATGAATGATGCATCGAATTTCGCAAATAAGAAAATAGTTAAATCAAATGCACGGATGTCGAAGAAGGAGTCGCTGACCAGCGAGGAGCTGGAGCTGCTGAACCGCTGGTGGCGAGCGAGCAACTACCTTGCCGCGGGGCAGCTCTACCTGCTGGATAATCCGCTGCTGCGCGAGCCGCTCAAAAAAGAGCACCTGAAAAAAACCATCGTCGGCCACTGGGGCACCGTTCCGGGGCAGAACTTCATCTATACGCACTTGAACCGCGTGATCAAAAAATTCGACCTTGATATGATCTATCTCTCCGGCCCCGGTCACGGCGGCAACGCCATGGTTGCGCAGGACTGGCTGGACGGCAGCTATACCGAGG
>CAZJBT010000084.1:0-10119 GCA_964544345.1 uncultured Oscillospiraceae bacterium
AGCTTTTTCCATGTTCTTTTCTTCATGCAACTTTCTCCTTTTTACAGTTCGATTTTACAGTTCAAATGGGGCTTGCCGCGGTACACGCGGGGTTGGACGGCCATGTTCCGCCTGTGCCGCACAGACGAACAGCTTCCGCTTGCCGGATCGGCGCACAGAATGTTCGCCTGGGTCAGTTCATGGTGTTCACCTCCCGTGGCGCGGAGCCATTATTTCATCAGCTTTTGCAGCGTGGAGACAAGCTCGTCAATGACGTCGTCGTGCCCCTCGCGGATGTCGCGTGCCACGCAGGTACGGATGTGATTGGCCAACAGCTCTCTGTTGAAGGCGTTGACCGCTGCCGTCACCGCTGCGGACTGCACCAGGATATCGGTGCAGTAGGCGCCGCGTTCGACCATGCCGCGGATGCCGCGCACCTGACCCTCGATGCGGTTGAGCCGGTTGATGAGATTGCGGTATTCCTTCTCAGAGCGCTGCTTCGTCTTGTGCAGGCAGCAGCCGCAGGTATCCTCAGGGGAGGTCTCCTCGCAGACGGGGGTCTCTTCGTCGTAGGTTCCGTTGGAACCGCACTCGTGTGTCATGTCGTTACCACCTTATATTTAATGTATAGAGTAGTAGTTTTTCGGCCCCTCTCCAAGGGCGCGCGCGTCAGCGCATCTACAGCATACCATATCGAGAGGTCAAAGTCACCGACAAGACCGCGAGCGAAAGGAATTTAAAGATAGGCACATCGCGCATTTGCCGTGCTGCCGGCGGCGCGAATTTAAGCGAAGATGCAGGATTTTCTTTTTGAACTTGCGTGAAATTTGCGGGATTTCAGGCTAAGCCGCGAAAATTGACTGCAATTTTACGACACCCCGGTACCCTATTCTTGCAAGATGCATCGGATTTGCTTTCATTGTATACTTGAATAAAGCGCCTGTCAAGAGCGGAATGGAAAGATTTGTTGAATTATTGCGGCAGCCATGCATTTTTGGTCGATTTTTTTGCATAGCGCAAAACCCGCCGCCCTCTCTTTCGCAGCATGTGGGGCGGCAGAGCTGTTTTGGCGTTTGCCGCGCTCGGTTTTGCGTGCCGGCTGTGGAAAAGCCCGCCGCTCGCCGGCGTCGGTAAAACTCCGCGCCGGCTGGATCGATCCAGTCCGCCCCACCTCGTCCGCTGCCGGTTCCCGACCCCTGTTCGGGAAGTTTTGCTTAGCTCTCTCTGGGAAAGGATCTGCTCGTTTGCATTACCTTGGTTTTGATTTGCCGCCTGAAGCGGCACATTCGTCCCTTTCGGAAGTTGGCCCGGATCAGTTTTTCAAAATAGTTCTTCATTTTTTCTTTCCCCTCAAAAAAATCGGGAAGCTCCGAGGAGCTTCCCGACAAAGAAAAAGCGCAAGATAGACAGATCAGATCATACATCGCTTCATTTTACGGAGAGTTCCATCGGAGAGCAGCGCAAAGCTGCACATGCACATCTGCATACGCATCGTTCCGCACAGATCGTTGAGCTTAACTGCACGCTTAGTCATGGCTGATCTCTCCTTTTCGGTTAATAGCTTTATTATACTCGGGCACTTTTTCTTGTCTAATATGTCATTTGGATATCCAGTTATAGGATGAGACTATAACTCAAAGCGCCTTGTTTGAATTCTCCCGCAGATATCGTGAAAGCTCAGATAGGTACAGCTCTGCCATCGGGCTGCGGATCGTGTTCTTTTTCATAATGTAACCGATCTCCATTTTATGATCGGCGCTTTCGTTTCCCGGCTCAAAGGGAACGGCAACAAAATCCGCCCCGTTGAGTTCTTCGCAAATGATTCCGGAGCAGAGCGTGTATCCGAGGAGCCATACCATCAGGTTCAGCATGGTTGCGCGATCATTGGCCTTGATCGTCCGCGCATACTCATTTGTGCTCAGGATCTCCTCGGCATAGTAGAACGAACCCAATGCGCCCTGCTCAAAGGACAGGCAGGGGTAGCTGGTCAGCTCGTCAAATGTGATCCATTCCTTGGCGGCGAGAGGATGCCCTTTCCAGAGATAGACGTAGGCACGGCAATCGATCAAATGATGGAATTCGAGATCGTTGGAACGCAGGAGCTTTTCGAGTGCTCTTCGGTTGAAATCATTCAGATACAAAATGCCGATCTCGCTTCTCCCGGCGGTCACATCATCGATCACCTCCCGCGTTTTTGTTTCGCGGATCGCAAACTCATAATTCTCCAAGTCGAACTGCTTGACCATCTCGACAAAGCTTTTTACCGCAAAGGAATAGTGCTGGGTGGAAATACCAAATTTCTTTTTGATCTTTCCGCCCTTGCCGTATTTCTCCAGAACCAGATCGTATTGACTGACCATGTTTTTCGCGTAGGGAATAAACTCAACGCCGTCGTTTGTGAGCGTGACGCCGCGCTTGCTCCGGTGAAAAAGCGTGATCCCAAGTTCCTTTTCAAGCTCCTGGACAGAAGTCGTGAGAGACGGCTGTGCAAGATACAGAACCTCCGCCGCTTTGTTCAGCGATCCCATTTCCGCTATTGTCAAGACATATCGTAGCTGCTGTATCGTCATATCGATTCCACCTGTAATTTGTTAAGGAGCCGCCGCGCGGCTGCATCTGCGCGCTCTGCTGCAGGCTTTGGTTCCTGTGCGGTATTGCAGGAAAAAGAGCACGCCTGACAAGAACGGTTTCCCGCGCCTGAAAAAACGTGCTTCCGGTTCCGGCAGAAGCGATGATCCGGTTTCTTTTCAGGATGGCCAGAGCTATTGCTTTGTGTGCGGCTCAGAGCGAGCAGCCGAGCGCGGCGGCGTCACGGATGGCATACATCGCGCTCGACGCGTGGACGCAGTCGCCGACCGGGTGGACTGGGATGCCAAGCGCTTCGATCGCCGGGATGAGCGGCGCGCCGGGTTGGCGCGCGGCGTTCACAACGATGGTGTCGCACGCGACTACCTGCTCGCCGTCCGGCGTGGTCAGCGTCACGCAGCCGTCGCCGAGCGCGGCGAGCTGCGCGGACTTATACTGCTTCACGCCAAGGCGCTTGAGATCGTTCAGCGTCGGCCAGCTCGTGCCGCGCTCGTAGCCGCCGCCTGTTCTCGGGCCGGTCTCGACGATAGACACGGTGCGGCGGGACGAATTCAGCATTGCCCCGATGTGCTCCGGCTCCGTTGCGCGGTTCACCGTCAGAAAGTAGAGCTGTTCGGGCGAGAGCGACGCGCCGCGCACGAGCGCCCGCGCCGTCTCGCAGCCAATGAAGTCGCCGCCGAGAACGATGACGTGCCGCCCTGCCGCGGCCTGTCCGGAGAGCACATCCTGCACTGTCAGCACGCGGATGGAATCGGTGGAGGCGAGCGTCGGCGCAGCGGCGGGCGCGCCGGTGGCAAGCACGACCTCGTCGAAGCTGCGCGCGTCGTCCGCAGCCGCTTCACAGCCGAGCAGCACCGTGACGCCCGCGTCAAAGAGCGCTGCCTCGTAGTAGCAGATGAGATTGGAGAATTCATAGCGCGTCGGCACAGCGGCGGCCAGCCGGAGCAGGCCGCCCAGCTTGCCGCTCTTTTCGCAGAGCGTGACGGCGTGGCCGCGGTGGGCGAGCCGGATGGCAGCTTCGCAGCCGGCCGGGCCGCCGCCGACGACCAAGATCTTTTTCGCGGGATCGGCCGGCGCGTCTGCATCGATCTGATACTCGCGTCCGGCCAGACCGTTGACGAAGCACTCGACCGGACGGTCGAAGAACGTGCGCGACAGGCAGCCCTGGTTGCACGCGACGCAGGTGCGGATGAGCGCCTCGCGCCCCTCCTCCGCCTTGCGCGGCAGGTCGGGATCTGCGATCAGCGGCCGGCCGAACGAGACGATGTCGCACATGCCGGTCAGCAGCAGCTCCTCGGCTTTTTCGGGTCGGTTGACGCGCATGCCGCCGATGACGGGGATGGAGACCGCGTCGCGGATTCCCTGTGCCAGAAAGGCCAGGCCACCCTGCGGGTCGTCTGGCGGGAGCTGCGGCACGACCGTCTCGTGCCAGCCGCCCGTGACGTCGAGACAGTCCACGCCCGCTGCTTCGGCGCGCATGGCAAAGTCGATCAGGTCGGTCTCGGATATGGAGCCGGGCATCAGGTCGCTGCCGCTCATGCGCAGCAGAACGGGGTAGTCCGGCCCAACGGCCTCGCGCACGGCGCGGATCACGCGTAGCGGGAAGCGGCAGCGGTTTTCCCACGAGCCGCCGTACTCGTCCGTGCGCAGGTTGGTCAGCGGCGAGAGGAACTGCGAAATGAGGTAACCGACCGAGCCGCTGATCTCGACCGCGTCGAAGCCGGCCGCCTTTGCGCGCACGGCGGCGGCGGCCCAGAGCGCGACCGTCTCGTCGATCTCGTCCGGGGTGATCTCGTCGGCCTCCTCGCGCGTGTAGCCGCAGAATGTCGAGCTGGGCGAGAGCGCCCGGCCGGCCGGCGAATCCTTCTTCGGCATATAGCGCCCGGCATGGTAGAGCTGCACGGCCACCGCCGCGCCGCGCGCATGCATCCCCTCGGTAAAGACCCTCCACGGCGCGATCATGGAGTCGTATTGCAGGCTCATCGTGTGCGCCTTTGACCCGTAGTCGTCGAACCGGCACGAGCCGACGATGATAAGACCCGTGCCGCCCTCGGCACGTTTGTAATAATAGTCCAAAAACCGATCGGTCGGCAGGCCGTCCTCGGTGTAGAGGTGGTGCATCGCCACCATGGCGATGCGGTTTTTGAGTGTCAGCGTTCCGATGCGCACGGACGTGAACAGCTTGGCGTATTTCATAGCGTATCCTCCTGCGGCGCGCGGGTCAGCGCGAGCGCGCGCGAAAATTTGCTGGCAGATTCCTCAGTCAGGCCGTACTCCGCGATGAGCCGGTCGCGCAGAGCGAGCATCGCGCTCATGTCGCCGGATCTCAGCTCCAGCTCGGCCTCGCAGACCGGAGCCTCGGCGCCCGGCGCGCTCAGGCGGCCGAAGTCGAGCGCCAGCTCCAGCTCCGCGCCGTCTATCTGGAGCGTGATGGCCGTGCGCTCGAAGGATGCGCCGCACAAAACGTCAAAATGCGTCAGGCTCGTCAGCTCTGCGGGCGCGCCGAGCGCTGCAAGCTGCTCCACGGCCGCCCGCGGCGAGATGGCGGCGCACTCCCACTCGCCGCGCGCATAGCCCTCGCCCGGCGTCTTGCAGGTGTACACCGGCGCGCCGCCGTCCGTCCTCCGGGCGCGCAGCATCCACCTTTTCTCCCGCAGCGGCCCGAGGTCATAGTAGACCGTCTCGGTCTGTACAGTGCGCGTATCGCCATGCGGCGCGAGGTCGCGCCGGATGCGCTCGAGCACGCCGCGGTTCGGCGCGGCCAGCTTGCATTCGATTTCGGTACCCATATCGGCTCCCCTTTCTTCCCCAGTATACTGCGCAAATCGCGGGTGCGCAAGAAATTTCACGTTCGCGCATTTCCGCGTTCATTTCCCGACAGGATAAGCTCCCACAATATGGTAAATTGTGGGAGACGAAAGGGGAGATAAGTATGAAACAGACCATCCGCCAGCCAGTGGGTCTGGTGCGTGCCGCCCGGTGGGCGCAGAAGCTGTCCGAGCGGCAGCCGGCGCTGCGCACGGTGGCCGTCTGCGCGCTTTATGGGCTGGGGGGCCTGAGTCTTGCCGGCGCGGGGCTGCTCGGCTCGCCGCTGCCGCTGGCGGCATGCCTGATCGCCTGCGCGCCGCAGGGATACCGTGCGCTCTCTGCACTCGCAGGCGCGCTCGTGGGCTATGGACTGTTCTGGGGACTGTACCTGGGGCTGGAGGGCATGGCCGCGGCGCTGCTGGTCTTCGCTGCGATGCGGATCTTCGCGCCGACGCCGTATTCTGTGCGGCTCTGGTTCGCGCCGGTAACGAGCGCGGCGATGACGGCGGTCATCAGCGGCGTGTTTGCCCTCGCGGAGCAGGCGAGCCTGCTTGCCGCCGCGCTGCTTGGCGCAAAGGTGCTGCTCGCCGCCGTCGGTACGGTCGGCTTCCGCCGCGCGCTTGCGGACTTCGACCGTTGGGCCATGCTGTTTTTGACCGCCTGCCTGCTGATGGGGTTGTGCGCCGTGCCGCTGCCGGCGGGCATGACGCTCGGTGCGGTCGCCGCGGCAGTGGTCGGCGTGTACGCGTCCGGCACGGCCGCGGGCGCGGCTGCTGCGGGTCTGTGCGGACTGGCGCTCGATCTTGCGGCGGGTGCGCCCGGCACGGCCACGGCGGGATATCTGCTTGCGGGCGTGATGTGTCTGGCGTTCCACACACCGGCCGGCGTGCAGCGCTCGGCGCTGTTTACGGTGTCAGTGACGGCGGTCGTGCTCTTTGCCGGCGACGCCGATCTTGCGCTGATTCCCGCCTGCGCGCTCGGCGCGGGGCTATCGCTGCTGCTGCCGGGTGCGCTCGCGCGCGGCAGCTTAGCGCCGGAGCGGCAGAGCGTCCCGGTTCGCACGCGATTGAATGAGGCGGCAAGCGTGCTTGAAACGATACACACCTTTTTGCAGCAGACGGACGAGCCGCCCCGGCAGACCGACGCGGCTGTGATCTTCGACCGCACTGCGGACGACATTTGCCGCTGCTGCGGCGGCTACGCGCGCTGCTGGGAGCAAAATGCGGCGCAGACCTACCGAATCCTGAGCGCTGCCGCGCCGAAAATTCTAGAGCGCGGCATGGCGGTGCGCGAAGACTTCCCGCCGGAGTTCCGCTGCTGCCGGCTCGACGGCTTCCTGCGCACGGTCAACTGTGAGGTGGACGAGCTGCGGCTGCGCCGTCTGCTGCATGAAAGCGTCCGTCAGGCGCGCGGCGGCGCGGCCGAGCAGTATGCGCTGATGGCCGGCTTCCTGCGCGCGGCCGCACAGGAGATGACGCAGACGACTGCCCGGCCCGATCGATTCCGCTGCGAGGTCAGTAGCGCCTCGGCGGGACGGCGCGGGAACGCAGTCTCCGGCGACCGCTGCGCCGTGGTACATGGCCCCGGGCATCGGTTCTATGTGCTGCTGTGCGACGGCATGGGTACCGGCGTGATGGCGGCGGAGGAGTCGCTGCAGGCGACCGAGGTGCTCAGCGGGCTGCTGCGCGCGGGCGTCGCGGCGGCGGATGCCATTGCGCTGCTCGACTCGGCCTGCGCGCTGCGCACGGGCGCGGGCTTCGCAACGATCGATCTGTTCGAGGCCGACCTTCTGAGCGGAGAATGTACCCTGTATAAGCAGGGCGCGGCGCCCTCGTTTTACAGGAAGGGACGCCGCGTCGGGCAGGTGGGGACAGCGACTGTGCCGCCTGGCTTCGCGGCGGGAGGGGACCGCCGCCCCGGGCGGCACAGCCTGTCCTTGGGAGGAGAGGATCTGTTGGTGCTGGTCACGGACGGCGCCGCGGACAGCCAAACGGCCGAACGCTTGCGCGCCTGGGTCGGCACCGCGCCCGCTGAACTAGCCGACAGCCTGCTCGCGGGATGTATGGGAGAGGACGATGCGACCGTAGTGGTCATCCGCGTGCGGCCGCGCACCTCTGTCTGACAATATACCAAAAGAGACCCAGGCTTTTTGTCGAAATCGCAAAGGCGGGAAATATTTCCTGCCCTTGCTTCTTTTTCTGCATGGCTCCGGAAAAACGGGAATCAAACGACGGGGAAGAAGCGGAAAGAATTATTTGCTATTCGGCGGCTTTTGGTGTAAACTATATCCGTTGGATTGAAAAATACCACAAGGAGGACGCAAACTATGAAAAAACTTGAAGCCGATATCGTCGTTGTCGGCGGCGGTATGTCCGGCCTCACCGCGGCGACCCAGGCGGCGGAGAAGGGTGCAAACGTCGTTTTGTTTGAGAAAGGCTCCACACTCGGCGGCGCAGCCAATATGGGCATGGCCTTCTTTGCTGTGGAGAGCAAGTATCAGCGCGACCAGATGGAGACCTATACCAAGGACGATGCGTTCCGCTTCTTTATGGAGTATACGCACTGGAAGGCCGACGCGAAGCTCGTCCGCCGCTGGTTCAACATGTCCGCCAGCACGGTGGAGTGGGTCGAGAACTTCGGAGTGGAGTTCCTCGGCGCGTACAAGTATTTCCAGGATTCCAAGTGCACGCAGCACATGATCAAGCTGCCGGGCACGAACAAGCCGACAGAGCGTCAGGCCTCCCGTATGGTCAAGCTGATGACCGATTATGCGACGCAGCTCGGCGTGCAGTTCCAGTTCAAGACCCCGGTCAAGAAGATCCTCACCGGCGACCAGGGGCAGGTGCTCGGTGTCCTGGCAACGGATGAGTCCGGCGAAGAGGTCGAGTGCCTGGCGGACGCCGTCATCGTCGGCACCGGCGGCATCGGCAACAATGTCGAGATGATCAAGAAGTACCTCGGCTATGAGTGGGGCAAGGATATGTTCACCTTCCGCATCCCCGGCATCGACGGCGACGGCATCAACATGGTCTGGGAGATCGGCGGCGCCCATACCCCGCTGAGCATGGAGGTCACTTATAACACCCCCGGCACGACCGACGTGTTCAAGACCCTCTCTGAGGTCATGCGCCAGCCGAGCTGCATCATGGTCTCCCCGCAGGGCGAGCGTATCATCAACGAGCAGATCATGAACAACACGACCTTCACCGGCAACGCGATCCTGCAGCAGACCGGCCACCGCGCCTATTCGATCATCGGCTCGGATGGCATCAACTACCTCAAAGAGCACGGCCTCGACTACATCACCTATCACCATGCGGTCAAGGATCTGACCAACTGGGAGAAGGAGAAGGAAGCCTACTTCTCCGGCGCCGAGGGCGACGTCACCTCGTCCGTGTTCGGCGCGGACAACGGCGTGTCCTACCGCGCCGAGGGCGACGACGAGTCCCAGCAGCAGAATTTCTATGAGTGCAACAGCCTCGAGGAGGTCGCGCAGATCATCGGTTGCGACTATGCGACCCTGAAAAAGACCATCGACGAATACAACACCTATGCCGGCGGTTACGACGCGCAGTTCCTCAAGCCGTCGAAGTGGCTCCGCCCGATCACCGGCGAGAAGTTCTACGTCGCGCGTCACTTCCCGTCCGGCTACGGCTCGCTGGCCGGCATCAAGGTCAACTACAATATGCAGGTTCTCAATACGGAGGATAAGCCGATCCCCGGCCTGTACGGCTGCGGCACGGATACTGCCCATGTCTTTGCGGGCGAGTACTGCTTCTATCATCCGGGTTCCACCATGTCCTACGCGCTCAACTCTGCGCGTATCGCCGGCATGGAGGCTTGGGACTACATCAACTCCGACGATTTTGTCGTCTGATCCTGACATTTGATGAAACGGATCGCCCGGGCAGGTTCTGCCTGCCCGGGCGTCTGATCAAAAACTGCATACGTTTCGCATGACACATGTGGTACCTCCGGTACGTAAATCTGATCACAGAACGAACCCTTCCGATCAGATGCCGGGGCACACATGTGCTTTTTTATTGCCAAAATGGAAAGGGAGAGATATTTTATGCCGAGAAATCAGGCGCAGCGCATGGTGTTCGCGTTGCTCACCGTGATCGTCACTGTCCATGCCTATGTGTTCTACAGCCTGTACGTCGTCAACGGAGGAACGCTGATGGAGGTGACCGGCGCGCAGAGCGTGCTGGCAGCCATCCGCGCGAACGGCGGCGTGTATATGTTCGGCCGCGCACTGCCGATCTGGGCGGTCGTCGCAGTCGAGTTCTGCTTTGCCTATCTGCTCGAGGTCGTCATGGGGAGCCCCTGCTCGTTCCGTCTCGCGGCCAAGGTGTTTGACCCGCGCCAGACCCATCCGGTACAGATGGAAACGGCTGTTATCTGCGCCACGGTTGGACTGATGTGCCCGGCGATGAGCTTTATCGCCGCGTGGCTCTACTATCCGTACTATGCCGGTTTCCACCTCGTGACGCTGCTGGCCAACTGGCTCAAGCTCGTCTGTTTCAATTTCCCGTTTGCCTTTTTCTCGCAGTTGTTCTTTATCCAGCCGCTGATCCGCAAGGTGTTCGGCCTGCTCTACCGCAAGGACATTGCCGCCCGCGCTGCCGCGGCGGAGTGAACAGAGCGGGAAGAAGGTCTGTAAGAAAGCTGTGGAGACCCGGCGGCGCACATCCGGGCGCCGCCGGGTGAGACTGCCAAAGGACGCCGCAGAGGTTCTTTGACAGG
>CAZJBT010000085.1:0-2067 GCA_964544345.1 uncultured Oscillospiraceae bacterium
CGGCAAGCGAATCGCTGCGCGTTACCGTACTCTCCCGGCCGTCATAGAAGCTGCTGACGCGCTCGCCGTTCAGTCCGAGATCCTCAAGCAGCAGATACGGCTCGTCCGCCTCCTGCGGCAGCGCGTACTCCGCCCGGCCGAGCCGTTGTGCAAGCAAAAGCGCCAGAAATACCACGCAGGCCAGCAAAAGCCCGTCGCCCACTGCACGCAGCACTTTCTGTGCCGCGCCATGTGCATGGCTGAGCGGCTGACCGTGTTTGAGCCGGCGGTACAAGCGCATCGTACTGAACGCTCCCACCAGCCCGACATAGAGACCGTACAGCATCAGCGCATCGTAAAACAAGAACAGTGCCGTCCTCTCGACCCATGCGAGCTGAGCACCGCTGAGCGTACCGCGCAGCACGCTGTCCAGCCCGCCGGAGAGCACCGCAGCCATCAGCAGTTGAATCGCGAGCACGAGCACGACCGGCAGCCAGAAGAAGCAGTTCTGCCGGCGCAGCGCCCTGAGCGTCGCCGCCTGCTGGCGCGGGTCGGAGTAGAATTCCGGCGCATCGCTGCCCTCCGGCGCGCAGAACACATAGACCAGGCCACGCTTCGTCACATACGACCAGCCGCATTCTTCATACAGCGCGAGCTGCTCATCGGGCAGCTCGGCATCATCGAGCCAGCCCGGCGAGGCAAACTCGATGCGGTAGCGCAGCGCGGCCGGTTCCGCGCGCTCGAAGCGGCTGAATTCCGCACCGCGCTTTTTCAGCCGCCAGAGCCCTTTGCCGCCATTGCGCCGTAGAGCGCCTCGTTCTCACCGATGGCATAGTAATGCCGCACATACTTTCTGTTCATGGCTCCTCCTCCAGCATAGCCCCGTCATGCACGAGCAGCTTGAGCCGCTCGTATTCCTGCCGCAGCGCCGCCCGCCCCGCGTCAGTGATGGCATAGTTCTTTCGGCGATCCTCCTGCGAGGTCAGGACGATCAGCCCCTCCTTTTTCATCCGGGTCAGGACGCCGTAGAGCGTCCCCGGCCCCATCTCCAGCCTTCCGCCTGACAGCTCCCGGATACGCTGCATCATCCCATAGCCGTAGCCCGGACGGAGCAGGCTCAGCAGGATATAGTACATGGCCTCGGTCATCGGCTGTGTCTCTGCCATTTCTTTGTCCCGCCTTTCCGACTATTATGCGCCTCGATATATCGCGTGACATAATAGTATCATAAATCGAATCTTATGACAAGTCCTTTTTCGTGATCGAAACGAACAGGCTGGGCGCCTCTCTGCCTTCCTGCCGCTTGACGGCGGCGGGTTCTCAGCATTCAATAGACGCATCTTCCGAAGGAGGTGCGCCAAATGAAGCTCGGTCTGATCCAAATGAGCGTGACCGCCAATCAGACGCGCTGCGTGGAGACAGCGCGGGCGCGCATTGCTTCGCTCGCCGCGCGCGGAGCGGAGCTTGTCGTGCTGCCAGAGATGTTCTGCTGCCCCTACGACACAGCTCAGTCCCATCGCCATGCCGAACCGCACGGCGGGCCGGTGCAGCTGGCCATGGCGCGTGCTGCGCTCGAAAGCGGCGTCTTTCTGGTCGCCGGTTCCCTGCCGGAACGGAGTGGGAGTCGCGTCTACAACACCTCGTTCGTCTACGCGCCGGACGGATGCGAGCTGGCTCGCCACCGCAAGGTGCATCTGTTCGACGTGGACATCGCGGGCGGGCAAACCTTCAAGGAATCCGACTCGCTCAGCCCGGGCGGCGATGTGACCGTGTTCGACACGCCGTGGGGTCGCGTGGGGCTGTGCATCTGCTTTGATATCCGCTTTGCAGAGCAGTTCCGCGCGATGGCGCGGCTAGGCGCGCGGCTCGTCATCGTGCCCGCGGCGTTCAACCTTACGACCGGCCCGGCGCATTGGGCGCTGCACTTCCGCGCCCGTGCGGTCGACAATCAGCTTTTCACCGCCGGCTGCGCTCCAGCGCGCGACGAGACGGCGGGCTACGTCTCCTACGGTCACTCCATCGTTTGCGACCCGTGGGGCGAGATCCTCGCCGAGGCGGACGAGTGCGACTGCGATTTGCTCGTCGAGC
>CAZJBT010000085.1:2077-9973 GCA_964544345.1 uncultured Oscillospiraceae bacterium
GAGCTTGACCTCGCCCGAGCCGACGCCGTCCGGGCGCAGCTCCCCATCCTCTCCACCCTGCGCGGCGACGTCTATCCGCTTCCGCCCGCAAAGTAAAAAGCCCTGGCAGTCCAAACCGGACTGCCAGGACTTTTCTTATTGTTCCTTTCGATGTGCCTCGACCAGACACAGGACAACTCCCCCAAACAGCAGCACAACAGAAACCACGAACGGAAGCAGCAAGCCGTTACCGCGCAGGTTGCCATACAGTCCGTCGTAACCGTTGTAGATCACTGGATGCTCTGTTGCCGTTACCAGAAGAACCAAAGAGTAAATCGTGCTGATCAGGGTCAGAAACATGCCGAACAGCATCTTTTTCATCGGGAAACACCCCTCCTTTTTGTCACTCCGACGAACGGATCGCTTCGAGCGCCGAAATCTTCACCGCCTTGTTGGCCGGGTAGAAGCCTGAGGCCAGGCCGATAAAAACCGAAAACACGACAGAAAACAAAAGCAGCCACGCAGGGATCACCGAGGTGCGCGTGATCATCTCGCCGCCTGTGATGCACAGCAGGATGTTCTCCATCGTCGGCGGGCCGCCAAGCGAGACCAGGTTGAGTACGATCATCGCGGCAAAACTGATGACAATGCCGATCAAGCCGCCGATCAAGCCGATCGCGCCAGCCTCCGCCAAAAACAGGATGCGGATATCGCGCAGATAGCAGCCCAGCGCCTTCATAATGCCGATCTCACGCGTACGCTCAGAGATCGACATGATCATGGTGTTGGCGATGCCGATGGCCGCGACGAACAGCGAGATAGCGCCGAGACCGCCGAGCAGCAGCATTTTCTGGCGTGCCTCCTCCTGCAGCGGTTCGCGGATGGACTCCATCGACCAGGTGTCAAAGCCGTAGGTGTCCAGCTCCTTCTGCACATCGGCCACATGGTCGATGTCCACCGCCTTGACAATGGCGTTGTTATAGGTGATATCCTTCTTGACGCCCTCCTGCACCATGGCTCGTTCGATGATGGACTTGAGTGCGCTCAAGTCCATCACAATGCCCTCCGACGTCTCATAACCGCGGTTCCAGTCCTCTTTCAGTACGCCGACCGGCGTGACGTCGACCGTAAAGGTCGCACCAGTGCTCAGGCTGATCTCCAGTGTGATCTTGGTCGAGGTCGGATCGAAGTAGGCGTCGGGAACATTGACGAGGTTGCCCTCCTCATCCCAACCGCCCTCATATCGGTCAACATAATTCATGCCATCCGGCCGCATCGTATCGTAGAAGTTATAGGCAAAATACTGGCCGACCAAGACCTCGTCAGCAGCCTCCGGCAGCCTGCCGGAGATCAGCTCATATCCCAGCTTCTCCGCGGAATCCATGTCCACGCCCATGATCGTGCTCCAATAGGTCATATAGCGCCGGTTGACGCCCGCAAAAAGCTGCGCAGGATAATAGTAGTCTATATCGAGCTTCGGTGTCGCCGCCTCCACACCCTCGATCTGGCGGAACGCGTTCATTGTCTCGTCGTCGAGCTTGTTGTCGCTGGAGCTGCTGTAATTATAGATCTCGATGACCGTCAAGTCGCCCATCTGCGACAGCATTTTCTCCTGCGCTTCCTGCGTGCCAAGGCCGAGCGACACCATCACCACAATGGCGCAGCAGCCGATCAGCACGCCCAGCACGGTCAGGAAGGTACGCGATTTGCGCCGCTTGAGATTCTGGAGACACATATGCAGAATATCGCGATTCCGCATCGGTTACGCCTCCTTTCCTCCCACGCCGGCCGGCGTCTGCTCCTGCGGCGGGTCGGGCAGCTCATCATCCCAACTGCTCCACTCATTTTCCGCGCGGCGCGCCGCCGCTTTTTTCTTTTTATGGCGGACAACGATGACCAGGATCAGCACCAGCAGCACGCCGCCGGCCGCCACTGCGATCCAGACCCAGGAGATACCGGAATCCTCCTCCTGCATCATCGGATCCTCCTCCGGGATGTACGGCTCGTCCCATCCCCAGTTCATCTCCATAACAGGCAGCGTCATCGGGAACTCGCGTGTGACCGTCTGCGCATTGGCGTCCTCATACGTAATGGTGATCATCAGCTCCGTATCGCCCGCCGTCCACGGCGTGACGACAAAGCTGATGTTGCCGCTCTGACCGGAGGCAAAGTTACCGAGATACTGTGTCGGCTGCAAGGCGTCCACGTCGCCGGAAATGCTCGCCTCGACATTGGAGATATCGCCCTTGCCCTTGTTGACATAACTCATTGTGATCGTCGTTTCCATGCCCGCATAAGCCATATCGAAAAGCGACGGATCATCGATCTGGAGCCGGTCGGGCTGATAGACGGGAACCGACAGTTTGATGTCTGCCGAGGACGATGCACGCTGCTTATCATCCACATATTCATAGCGGAACGAGACGTTCACCGTCTGCGCACCGGTCTTGGCTGCGGCCAGGGTCTGCATCGGCACCTCTTGCGTCAGGCTACCGCCGGCGGCAAGGCTGTCATAATAGAAGGTGTTGGTCGAACCGTTCATCGTGAAGCACTCGCCGCCATCCACAAGGACGACGATGTTTTCCACGGCGAGCCGGCCCGTGTTGGTAAACGTAAAGCTCAGGTTGAACGGCTCGCCCGCCGCGACGGAGTCGCCGCCGAAGCCGAAGTCGCTGATGATGATATTCGGCACAGGGCTGGCCGTCTGCGGATCCTGGGTCTCCTGCTGTGTCACGTTCGCGGCAATATTGACGCGCTCGGACGTGGACGACTGCACTAGGCCGCTGCCGTTATCATAGCTGAAGCGCAGGTCGGCGATGACCGATTGTGTCGTTGACATGATCTCAGAAGCCGCTTTGATGGTCAGCGTAATGCTTTGGCTCGCGCCCGCCGGGATATCCTCGAGCACAAAGGTCGAAGTATCGTTTTGCAGCACGAGCGCCTCAGAGGTCGAGACGGTCGCCACCGGGCTGACGAGCGCGGTCGTACCCGCGTTCTGGAAGGTCAGCGTGAGATCAAACGTCTGATTGGCCGAAATGGGGTTGAGCGCGCTGCGCGTGATGATGACGGGCGGCTCCGGCACGGTGATGGACGAGCCGGTTGTCGGCGTCGCCGGGATCGTGACCTGCTCGGATGCACTTGCCTGCACGGTGGAAATATTGTTGTAGTAATTGTAGGTCAGCTCCACGCCAAGGTTTTGCAGGCTGGAGGAAATGGAGGTAAGCGCCTGCACCTCCACTGTGGTCGTGACGGTCTTTTTCGCCGCGATATCCTCGAGGACAAACGTCGAGCTGCCGCCGGTCAGCATCAGCGAATCGGACGGAGAATATTTGATGATCGGGGAACGCAGCGCCACATTGCTCAGGTTCTGGATCTGGATGGTGACCTCCATCTTCTGCCCCGCCTTGATCGGCTCCGTGATCTCGCCGCGGCTGATGATGATCATCGGCGTGGGAATCGTGTCGGGCGTGCCGATGTCGATGTCCGACTGAGCTGGCTCCTCATACTCGACCGCCTGCGAGATCGTCTGGTCGATCGTGGTATACGCGCCCGCATAGCCAATCATCAGGCGAAGGCTCTTGCCGGTGCCGGAATAAGTGACGTCCTTGACCGTCAGCGTATAGGTCAGCGGCACACCATCGCATCCGCCATCAACCTCAGACGGCGTGACCGCGCTGGCATTGGAAAAGCTGTCGACCAGCTTTGTCGCATCAATATCGTCCGCTGTAAGGGTTTTACTTTCATTTGTCACGCCGGTGTCCTTAATATGTAAAATCAAGTTGACCTTGTTGCCCTTCTGGATGCTGCTGAGCGTATTGCCCGCTGTGCTTTGGATCTCATACGAAGTCACAGTCGGGGCGATCGCCGCCGCAGCGGACACGCCGATCGGCAGAACCGAGACCAACGCCGCCAGCATCAGCAGCACAGCGGTCGCCCGCGCAAATCCTTGTTTCATCTCACGCACTCTCCTTCGTTTTTCTTTCATCACTGATGATCTCGCCGTCGCGCAGCGTGACGATCCGGTCGGCATAGGCAGCCATTTCCGGGTCGTGCGACACCAGAATGATCGTCTGGTGATAGGTTCGGGCGAACCGGCAGATCATCTCCATCACCTCTACCGTGGTACGCGAGTCGAGGTTTCCCGTTGGCTCGTCTGCAAACACAACGTCGGGCCGCGTGATAAACGCGCGCGCGATACCGACACGCTGCTGCTGGCCGCCGGACATCTGATTGGGGAAATGGTCGAGCCGGTTCGGCAGACCCACGCGGGCGAGCATTGCCCGGGCGGCCTTCTCGCGCTCGGCCTTCGGCACGCCGCGGAACATCAGCGGCATCGCCACGTTCTCTGTCGCCGTCATGTTCTGCATCAGATTGTACGACTGGAACACGAAGCCCACATGCCGCTGCCGGAACGAGGCCAATTCGTTCTCGCTCAGCCGTGAAACCGGCACACCGCCGATCCGCACTTCGCCGCGCGTCGGCTTTTCCATGCCGGCGAGCTGATTGAGCAGCGTGCTCTTACCGGAACCGGACTGACCGAAAATACAACAGATCTCGCCGCGCATGACCGTCAGGTTGATGCGCTTGAGCGCCACAACGACCTCGTCGCCCATCGGATATTCCTTGCGGACGTTTCTGACCTCAATCAGCGGGCGATCCTGCAGACTGACTTCCGCCATCGTCTTCCGCTCCTTTCCTTGCTTTTCAAGTCTCAATATAACAGATCATTCTTTATTCGTCCAGAACGTCACCTTACAATTTCGTAAGATGGTCGCCGGGAGATTGCTTCAGGCGCGGCAGCAGGATCTCAAACGTCGTACCGCGTCCATCCGCGGACGGCGGCAGCAGACGGATCGAGCCCTGGTGCGTTTCCACGATCCGGCGGGCGATGGCAAGGCCAAGGCCGCTGCCGCCGCCAGAGCGCGCGTCGTGAACGGCTCGAACAGGCGTTCACGGATCGACGGCGGAATGCCGATCCCATTGTCCGCGACCCGGAGACGGGCGCACAGGCCGTCCGCCGTCAGGCTCACGCGGATCATCGTACCGAGCGTGTTATAACGCAGCGAATTGGACAAGATGTTATCCATCGCGCGGCGGAACTGGAAGCTGTCAAGCCGACACCAGACCGGCGTCTCCGGGATCCGCACATCGAGCGTAAAGCCCGCGAGGTCGATCTCCTCGTACTTCTCCGCCAGATACTCCCGCAGAAATTCCCCGAGATCCACGTCCCTGCATGAGAGCCGGAAATCCGGATGCTCCGTCTTGCTGTATTCATAGAAGGTGTTGATGAGCGCCGTCAGCGACTCCGCCTTGTCGGCGATCGCCTCGAGATAGCGCGGCAGCTCGTCCGCAGGCACCTTCCCATCCAGGATAGCGCTGGCATAGCCCTCAATCACCGTGATCGGCGTTTTCAGATCGTGCGAAAAATCGCGATCAGCTTCTGGCGCGCCGTGTCGAGCCGATCACGTTCCCGCTCGCTCTCATGCAGGCGCTCGGCCATCGCATTGAAGTTCTCAGCCAGGCGGCGGATCTCCGCCGGGCCGCCGCAATCCTCTACCTCCGCCATCTCGCCCTGACCGAGCCGGATGATCGCCCGGTCGAGCCGCGCGATCGGCCTGCCGATCCGCCGGCGCAGGCCGAAGATAAAGCACGCCGACGCGATCAGGTACAGCGGGATCAGCAGCAGCCAGATCCGGTTCGCCGCCGTCACGGCTCGCTCGTAATGCTGCAGCGTATACGACGGCATCCAGACAAGCAGTGTGCGCGCCGCCTCATCCCGCGCCGTGAATTCCATTCGCCCGATCTCATAGCTGTCCGACCAGGCGCCCGTCAGAAAGCCGAACTCGCGTGCGGTGTAGCTTTCCCGTCCATCGCCCAGGCCGCCGCTGATCACGCGGTACACCTCGTCGAGCTGCATGAGCTGCACCTGCTCCGTACCGTCGTCTAAAAAGGTGGTCTTGACCACCAGGTATGCCGGCCGGCCATCGTCGTCTGTGTAGCTGTAGTAATTTACGTAACTACTATAATCGTAAACCTGGACACAAGAAAGCTCCCCCGGCGTCAGCACAGCGTCGAACTCCGCCGAGGAGCAGTAGAGCAGCTCGTCTCCCTCAAGCACCGCAAACGCGCTGCCCTTTCCGAGATAGCGCGACGGCTTCACCTTGCCATATTCCTCCGCAGTGAAAGCGCGCGAGCAAAAAAGCCCGTCCACATCTCCCAGACCGAACCACTGGTCGGCAAAATGGAGCCAGAGCCAGTATACACCTGCCGTCACGAGCAGCAGCATCAGCGCAAGGGTCAAAAAGCTGCGTGTCAGGACAGTGAACAGGCTGCTGCTTTTCTTACTTCTTTTCAAATTTGTACCCCAACCCCTTGACGGTAATGATATGGGTTGGCTTCTTCGGGTCGTCCTCGATCTTGTTGCGCAGCTTTGAGATATGCGCCATCATGGTGTTGTCGTCGCTCTCATAATACGCACCGTTGACCGCCTCGTAGAGCTGCACCTTTGTGTAGATCCGCCCCGGCGCGCGCATCAGAACAGCCAGGATGCGGTACTCCGTCGGCGTGAGCGGGATGGTTTTATCGCCGCGCGTCAGCGTACACGCCGCTGTATCGAGCGCGAGATCTCCCACCGTGAGCACGTCAGGCGCCGTCCAACTCGACCGGCGCAGCAGTGCTTTCACGCGCGCGACGATCTCGAGCGGATTGAACGGCTTGGCAATATAATCGTCCGCACCGAGATTCAGCCCGAGGATCTTTTCATTGGCCTGACTTTTGGCCGACAGGATCAGGATCGGCAGATCGCTCAGCTCGCGCAGAGCGCGCGTGAGCGCATAGCCGTCCATCTGCGGCATCATCACGTCCAAAATAGCGAGATCCGGCAGTCTCTCGCGCGCCTCAGCCAGCGCGGCAGCGCCATTGTCCGCCGCGATCACCTCATAGCCCTCGCTCTCGAGATAGAGCCGAAGCAGCGCGCGGATATCTGCGTCATCCTCCGCGATGAGAATTTTCTGTGCCATTTCCGCCTGATCCCCTTATATGCCCAGGCGCGCCGTCCGCGCCAATCGCGTTTTCTATCTATCCTGTACCACGACATGGTACAGCGGCCATATCGCGCTCTGCGCACATGGCCGAAATCTTAAATTCTCAGCGCGCCGACATGCGCAGGTATAATAGCTGCTTTGCAACTAACATACCATACGCCGCCGCGCAAAAGAAATTTTATGTAAACAATCTGGCTGCCGTAGCGACGATTACGCACGATACAACGCCGCATGCCGTTGGTAGCGCGGCGGCCAGTGCAGTCCACCTCCAGCTCCCCGTCTCCTTTTTGATGGTCAGAAGCGTCGTCGAGCAAGGCCAATGCATCAGAGAAAACAGCATCACGCAAACCGCCGTCACCGCTGTCCACCCATTTGCCATGAGCAGCTCGCGAAGCTGTGCCAGCTCGCCCAGTTCCGAGAGACTGCCCTGCGCCAGATAGCCCATCAGTACGATCGGCAGCACGATCTCGTTTGCAGGAAAGCCCAAGATGAATGCGATGAGGATCACGCCGTCCATCCCCATCAGATGCGCGAATGGATCGAGAAATGACGAGCAGAGCTGAAGCAGGCTCTTGCCGCTGACCATGACATTGGCCATCACCCAGAGCAGCAATCCTGCGGGCGCGGCGACGGCAGCGGCGCGGCCGAGCACAAACAGCGTCCGGTCAAGAATGGAGCGGACAATGACCCGGCCGATCTGAGGCCGCCGGTACGGCGGCAATTCAAGCGTAAACGGTGACGGCGATCCACGCAGCACGTTTTTCGACAACAGCTTTGTCATGATAAAGGTCATGCCGACGCCGAGCACAATGAGCGCCGTCAGTCCCAGCGCGCACAGCACCGACGCGCCCAAGCCGCCGGAAGTTCCGACAAA
>CAZJBT010000086.1:0-9906 GCA_964544345.1 uncultured Oscillospiraceae bacterium
AGAAGATCATGGTCTACGACCTCGGCGGCGGCACGTTCGACGTCTCGATCCTCGAGATCGGCGACGGCGTCATCGAGGTGCTCGCCACCGCCGGCAACAACCGCCTCGGCGGCGACGACTTCGATGAGTGCATCATCAAGTACCTCGTCTCCGAGTTCCAGAAGGCCGAGGGCATCGATCTCTCCAGCGACAAAGTCGCCATGCAGCGCCTGAAAGAGGCCGCCGAGAAGGCCAAGATCGAGCTGTCCGGCGTCACCTCCTCCAATATCAATCTGCCGTATATCACGGCCGACGCCAACGGCCCGAAGCATCTTGACGTCACGCTGACACGCGCCAAGTTCAACGAGCTGACTGCACATCTGGTCGAAGCCACGATGGGGCCGGTCAAACAGGCTATGTCCGACGCGGATCTGTCTGCGTCCGAGCTGTCCAAGGTTCTGCTGGTCGGCGGCTCGAGCCGCATCCCGGCCGTGCAGGAGGCTGTGAAAAAGATCACCGGCCACGACGGCTTCAAGGGCATCAACCCGGACGAGTGCGTGGCGGTCGGCGCGGCCATCCAGGGCGGCGTCCTCGGCGGCGACGTACAGGGTCTGCTCCTGCTCGACGTCACCCCGCTCTCGCTCGGCATTGAGACGATGGGCGGCGTGTTCACCCGTCTGATCGAGCGCAACACCACCATCCCCACCAAGAAGTCGCAGGTGTTCTCCACTGCGGCCGACGGTCAGACCTCCGTTGAGGTTCACGTGCTCCAGGGCGAGCGTGAGATGGCCGCCTATAACAAGACCCTCGGCAAGTTCCAGTTGACCGGCATCGCCCCGGCGCCGCGCGGCGTGCCGCAGATCGAGGTCACGTTCGACATCGACGCCAACGGTATCGTCAACGTCTCCGCCAAGGATCTCGGCACCGGCAAGGAACAGAACATCACCATTACGTCTTCTTCCAACATGAGCAAGGAGGATATCGACAAGGCAGTCCGCGAGGCCGAGCAGTTTGCGGCCGAGGACAAGGCCAAAAAAGACGAGGTCGACACCCGCAACGCCGCCGATCAGATGATCTATCAGTCCGAAAAGACGCTTGCCGATCTCGGCGACAAGGTCACGGCCGAGGAAAAAGCGCCGATCGAATCCGCCCTTGCCGACCTGAAGGAGAAGCTCAAGGGCGCCGACATCGCGGCCATCAAGGCGTCCACCGAGGCCGTCACACAGGCGTTCTACAAGATCTCTGAGAAGCTCTACCAGCAGCAGCCGCAGGACGGCGCTGCCGGCGGCGCACAGCAGGCGGCGCCGGACGACAACGTGGTCGACGCTGACTACGAGGTCGTCGATGACGACGAAACCAAGTGAGGAAAAGGGGGATGCCGGTCATCCCCCTTTTATCCCGTTTTTCGAGGTGAAACCCGATGGCAGATCAGAACAAACGCGACTATTATGAGGTGCTCGGCGTCAGCAAGACCGCGACGGAGGCTGAGATCAAAAAGGCCTACCGCAAAATGGCGCAGAAGTACCATCCCGATATGAAGCCCGGCGACAAGGAAGCCGAGGCAAAATTCAAAGAGGTCAATGAAGCGAACGAGGTGCTCTCCGATCCGGAAAAGCGCGCCCGCTATGATCAGTACGGCTTCGCCGGTGTAGATCCGAACTTCGATCCGAACGCTGCAAGCGGCTTTGGCGGCGGCTTCGGCGGGTTTGACTTTGGCGGCTTCGGCGACATTTTCTCCGACTTTTTCGGCGGCGGCAGCTCGTCGTCCTCCCAGCGCCGCAACGCGCCGCGACAGGGAGACAACGCCGGCGCTGAGGTGACGGTCACCTTTGAGGAGGCCGCCTTCGGCACCGACAAGCAGGTCGAGGTGCAGCGGATCGAGTCCTGCACAAAATGCGGCGGCTCCGGCTGCGCGGAAGGCACCTCGCCGGAAACATGTCCCGTCTGCGGCGGCACCGGCACGGTGCGTACCACGCGCCAGACCATGTTCGGCACCATGCAGCAGCAGTCTGCTTGTTCGCGCTGCGGCGGCTCCGGCAAGATCATCAAAACGCTCTGCCAGACCTGCAAGGGCAAGGGGCGCATCCGCAAGAACAAGAAGATCACCGTCCATATCCCGGCCGGCATCGACATCGGCCAGTCCATCCGCGTCAAGGGCGAGGGGCACGCCGGCAGCAACGGCGGGCCGGCCGGCGACCTGATCATCGGCGTCAACATCCTGCCGCACAAGATCTTTGAGCGCGACGGCGCGAATGTATTGTGCGAGATGCCGATCTCGTTCTCACAGGCCGCGCTCGGCTCGGAGATCGAGGTGCCAACGCTTGACGGCAAGGTGCGCTACACCATTCCCGAGGGCACGCAGACCGGTACGACCTTTCGCCTGCGCGGCAATGGCATCTACTACCTGAACTCGAAGTCCCGCGGCGACCAGTATGTTACGGTTGTGGTGGAAACACCCACCAACCTGACGCGCGAGCAGAAGGAACTGCTGCGCAAGCTCGCTGACAGCGTTGGCGACGACGGTCTTCCGAAACGCAAGAGCTTCTGGGACAAGCTGAAAGAAAAATAAGCTCTTTCAGGAGCTGCCGCAAAGTCTGCGGCAGCTCCTTTTTACACTTTTCCCGAAACCCGCTGCGCGGCGCATCTGCAATCTGTTGAAATTTTGCCTTGAGCCGCGCGCGGATGACGGGTATAATGCTATCAAAGCGAACTGACAGGAGGCCTCTGTTCCCTTGAGATATGCAAGCTGGACACGCTGCCGCGCCATGGTGTTGGAAACCATACTGCTGCTGCGGGTCACGTCCCGGTTTTCACAAATGGAGCACTTTCGCCAGCATGGCGGCGTGAGCGTCTGTCAGCACTGTATTGCCGTGGCTCTTTTGAGCTGCCGCATCGCCCTTCTGCTGCATATTCCGGTGGACTACCGCTCGCTCATCCGCGGCGCCCTGCTGCACGACTACTTCCTCTACGACTGGCACGAATCGGATCCGAGCCACCGCCTGCACGGCTTCCGCCATGCGTTTTTTGCCCTGCGCAACGCACAGGCAGATTTTTCCCTGACGCCGTGTGAGATCAACATCATCGCCCGGCACATGTTTCCGCTCACACTCGTGCCGCCGACCTGCCGCGAAGCGTGGATCGTCTGCCTGGCCGACAAGATCTGCGCCGTGCGCGAGACGGCGCACCGGCTCTGCCGGTTTGACGCATAGCGTCTCACAGCGCCTTTTTATTTACTATTTCCGCAAACGCTGGTATAATAGCTGCAAAGCAGCTATTATACCAGCGCATGTCGGCGCAGTGCGCCGACGCGCTTAAAATTAAAAGTCCCGGCCATGCGCGCGGAGCGCGCATATGGCCGTTATACCATGACCTGCGGTCATGGTATAATAGCTGCAAAGCAGCTATTATACCAGCGCATGTCGGCGCAGTGCGCCGACGCGCTTAAAATTAAAAGTCCCGGCCATGCGCGCGGAGCGCGCATATGGCCGTTATACCATGACCTGCGGTCATGGTATAATAGCTGTCAAACCAGCGAAACGTGCAGGCAGCCTGCTTGCCTGCATGAAATCACCGCTTTCTGCGCAGAATGGAGGAGATCCGATGTCTGACTGGATCAACGCGGTGCGCCTGCTTCATTCCATCCCGCTGCCCTGGCTCCTGGCCGCACTTGCGGTCTTTGCCGTGCAGCTCGTCTACTTCGACGGCTTTTGCCGCGCAATGGAGCCGCGTCTCGGCACGTTGGAGTGGATCCAGACGTACGACCGGCCAGCGCTCTCCTTTGCCGGGCGCCGCTTCGCATGCGGCCGACCCGATTACCTTCCGCTTGTGCTGTTTTCCGCCGCAGCCGCGGGTCTGTGCGCCTTCGGCGTTGTCCTGCTCGTCCGGCTCGGCAAGGTATCGTTTGCTGAAGCGCTGCTCTGCCCCGACGCACTGCTCACCGGAGAGGGCGGCTGGGCGATCTCCCTCGGGCTGACGCTTCTGCCGTGCTATCTGCTGCTTCGCTCCGTATTCGGCCGACGCGCCGTCGCCGCGGCCGGCGCCGCAGTGCTTGCATTTTCGTTGATCCCGAGCAGTACGGTGCCCAGCTTTTCGGTGCCGTGCATGCTGCTCGCCATGCTGTTTTTCTTCCGCTTTTTGACGGCAAGCAGCGGTGCGCGAGCCGGCACGCTTCTGTTGCCGCTACTGCTCTCGGCGGCGTTCTTCTGGCTCGCCGTCTGGTGTGATCACATTACCCTCTGGTTTGGGCTTGGCTTCGCCGTGCTGTTCGCCATCTCGCTGGCGCTCCGCCTGTGCCGCTGCGAGATGGCCGGTAAGACCGCCGCGCTGCTTCTGTCGGCGCTTGCGGCGTTCAGCGTCCTCTGCGCTTCCGCCATCTGCCTGCCTGCCGCCATCCTCGCCCGCGGCATGGTCTTTCCGAACCTGCTCGTACAGAGCGGCTTCTGGCGTCTCGTGCTGGTACGCACGCTCTCGTTCCGCATCTGGATCGACCCGCCCGTGCTGCTCGGCGCTTCCTTGCTCCAGCCCCTGATCTTCTGGGGCGGTCTGCTCGCAATGCTCACCGCCGCAGCCGCTTCCTTTACGCGGCGCGACACGACCGCACTGCTTGTCTGGGTACTCTATCTGGCAGGGCTGCTCGTCTGGATCTTTTCCGGCTCCGGTCTCGGCGCTGCTATGAGCGTTTTCGCGCTCTGCTTTGTCTGGAACGGCTACCTTTCCCGCGGCCGCCGCGCCGCGGCATATGGCTACTGCGGCATTTGTCTCGCGTGCTCTGCCGCGCTGCCGGCTCTGCTGCTCTTTTAGAATCGGAGGGTTTTATGCTCGTCAACTATCACTGCCACAGCATCTGCTCCATGGACTGCGACGTGCCTATGGCCGTCATGGCACGCGCAGCGTATGAAGCCGGCGTGCAGCAGGTCTGTTTCACCGACCACTGCGACACGCTCGACGAAAACGGCGTCTTTGCCCCGCACAATTTCTCGTGGGAGGCGGAGGAGCGTGAGTTTGCCCGCGCGCAGGAGGAGCTGGGCGGCCTGCTCGAGCTGCGGCTCGGCGTCGAGCTGGGCGAGGCAACGCAGCACCCGGACTACGCCCGGCAGGTGCTCTCGCACCCACACCTCGACTTCGTCATCGGCTCGGTGCATAACCCGACGGGTCAGACGGACTACTACTTTCAGCACTATTGTGACCGGGATGCGTGTCTTGCGCTGCTGACCGACTACCTCGATCAGCTCATCGCACTCGCCAAAACCGATCTCTACGATGTGATTGGCCACATCACTTACCCACTGCGCTACATGCGCGTGCGCGACGGTGTGGACATCGACTTCCGGAACCACGACGAGCGCGTGCGGGAGCTGCTGCGAACCGTCATAGCGCACGAGCGCGGCATCGAGCTGAACACCTCGGGCTATCTCAACTGCGGCGGCGAGCCAATGCCGCCGGAATATATCCTGCGCGAATACCGGGAGCTGGGCGGCGAGATCGTCACCATAGGCTCGGACGCGCACACGCCGGATCGCATGGCGCTCCATCTGCAAGACGGCATGGAGCTGCTTCGCGCCGTCGGCTTCCGATACCTGACCGTCTTCAAAGACCGCAAGCCGGACTTCATTCAATTATAAAAACGGAGGAATGCAACATGATCGCAATTGCCTGTGACCACGGAGGGTACACCCTCAAGGAAGCACTGAAGGCGCACCTGACCGAGTTGGGACTCGAATACCGGGACTTCGGCACGGATTCGACGGACTCATGCGACTATCCGGATTACGCCGCGCCTGCCGCACGCGCCGTCGCCTCAGGTGAGTGCGACCGCGGCATCGTCATCTGTACGACCGGCATCGGCGTCAGCATCGTCGCCAACAAAGTCCCCGGTGTGCGCTGCGCGCTCTGCTCCGATCCGCTCTCGGCTCAGATGACCCGCCGCCATAACGACACGAATATGCTCGCGCTCGGCGCCGGCATCGTTGGTAAGAATCTGGCGCTCGAGATCGCAGACGTGTGGCTGAACACGGCGTTCGAGGGCGGCCGCCACCAACGCCGCGTCGATAAGATCACCGCGCTCGAACACGAAGCGTGACCGCTCCGTTCCTAAATCATTTACTGTCTCAGACGATTTTCGTCTGAGACTGTTGCTTTTTCTCTTGTTGTGTTATAATGATGAAAAACGGCGCTGCTCACCGAAGCTCGCAGTCTTTTATACGGAAGGAGCGCCGCCATGCGCAATCTGGTCAAACTGATTTTCTCCCGCGTCGTCATCGTCTCGGCGCTGATCCTGCTGCAGCTCAGCGTACTTTTGGTTGGTCTCATCGCCTTCCGAGACTACTGGCGCTGGTTCACCTTCGTAATGGGGCTTATCAGCGTCATCGCCATTCTGGCCATCATCTCCGACAAGACCGACCCATCTTATAAGATCGCCTGGATCATTCCGATCCTCGTGCTGCCAATCTTCGGCGTGATGCTCTATCTGCTCTTCGGCGGCAACCGGCTCTCGCTGCGCCTGAAGCGGAAGATGGCCTCGTTCAATCTGGTGCTGCAGTCGGCGCTGCATTCCGATCAGGCTGTTTGCGCCCGTTTGGAGGACGCCTGTCCCGCCGCCGCACGGCAGGCGCGCTACCTGACCGCGACCTCATTCGGCCCCGTCTACGAAAACACCGAGACGGAATACTTCCCGCTCGGAGACGACTGTTTCCCCCGGATGCTGGAGGAGCTGCGCAAGGCAGAACACTATATTTTTCTGGAGTATTTCATCATCGGCTCCGGCCGGATGTGGGACGAGATCCTCGTCATTTTGAAGGAGAGAGCCGCCGCCGGCGTGGACGTGCGCGTCATCTATGACGATTTCGGCTGCATCACCGTCCTGCCGATGCACTTCCGGCGCGACCTGACCGCGATGGGCATCCAGTGCAAAGTGTTCAATCCCTATATCCCCATTTTGTCGAGCCGGCTGAACAACCGCGACCACCGAAAATTTATGATCATCGACGGCAAGGTCGGCTTTACCGGCGGAATCAACCTGGCCGACGAGTACATCAATGAAAAAGAGCGCTTCGGCCACTGGAAGGACAACGCTATTTTGCTGCGCGGCGACGCTGTCTGGTCGATGACCGTGATGTTCCTGTCGATGTGGAGCTATGTCACCGGCAGCGTCGAGGATGTGGAACATTACCGCCCCGCGCCGTTTGAGACGAACGGCCACGGCTTCGTCCAGCCCTATGCCGACAGCCCGCTCGACTTTGAGCGCGTCGGAGAAAACACCTATCTCAACCTGATCGGCTGCGCGAAGGAGAGCGTCTATATCATGACGCCGTACCTCGTCCCGGATCACACCATGATCGGCGCGCTGTGCGCCGCGGCACGCTCCGGCATCGACGTGCGCATCATCACACCGCGTATCCCAGACAAGAAATATGTCTATGCACTCACGCGCTCATACTATGAGGAGCTGATCGAGTCCGGCGTGCGGATCTTTGAATATGTGCCCGGCTTTATCCATGCCAAGGCATTTTGGGTCGACGGCGAGTGGGCCACAGTCGGCACCATCAACCTCGACTTCCGCAGCCTGTACCTGCACTTTGAAGACGGCGTATGGCTCTACGGCGCGGACTGCGTCAAGGCCATCGGCCGCGATTTCGAGCAGACCATGGCCATCTGCGAGGAGATCACGCTCGACTTCTGCCACAAGACCAGTCGCCTGACCCGCCTGATCCGCGCGATCCTCCGTGTATTCGCACCGCTGATGTAAACAAAAAACCGGCTGCGCCCGAAGGGCAGCAGTCGGTTTTCATTGAATGGGTAAAATCAGCCCTGAAAGGTCACATCCCGGAGATCCGCAGCCTCACAGGCCGGCCGCCGCTGCAAGCGAAACAGCAACCGCAAATCCTACAAATCCGCACCGGATTTTTTGTACAGAACTCCCTATTCCCGCCAAGCGAAAAACCTGCCAGAATAAGAATAGGATCACCGGAACAGAAAGGATGAGAAACATGAGTCAATATCAACCGGTTCAATTCGGCCGGGTTTTTGTGTTGGAGCTTGAGCCGGGCGAGGATATCCTCGTCAGCGTCAGCCATCTCGTGGAGGAACAAAAGCTGGAGCGCGCCGTATTCCAGGCAGGCGCGGGCGCGGTCGACCACTGCCGCTCGCACTTCGCGGCGAAAAACGAGGAGGGCGAATACCGCGACTACCCCCTCTCGTGGGACGATACGCCCTACCAGCTCTGCGGCGTCAGCGGTTTTATCGAGAAGGGTCGCCCGCATCTGCACGGCGTGCTCGGCAATCAGGAAGAATCCTGGACAGTCCACCTGCACGAGGGCTGTCTCTGCTCCGAGCCGTTCCGCCTGCTCGTGACCGAGCTGACGGACTGACGGGAGGCGCCGTATGAAAGTGACCGAATACCGCTTTGGGCGCAGCTTTGATATCGAGCTGGCGATCGGCGAAGACATCCGGGCCGCTGTGGCGGCGCTCTGCCGGAATGAGGGCGTGGAAACAGGCGTGCTCACATCCGGGCTGGGCGGCTTTGACCGGTTCTGTCTGAGCTTCCCGAACACGCCATCGCGTGACGTTCGCTCGTGGAACGGGCAGATCCTTCAGCTCTCTGCCGTACAGGGTTTTGTCTCGGATGGCGTGCCCGAGATCTACGCCACCGTCACCGTCGACGGCAGCGATCCGCTGACCTGGTCGGGTCGTGTGGAGGACGGCACCGCGCGTAAGTTTTACTGCGAAATGATGCTGACAGAATTATTGCCTGTATCAGCCAAGACCTCTCCGCAAGGAAGGGCAGCCTTAAATCCGCACACGACACCTTAGTAGAAAGGGGCGCGCCAAAGATGAAAAAGCGGCTCATGGCCATATTCGCCTTTCTGGTCATTCTGGCTCTGGCAGGCTGCAGTTCGACAAGGAGCTTTGAAATCACAGACGCGCAAACGATCACCCTTAGGTCTGGCTCCACTGGGGAGTCGGTCGAAATCACGGATGCTGAGACGATCGGGCAGATCACCGATATGATCAACTCCATTGAGTTTCACAAGGGAAAGTCGAGCAAGCAATCATCTGGGTGGAGCTATCAGATCGACTGGTATGACAGCAGCGGCGATCAGATCGAGGGCATCACGATCCAGGGAAACGACAGCATCGATTATAACGACCATTTCTGGTCTGCCCCGAGCAGCAGCATCGATACGGACTTCCTGGCAGATTTACTGGACGGCTGACGGGTCTGAGAAAGCCGCGGCAGCAGGAAGACGGCAATTGCCGGACTTTACAAAAAACGCAAAATCTTTTATACTAAGGGTTACGAAACTACGCTGAGGTGACGCAACTTGACCGATCTTGAGAAACTGCGCAATTTTTCCATCGTCGCGCACATCGACCACGGGAAATCGACGCTGGCCGACCGCATTTTGGAACAGTGCAACGCCGTTGAGGCGCGTGAGATGGAAGATCAGCTCCTTGACAATATGGACTTAGAGCGCGAGCGCGGCATCACCATCAAGGCGCGCGCCGTTCGGCTGGAATATTCTGCCGACGACGGGGAAACCTATGTTTTGAACCTGATCGACACGCCGGGACACGTAGACTTCAACTATGAGGTCTCTCGCTCGCTCGCCGCGTGCGAAGGCGCAGTGCTCGTCGTCGACGCAGCGCAGGGCATCGAGGCGCAGACGCTCGCAAACACCTACCTTGCCGTCGACGCGGGGCTTGAGGTGCTGCCTGTCGTCAACAAGATCGATCTGCCCGCCGCCGATCCGCTGCGCGTCAAGCAGGAGATCGAGGACATCATCGGTATCCCGGCGATGGACGCGCCTGAGATCTCCGCGAAAAACGGCATCAACATCCACGCCGTGCTCGAGAGCATCGTCGCCGGTGTGCCCGCACCGTCCGGCAACCGCGCCGTACCGCTGCGCGCACTCATCTTCGACAGTCAGT
>CAZJBT010000087.1:0-9830 GCA_964544345.1 uncultured Oscillospiraceae bacterium
CGAGCTCGGGCGGCTCGACAGTGTCGACGAACTCGCCGTAGCAGTTGTCCACCATAATATATGCGGCAGGCTCGGCTCTGCGAACCGTTTCGATCACCTCGCGCAGGATCGGGATGGTCAGCGAATCGCGCGAAGAGTAGCCGCGGCTGCGCTGGACTAAGACGGCCTTTGCGCCGATGGCCTCGCGCGCAATGGCGGCAAGATCCGGCTGACCGCCCGGCGTCGGGTCGGCCTGGCTGTAGCATACGCCGAAGTCTCTCAGGCTCCCGGGCGCATTGCCCGTCAGGCCGATGGCGGTCTTGAGCGTATCATACGGCGCGCCAACGGCTGAGACAAGCTTGTCGCCCGGTCGGAGCATGCCAAACAGCGCGGCGGCAAGCGCATGCGTGCCGTTGACGAACTGCACGCGCACGATCGCGTCCTCCGCCCCGAACACCGTCGCGTAGATGCGGTCGAGCGTGTCGCGGCCGAGATCGTCGTAGCCATAACCGGTCGTGCCGGCGAACATGGAATCAGAGACGCGGTGCTCCTGAAACGCGGCGAGCACCTTTTCCGCGTTGGCCTGCGCAATATCGTCGATCCGCTCAAAAACAGCGCGGCAGTCGCGCTCAGCGCGGACTGCCAGCTGCCTGGTTTGTTCTGATATCTGCATGGATCACGCAGAGAATGCCTGCACAAGGATCTTGACGCACTGTTCGCAATCGGACAGGCTGACCATCTCATTGTGCGTGTGGACATAGCGCGCGCAGATCGACATGCACGCCGCCGGAACACCGCCGCGGCTGGCCGCGACGTTGCCGGTATCAGTGCCGCCGCGCACCTCGACGAACGGCTGATACGGCACGCCGGCCTGATCCGCCGCGTCCATCAGGCGCTGCGCGACGACTGGATGCGAGATCGCCATGCGATCCATCAGCGTGACGACCGGGCCGGCGCCGAGCTTGAGCGGATTCTTGCCCGGGTCACACGGCACGTCGCCCGTGCCGCACAGATCGACGGAAACAGACAGGTCGGGCATGATGGCGTAGGCCGCGCGGCCGGCGCCGCGGCAGCCGACCTCCTCCTGCACAGAAAAGACCACATAGAGATCGACATCGCTGTCCTTCAGCCCCATGAGCGTCTTGAGCAAAATGGCGCAGCCAGCGCGGTTGTCAAGGTACGGGGAAATCAGACGGTCACCAGAGAGGATCGTCTCGCCGACAAAGGTCGCCGTATCGCCGATCGAGACCTTCTCACCGGCGGTGTCAATGTAGATATGGTCTGCCGTCAAGTCCTTCGGCTCGACGTTGGCGTCCGCGCAGACAACACCGACAACGCCGGTGTTGAACACGACCCGCTGGCCGAGCGCATACGGCAGACGGACGCCGCCGAGCGTACAGACCCGGACGAAGCCTTCTTTCTCGATGTACGTCGCGATGAAGCCGATGGAATCCATATGGCCAACGAGCATGACGCGCTCGCCCTTGCCCGGCTTGTGGACACAGAGGTTGCCCATTACATCGCGCGAAACCTCGCCGTAGGGCTTGGCGATCTCTTCGATCACGTCGGCGACCAGCGACTCATGGCCGGACGGCGAATGGACGGGAACGAGTTTCTTCAGTAATTCAAACATTTTGCTCCTCCAAATACTTTAAGAATTTTTCGATCAGAAGACGGGCATTAGCCACATCCCACAGGCAGGTCATCGCCGACGCACTGTGAATGTACCGAACCGGAACCGAGACGACACAGGTGCGGCAGCCGGCCGCAGTCCGTTGAATGGGGCCGGCGTCGTTTCCGCCGGCACTGCGCGTTTTATACTGCCACGGGATCTTGTTCTCCTCCGCGACCTGGCAGAGGGCTGCAAACAGCTCCGGATCGGGCAAGGATGCATTGTCAGTGAACGAAATGGTCGGGCCCTTGCCGCATTCGCACACGCGCTTGCCGCCGGAGCACAGCGGCGTATCCGCCGCGGTCGTGCCCTCGAGCACGACTGCGATGCTCGGCTTGAGCGAGAACGCAGCGCCGAACGCGCCGCGGCAGCCGATCTCCTCCTGCACGGAAAAGACAAACCAGGTATCGACCGGCAGCTCCTCGCGCAGCAGCGCCAGCTCGATGGCGCAGCCGACGCGGTCGTCAAGCGCTTTCGCCTTCAAGAAGTGATTCTGCAGGGAAACGACGTCGTCAAAGAACACGCCCCAGGTGCCGGGAGGCACAAGGCGCTCGGCCTCCGCGCGGTCATGGGCGCCGATGTCGATGTACAATTCCTTGACCTTGGGCGAGCGGTTCAGCTCCTCCTTACCGCACAGATGTACCGGCTTAAAGCCGATGACGCCCGGTACGCGGTCTTCGCCGAGGAACACCTGCTTACCCAGCACGACACGGCGGTCGACGCTGCCGAGAAAACCAAAGCGCAGGAACCCGTCCTCCGTGGCCGAGCGGATCATCAAGCCGACCTCATCCATATGCGCGCAGAGCATCACCGTCTGCTTCAGGTGCACGCGGCCTTTCTTGAACACGAGCAGGTTGCCGTTCGCATCCTCCCGGATCTCGTTGGCATAGGGTTCGGCCTGCGAGCGGATGTACGCTCGCACCTCCGACTCAAAGCCGGACGGGCCAGAAAGTTTACATAACGTTTTTAATGCCTCGATCATTTCGCCGTCTCCTCTCCAAAGCTGCGCAGGAATTCGGCGATGAGCTGTGCCGAGCACTCGATATCCGAAAGGCTGACGACCTCGCGCGGCGTGTGCATATAGCGCAGCGGCACCGAAACCATCACAGTCGGGACGCCCTCGCGGCTGATCTGCGTCGCGGCAGCGTTCGTACCGGGATTGCCGGTCAGGATCTCGACGCCGCAGGGGATGTTCTTTTCCGCGCAGATGGCACGGAGCTTGGCGGTCAGGCTCTGCGAAAGCATCGGGCAGATGCTGACGACTGTTCCGGCGCCAAGCGGGAAGGTTCCGTCCTTGTCGCAGTCCGGCTGTGCGCCGAAAGTGACGTCCACGACCAATGCGGCGTGCGGCATCATGGAGAACGCGCCCGTCGCAGCGCCAAGCATAGAGTACTCCTCCTGCACCGAACCGAGTACGACCACATTGCACGGCAGCACGTCGTCTCTGACGATTTCCATTGCGCGCAGCAGCACGGCGACGCCGGCACGGTTGTCGAGCGCCTTGCCGCAGACGAGATCCTCGCCCATTTCAAACGGCTTTGTCGCCCAGACGACCGGCGTGCCGACCGGTACCTTGGCCGCCTGCTCGGGCGTGAGCGCCGCGTCGATGCGCAGCTTGTCCGCCTCAAAGGGCTTTTCCTGCTCCTCCGCTGTCATGATATGCGGCGGCAGGCACGTGATCACGCCGCGCAGTGGCGGTTCACATAATATTTCAACCTCCGCGTCCGGCAGCAGCCGCGCATCAATGCCGCCGCCGTTTACGAAGGTCAGGAAGCCGTCCTCCGAACCGGAGACATACAGACACACCTCGTCGATGTGCGCATCGAGCAGCACACGCGGCGCGCCGGGCTTTTCGCAAGCGCGGATGCCGAACAGGTTGCCCACCTGATCCGTCGTCACGCTGGTGACATACGGCTCAAGCAGCGCCTTGGCCGCTTCCACCGCGCCGGTCTCCCGACCCGTCGGCCCATGGGCTGCGGAGAGTGTCATCAGACTCTCTTTCAACTCCATTTTTCATCATCCTCAATAATTATGTTAACTCAAAGGCTCTGTACGATCTGTTTGAACGCATCACCGCGCTCCATAAAATTGCGGAAGCAGTCGAACGATGCGCTCGCCGGGCTCAAAATGACGACGTCGCCCGGATGGGAGAGCGCGGCAGCCGCTTTGACCGCCTGGTCGAACGCCTCCACCTCGAGAAGCTCCGGGCTGCCCTGCCGGTAGCGCGGCGCGCGGAGCACTGCCTCCTTGATCTTCGGCGCGGTCGCACCGGTGAGCACGAGCAGGCGGACGTGCTCCACGATCTCCGGCCCAAGCGCGTCATAGGGAATATGCTTGTCATAGCCGCCGGCGATCAAGACCACCTTCTGATCGAAGCTGCGCAGGCCGGCGATGGTACGGCTTGGGCTGGACGCGATCGAGTCATTGTAGAATTTTACGCCGTCCTTTTCCCGCACCAGCTCGATGCGGTGCTCAACGCCGGCAAAGCTGCGCGCCACGGCGCGGATATCGTCATCAGACACCATGCCCTCGGTCGCGCAGATGGCGGCCATATAGTTTTCCACATTGTGCAAGCCAGGCAGCAGAATATCGCGCCGGGTCATGACCGGCGTGCCGTCGCGGTAGATCGTATCGCCAAGCAGATAGACGCCGCGGGCAGGACGATCCTGGCGGGAGAATTTGCGCACCTCACCCGCAGCCTCGGCCGCGAAACCGTCGGTGATCTCGTTGTCCATATTGATCACCAGTATGTCGTTCACATTCTGGTGGAGAAAGATGTTCTTCTTGGCGGCCACATATTCAGCCATATCACGGTGGACGTCGAGATGGTTCGGCGCAAGGTTGGTCACGACCGCGATATGCGGGCTGCGATCCATATCCATGAGCTGAAACGAGCTTAGCTCAAGCACGGCGACGTCATCCGGCTCCATGCGCGGCGTCTCGGGCAGGAGCGGGCGGCCAATGTTGCCGCCGACCCAAACCGTTTTGCCCGCATGGCGCAGCAGCTCAGCGATCAGCGTGGTGGTGGTCGTCTTGCCATCAGAGCCGGTCACGGCGATGATGGGACACGGGCACACCTCGAAAAACGCAGCCATCTCGCTCGTCACTCGCGCGCCGGCGGCGCGAGCCTTTTCCAGTGCCGGTGCGTCGGGCCGCATGCCGGGCGTACGGAACACGATGTCTGCGTCCAGGTTTTCCAGATAGTCCGACCCGAGATGGAGCTTCGCGCCAAGCGACTGCAGCTCGAGCAGGTTATCGTCTGGCTGTGCCAGCTTGTCACAGCCGATCACGTCGAGGCCGCGCTCCGCCAGCAGCCGCACAAGCGGCCGGTTGGAAACGCCGAGCCCCAGCACCGCGATCTTTTTATCGGTCAGAGCTTGAAGATATGCGTCGAACGTCATATGCTTCCCTCGCTTTAAGCAATTTGCGACACGGGTCTATAAGCCGGGTTCTGTAATCGACAGCCATCTATCTAGGCGCGCCGTTGCCGGCGCGCTCCAGCCATGCAAGGGGACGGCCGGGCAAGCCAATGTGTCCCCAATGTTGCTCCGGATAGAGTTTACAGCATCGGACAGTCTCCAGCCGATGGGTGAGCTCTTACCTCGCCTTTCCACCCTTACCGGTCGGGGCCAGTGCACTACCAGGCGGCGCAAAATGCGTCATAGTTTGACATAGTGATGGCCAACAGCCGGCGGTATCTCTCTGTTGCACTTTTCCTGAAGTCGCCTTCGGCGGGCGTTACCCGTTATCCTTGCCCTGTGGAGCCCGGACTTTCCTCATGCGCGGCCTGCGCCGCGCCCGCGGCTGTCCGACCCGGTCGCAACGTACATTGTACCCAAATATGCCCGGAAAGTCAAACGGTATGCAAGATTCTGCCGCACAGTGAAAAGGCGCCCCGGCTTTGCCGGGTCGCCGCTGGAACGCAGCTCTGTTTTTAACAAAAAACCGGAATCAAAACAAGCATGATATCAGGACTCTGGCTGAGACGGCATAGCCGTCGGGAGAAATTTCTCCCGTACTATCTTCAAAAAGTCATGCGCGCTGGGGTTTGGCAAATGCTTGTGCCAAGCCACGATATACGGACGCTCTGTATTGGAGTTTGGGATCGGCACAATATTTACTTTTTCCGGCCAAAAGACACTGGGCAACGCTCGGGGCAAAATTGCGATACCCAGCCCCGCGCTGACCGAGAGCAGAACGGATTCGGCCTTATCGTACCGGTTTACAATCTGTGGTGAATAATGATTCGCCTCACAGATCGCCTCAATCTGATGATAGAGCAGAGAACCACTGACCTCGGAAACTGTAATGAACCGCTCATCTTTCAACTCAGAAAAATCCAGCGGTCTGTTCGCCAATCGGTGCCCCTTGGGCACGACCAAAACCAGCGTATCCCTGTGCGTTATAAGGTAATCCATCTGATTATCCTGCGGCAGCATGGACTGATGGCAAAAATAGAAATCAAAACGGCTCTCGCTGAGCGCGACGATCTCCTCGTTTCCGCTGTTGCAGGCGATATCCACCACAACATCCCGATGTTGGCTGGAAAATGCAGAGAGGCATTCTGTCAGAATAGAGCTGGAAGTAGACACTGCCGCAATGGAGAGGTGCTTATCATTCCCCTCCTGTACACGTTTGGCGGCAAACCTGCCGGCCTTTGATGCGGAAAGGATATCCAACGCATAGGGAAGATATGCCTTTCCAGCTTCAGTAAGCGCAATATTGCGCGAATCCCGGAAGAACAACTGCACATCAAGCTGCTTTTCCATTTCGGCAATGGCACGACTGACAGAGGACTGAGCAACAGAGAGACGCCGTGCGGCCTCACGAAAATTCAGCGTCTGAGCAACTGCAACAAAATACTGGAGATGATGAAAATCCATAACGCCTCTCCTCCACATCGGCAAAGAGAATAAAGATAGAATTATTATACCGGATTTTCTAGTTCAAATCAAGCAAAGCGGCAAATGGTTTTCGATTGACATTTAGATGTTTTTTTGCTATCATTTGATGTAAAATATGCATCAAATGATAGTTTTGATCTATTATGCCAAAGGAGATTCCTGAGATGAAATCTGTTCAAGTGCAAAACAATCTGTCGTTAACAAAGCGGCGCTGGATGGTAATGATAGCAAGCTGCTGCATCAACCTCTGCATCGGCGCACTGTATGCTTGGAGCGTGTTTGCATCGCCCATGGCCGCGTATCTGAGCGACCTGAAGGGGCTTACTCTGACAGCCGCGGATCTTGCCATTGTCTTTTCCATAGGAAATGGTGATGGTTTTATCACTCTGATTGCCGGGGGCTTCATCAACGACAGGCTTGGGCCAAAGTGGGTCATTTTTGCCGGTGGGATTCTTTTTGGCCTTGGCTTTATTGTCTGCGGCCTGGCAAACAGTATTTTTATGCTGATTCTGGGCTACGGTATTCTCAGCGGGCTTGCAATGGGACTTGCCTACGGCTGCACGATCAGCAATTCAGTCAAGTTCTTCCCCGATAAAGCCGGTCTGATCGGCGGCATCGTCACTGCATCCTATGGCATATCATCGGTCATCATCCCGCCTCTCGCCAACGCACTGATCAATGAAGTGGGCGTCTGCAACGCCTTCCTGATCTTTGGTGCAATCATTGTTGTCGTTGTCGGTATTTTTTCACAGTTCATTCTCAAATGCCCCGACAATTTTGTGCCGGAGGGCTGGACGCCGCCCGCAGTTAAGGCCGGCTCTGCCGTCTCGGTTCCGGATAAAAACTGGCGGGAGATGCTGTCCACCCCGGTATTTTATATCATGATCGTTATGCTGTTCTTCGGCGCAGTGTTCGGCATGATGGCAATCTCACAGGCATCCAGTGTGGCGCAGAACATGCTGGGGATGACGCCAGCAGCGGCCGCCGTGGTAGTATCTGTTCTGGCATTATTCAATACATTTGGCCGCATCCTTGCCGGCTATATCTCTGACCGCATCGGCTGCATCAATACACTGACGGCAGTATTCGTGATTGCCATCGCCGCGCTGACCATGCTGTATTGGAGCGGCAACGGAATTGTGGTACTGTTTTATATAGGCATCTGTCTGATCGGAGTCTGCTTTGGTGCCTTCATGGGCGTATATCCCAGCTTTACCGCCAGCCAGTTCGGCGCAAAGAACTCCAGTGTAAATTATGGGATCATGTTTTTTGGATTCTCTGCTGCCGGAATCGTAGGCCCCATCATCATGAGCCGGGTGTACAATGCGGCCGATACATACCGCCCGGCCTTCCTGATTGCCGCAGCTCTGGCAGCGGCCGGCTTACTCCTCACTTTTGGATACCGTGCCGTCAGCCGGTCTTCGCGTTGAAGGTAGGTGACATTATGAGACGGGAACGAACCAAAAAACGGGCTTATTACGCGCAGCGCTGCCGGTATCAACGTATGGCAAAGGAGATTGGATTTCGGCTTTCTCTGGCGCTGACAGAGGAAGAAGACGCAAAGCTTTGGAGCAAATATCAAGCGGTTCTTAAGCGCTGGAGCGCCCTGGAGGAATCAGAGGATGCCCGTCCCCATTCAAACCAGCAGCTTCGATCCAGAAGATTCTGGAAGCCAGTGTTCAATGCAGAATACCAGGCAATCACCCAAAACCTCATTGAGCTATATGCACAGCGCAGCCAAATCACAAGCCGCGTAGAGCGATCTGCCATCGATGCAAAGATCCGGTTATGGAAAGAAAAACGCAAAACGACAACCATCTACTTCGACCGCAAGACCGGAGAACAAATCGATCCATTTGGCAGGTCTCAGGCCGGAAATACTACGCTATGATTACAGAAAAATCAATTCGGTATTTCATCATACTTTCACAGCAGTTGAATTACTCAAAAGCGGCTGATATCCTCGGCGTGTCACAGCAAAACGTCAGCAAAATGATTCTGAAGCTGGAGCACGATCTGGGCGTGGCACTGTTCGACCGGAATCATCACTATGTACGTCTGACCAACGCGGGTGAACAGTTCTATACGTTATTCCAGCGATTCACCGATGAGTTCTCAGCCGTTTGCATCTGTGCGCAGGAGGAAAATCAAACATCATTGTCAAAGCCTTCGTGACCTTTTTCTTTATGACACAACGAAGCGGCTCCATCCATTGTTTGGATGGAGCCGCTTTGCGTTATGGACTGCCTTGCCGGGAAGCCCTTATTCCTCTTTTATAAATCCGATCGGGAGATCGGGCGCAAAGCGTTGGATCGCCTCGAGCGCGCGGTCAGCTTCTCTCCGTTCGGAAAAGGACGTGGAAAACTCCACGCCGTCCTTCGTCCGCAGGATGAGATACGGCAGATCGAAGTTCGCACTGCCGCAGCACATCTTCGCGTTGACCTCCTGCACGCGCAGGAAGGCGCGGGACAGATCGCCCCAGGTCAGAAATTTTTTCGACAATCGCTGCGGAAATGCGACGCCGTCCTGGCCGATCAGGCATCTGCCATACCGCTCGGCGGCACCAAACCGGTCGCCCGCCGGCTCTCCGGTGACTGCGTGAACAATTTTTACCGCCACACGATCCCTTCCCCTTGAATATCTACATCGTCTCGACCACGGCGTCGCCGTCTTTTGCGGACAGGCGGATCTGCGTGATCGGCGCCATGTAGCTGTCGATGATCTTCTCGGCGATCTTATCTTCGATCAGCTTCTGCACGGTGCGGCGCAGGTTGCGCGCGCCGTAGGTCACGGAATACGACTTCTCGCTGAGCAGATCCAGCAGGCTGTCATCCCAGGTGACGGTCACGCCGCGCTCGGCCATCGCGTCGCGCAGCTCGCCGAGCATGATGGCGGCGATCGCGCGGAAATTCTCCTCGGTCAGCTTATTGAAGCAGATGACCTCGTCGACGCGATTGATGAATTCCGGCCGCAAGAACTCGCTGAGCGCCTTCATCGCCTTTTCGCGGCTCTGCTCGGTCATGCTGCGGCCGAAGCCGACGGAGCCATCCTTCCGGTCAGAGCCAGCGTTGGAGGTCATGATGATTACCGTGTTCTCAAAATTCACGACACGGCCGTGCGCATCCGTGATGCGGCCGTCATCGAGGATCTGGAGCAGGATATTGAGCACGTCGGGATGCGCCTTCTCGATCTCGTCGAACGAAATGACAGAGTACGGCTTGCGGCGCACCTTTTCCGTGAGCTGGCCGGCCTCGTCATAGCCGACATAGCCCGGG